>NZ_CP137636.1:3865798-4206623 GCF_036670015.1 Niallia sp. XMNu-256
GGTGTCCATGTGACCGTATCGCTACCGCTATAAGACTTCAGCGTCGTAACGGTTCCTTTGTTATCCTTTATAGAGAAACGATACAACGGTTCATTGCTTCCTTCTGATGTTGCTTTTAGAGTAATCGGAGTTCCTACTACTTGTGGAGCTGACTGTTCAGCTGTTACGTTCACACTTGTTACCTTGTCAGCATTCACCTCATAGCTCATAACGGCTTGTGCTTCATAGGCTCCTAAACCCGGTTTATTCTTGTCTTTACCATAAACAGTAATGGTGTAATTTCCTGGACTTGTTGGTGTCCATGTGACCGTATCGTTGCTGCTATATGACTGAAGTGTTGTAGGTTTTCCTTTTTCACCTTTGACCAAGAAACGATACAAAGGCTCGTTACTACCTTCAGATGTAGCTGTTAATGTAATAGGAGTTCCAACACGTTGTGGTGAAGCTTGATCAGCCTCAACCTCTACACTTGTTACTTTTCCTACATTAATTTTATAGTTCATTTCATTCATTGCTTCATAAAAACTAGCCGATCCAGTTTTGTTTTTATCCTTTGCATGGACAATGATTGTGTAATCTCCTGATTGTGTTGGTGTCCATGTTATGGTATCTTGACTGCTATACTCTTGAATAGTAGTAATGTCTCCCTTTTCATCTCGGACAAGGAAACGATACTCTGGATGTTTACTTCCTTCAGAAGTAGCCTTAACAGTAATTGGCGTTCCTACCACTTGTGGACTAGTCTGATTAACCTCAACATCTACTGAAGTGACTGTTCCAACTTCGTCTCGGTCGACATAAAGGGGCTGAGGGAATGTGTCATATACATAATTTCCTGCTCCATCACGTGCCGATACTTCCAATCTCCATTTTCCTGTGTAATCTACTGAGTTTATAACTTTACTTCCAATCCAGACATTTTCCGTAGAGTCGTATTCTAAGTCAATACTTTCAAAATATCCACCAAATTCACTTGCATTCCAGTACTGCCCATCCATGAACGTGACACTTACATCTTCAACACCGGAACCAACATCTGTGGCTTTTACCTTGAAAGAAACTGAATCACCTAATTTAACCGTTCCAGGCGTAAAGCTCAATTCCCCAAGAATCGGTTTGTCATAGTCGGGTGTATCATTCAGAATTAACAAGTCATTGAACCAAGATTCATTATTATAATTGCCTGCTTGGTCTACAGTTGTTAGATAAACATAATGTAACCCGGAAGTGGAATAGGCTGGAATCGTATAAGATCCTACCCATAAGTCACGAGTCTCTTCATAAGAAAGTTTCACCTGCTTCTGAATAGATTCAGAGCTATTATTCTGGCTAATTTGAACATAGGCCTCACTAACTCCAGACTCATTGTCGATAATCTTCGCTTCAAACTTAACCGTTTCACCAGGTTGGGCAACGATGCGATCAACATGAAATGATTTAATCGTAGGTGCAGTTATATCTGCATTTGGATTATTGATTTCAATTTGATAGTTTGAATCGGACTGCATATTACCCTCAAAGTCACTAGCCGTGATTTCAACAGTCCATAGACCCGAAACATCATTTTGTCTTACTGTGTATTTCCCTATCCATTTCTTTGTCGTTTGATCAAGGGTAAGTGGAATATAATGGTAATAATTATCTTCCATTTTCAAAAACGCATGAACAAACTCGATGTCAGATCCGATATCGGTTGCTTCTACTTCAATCATTATCTCATCACCCAAGGTTGCTACATCAGGTGTAATCGTCACATTTTCGATTACTGGCAATTCAATATCAGCATCTGGATTTTCTATCGTAAATGTTTTATCTGCTGAAAAATAATAAGAGTTTCCCTGTACATCTTTTACATCTAAGTATACATACCATTCCCCAGTTTTAGCAGTAACAGGGTATGTTCCTATCCATGTTCCACTGGCTTGATCATAGGTAAGTTCTACAAGTCTATGAAGACTATATTCATTAGTAATTCTTGCTGTCACACTTTTAACTACATCTTGATCATTAGCAAATTTCGCTTGAATTTGAAGGTCATCGCCTACCTTAACCGTATTAGATGAAAATTCAACGTTTTTTAATGTTAATGGAGTTGGGTTTGATACATTCACTGATTCATAGAACGATTCATATCCTTTATTGCCCTTGAAGTCAATTGCTTCTACACTATGAATGTTAAGTATCGTTCCATCTTCAATAGAGTTTGGAATCGTCACAGTTGCTATCCATTTTCCGCTTTCACTATTGTACTTAAATGGTACATTACCTATGTAGTCCATTTGCACTTGAACATAAGCCACGCCTGATTTGTCATCTTCTACCGTTGCTGTTAAGGTCACTTGTTCACCAACTGTTATGTTTGTCGGATTCACCTCTAAACTTGTGATCGTAGGTGCTGTATAATCTCCATCAGGATTGATGACATTAAAATACGGTGAAGAGTAATTTGAGACATGATTATCAAAATTGTCTACTGCATTTACAGTGATAAACCAATCACCATCCTGTGTCGTGTCTTTTGCAGTAAAGGTCCCTATCCATTTATTTAGTTCTTGGTTGTAGTTCATTTTTACTGTTTCATATTGTTCATAGTTATACGAATGAAGATTAGCCGTTACCTCTCGAATTCCTGAATGATCATCGTTTACATCAGCAGTTATCGTTATTGTTTCCCCTACTGCAATCGTAGATGGTGAAACTTCAATGTTTTCTATAACTGGTGCTGTAAAATCGCCATCCTCATTATTGATGTAAAGGTTTTTATTCGTATCAATCATCCCATAATTCCCTGCTGTATCCTGTGTATCAACCATTAAGGTCCATAAGCCAGGTCTGTCATTTTTTTGCACAGTAAAGGAACCAACCCAAGCATCTTTTTCTTGGTCATATTCTACATAGATATACCGATTTGACATACCATCAACAGATTGTAGATACGGATTGACATAACTAATATCAGACTTATCATCAGTAACCTTCATAGAAAAATTGACAACATCTCCTACATTAGCCGTTTCCGGATCAATCACAACATTTTCTACTATGGGAGCCGAGAAGTCTCCATCTGCGTTATGGATGGTAAAGGATTCTGAAATGTAAGCCCAGTTTGAATTATATGAGCTGTCAACCATATGAATGTCTTGTAAGATCCATTCTCCAGGTTGATCATTCACGCCAACTATATAAGTTCCAATCCAATTTGTTGTTTCAGGATCGTAGACAAATTCAATGTAACGGGCACCATCAGGCTTAGATCTGTCTGCTATGTATATCATGGCCGATACACTAGAAACTCCCGAAAGGTCATCCGATACTGAAGCTGTAAAAACAATTTCCTCCCCAACATTCACATCTCTGGTAGATAATTGGACGTTATTAAGGGTAGGTTCAATATAATCAGACTCTGTTGTTTGATTACTTATTTCTAATGGCTCCGCTAAAGCCATTAGTGGGTTAGCGATTAACAAAAAAATTAATATGATCACCAATGACTTGTTCTTCAAAAACTCCACTCCCTAATGATTCAGTTCTCTTTCTTTCTCTCTATCTATTACTTTCTCTGATAAGTTTAGACAAGCTTTTGTATGGCTTCCTTTAACCTAAATAAGCGATCTAATTTCTTTTGTTCGTATTCCCGCTTATATTCTTCTTCCAACGATGCTGGGAGTCCATTCTCAAGCCTGTCTGATTCCAGTTTGTCTAAAAAGATTTTGAATTGGCCGTCTGATTCCTTTTCTTTTTCCTTTAGAATGGTCTTATATTTTATTGTAATAATAGAAAGATCCATGTTACCTTCTTTTTTCATTTCAACTTCTTTCTCGGCTAACTCGATTAAAGCTTCTAAATTTAATTCCGCGCTTTGTGTTATCCTATTAAATTCAGCATTCGATTCAAATTTGCCTTCGACAGGTTGCTTTTCCTCATCTGGGCTCTTACCAACAGTTGCAGCTGCAGCCTTATGAATCTTTGTTTCATTTAGATTTAGTTCTGTTTCTTCTGAATTTTTCTCTTTCACTTTGTTAGCCATTTCAGATGAATCCTTTAAGTAAAATAGAGAAAACCCTAGTACTAAGATAGCAAGCAAAATAAATCCATAAAATAAACCTTTTTTCATTGGCTCTCCTTTCTAAAATATGGTTATAATACACTATTATAAAGCAGGATACGGAAGATGGTAATGGCAAAATATTACTATTGTCACACAAATGTAATCATCATGTAAACAAAAAATTCTATTAATCTTCAGGCTAATAGGATTTAGATTTCAATCAAAAAGATTTTATCTATCCAAACTAGCACAAGAAGAAAACAATCAGACCATTTCGATAGGATTGAAAAAGAAAGAATCTTATTTAGTGGGGATATTGTAGGGGATAGCGTTCTTTTATTTGGACGATCTACAATCGAAGAAGAAGTGAAAGTACATAAGCGTCTTTTTTATAACAATCACACAAACAAAAACACTCCTGATGACGATAATAGTGAGTGTCTTCAAAGGTTTCTCGAAGGATTAAAAAAATTACGAGTCGAGAAAATGAGTTTGATTATCTTGCTGTTGGACATGGAAAACCATTAAGGGACAAAAATATGATTCTTGCTTATATTGAAATGGCTGAAAAATTATTAAATCGGGACGCCAAGGGAACCTATGAAACGACGTCTATACGTAGAGGATGGGTATATAGAGAGAACGGACTCGAACTATGGTATAAGTCGAAATGTAGAGACAAAAGGGCAGACACCTCGACCTAATTGGGTCGAGGTGCAGTTTTTATGACTAAAATATATTCACTTGAAACTAAACTAGCAGCTGTTCAATATTACTTAAATGGGTCTGATTCTATCTTACTGCTTTTCGGGGCGTCACAGTTACGCAACCTTAAAAATGCTTGATAAACTTCCACCTTTTAAAAAATGAGAAAGAACTCTGTTTCGGGTTGAAACGATACATCCTTCATGAAAATAAATCCGGTTTTTCTTTAAGTAAAGGAATAAGCAAATCCGTCATTTTCACCGTATCACAAACACGCACCGTTGCATCCCCAAATTTCCCTTTGTACATAGCTTGGTTATCTAGAAAAACATCTTCCACTCGTCCGTATTTTTCAGAGGTGTGACCAATATGTCTTCGTTGTGGTACGGATATTTCCGTGTTATCTGGAAAAACCGTGTAAAGCTGTTCGTGTTCATCTGTTAATCGTCCCGGAATATCGAGCCATTCCTCAACGCCGTGAATATAAGTACATCTTCGCAGGTCCACTCCGATTAATAAGATGGTTGCTTTTTGATCTAGCAATTTCCCCCAACTCGATTCCCGTGCACAAGGTGTATCGAATTGTTCATTTCCTGCAACAAATTCCTGTGCACCTTTACCTAAGGCGGCTACTGAATGCGTTGGGTGCCATGAGCGAATCACACCTGG
This sequence comes from Niallia sp. XMNu-256, assembly GCF_036670015.1. Taxonomy (NCBI): domain Bacteria; kingdom Bacillati; phylum Bacillota; class Bacilli; order Caryophanales; family Bacillaceae; genus Niallia; species Niallia sp. XMNu-256. The sequence goes on from NZ_CP137636.1 coordinate 3,871,221, forward strand.
ACGCTTCCGGAAAAGTTCCGTCAACAACCCCACATTAGATGGTGAGTCACTTACATAGAAGCGGGGATTCTCGGCATTAATATATTTCCATGTATGAGTAGGGAAGACTAACAAACCGTTATTCATATATTTGGAGAATGAATCTAGGACAGTATCTGCTCCACCCTCTACTTGGCCAATGCTTTTCATTGACGAATGAACAAGTATTGTTCCATTTTTATCGATCCCCATTTGTTTCAAATGGTTCAGTAAATCTAGTTTTGTGTACATCTCTTTCCACCTTTCAATTATTATTTCATTATATTAATAGAATACCATATTAGATTTACTAGTTTATTTTAAAGAGGGTTTAAGACCCTCCTGTGAAACATAATGCAAAACAAGAATTTTCGGGGCGTCCCTGTAACCATACATTAAGGTAAACTGTTAGAATCCTTTAATTCAATGGATAGAACCCAGCGAAAATAAAAGGCCTGATTTTCTTTTGATAAGATTTATAACCATTCCTGCTATGTCATATCTCAATCTAAAGAATGCCCAGCTAATGTACACCCTCCTTGGATTCCTTTACATAGTTCCCCGCAAACCGACGATAACCACCGATACCTTTCCCTCTAAAATTAAATGAAACGCCGGGACGGTTCTGATGTTTCATTCTTTAAAATGAAACGTGAGAACCGTCCCCATGTTTCCCACGTTTCACCCCACCAAGTCCAAAAACTTTCCATATTCCTTCAAGAACGCAAGCTTTACGGTTCCAACTGGGCCATTTCGATGTTTGGCTAAGATGATTTCTATTCGATCTTTCGCTTTTGATTCACGGTCATAGTAATCATCCCGATAGAGGAAGGCGATTAAATCAGAGTCTTGTTCAATTTGCCCACTGTCACGAAGATCGGATAGCATCGGGCGCTTGTCTTGTCTACTTTCAACCGCCCGGCTCAGTTGGGAAAGAGCCACGACGACCACGTTTAACTCCTTCGCCATCTGTTTCAATGCCCGGCTGATTTCACTAATTTCTGCCTGCCGATTTCCCTTTAAACGAGGATCTCCGTTAATTAATTGTAAATAGTCAATGAACACGAGCAATCGTTTTTCTGGGCCATAATGTTGCCGCAGTTTTCTCACATGCGACCAGATGTAAGGAACATCCATTCCGCCTTGATCGTAAATATGCAGCTTCATCTTTGAAATCATTCCTAATGCTTGTTGGAGGCTGTTCCAATCCTTTTCGTCAAAAAGCCGGTTGGGATTTCTTAATTTCATTGAACTGACATTCCCTATTTGCCCAACGGCTCTTTTGAGCAGTTGCTTTTTCGACATCTCTAACGAAAAAATAATTGACACATCTTCTTGCGCAGCTTGTAAGGCAATGTTTAACGCAAACGCCGTTTTCCCTACACTTGGACGGGCCCCAATGACGACAAGATCTGATTCTTGGAATCCTCCCGTTAATCCATCAAGGCTTTTAAAGCCTGAAGCTATGCCGCTGATCTCTCCAAGATCTTGTTCACAATCCATATATAAATCGATCAATCCTTGTTGAATGTCACCCAGATTCTCTTCGTTTAGAAGGTCTTCTACCGTTTGTAAATCTTGAATTCCTTCGCGAAGGGTCCTGTCTAGATTTCCTGCTTGAGTGGCTTTGCGGATCTTATTAGCAATCAGAACCGTATCTCTTTTATGTGCATACTTTTTCACAATTTCCTGGTAATACTGGAAATTTGCGGTCGATGGAACACTTTCCGCTAGGGAGGGTAAGAGATCCCAGCCTCCTATTTCAGAAAAGTATTCCGGACCCGCTTCCTCTGCAACGGATACCACATCAATCGGTTTTCCCTTTTCCGCTAATTGCTGCATCAAGATGTAAATGTTTCTTAACTGCGAGGAGTAAAAATGCTCGGGTTGTAACGTACATTCCGTGATCAATTCTCCATCTAAAAACAAAGCGCCAATGATCGCTTGTTCGACCTCAATATGATAATACGGATTCCGTTTCATCAGTCTTCCCCTCTTTTGATGCCTAAGATTTCTCGTATTTGTGCTAATGACCTTTCTACCACCTCTTTACTGGCTGGTTGATAGGGACTTGTTAAAATAATTTTCGTATCTTCATCATTTGGTATGGCTCTAGAACCATTTTTCGGCTTGCAAAGTAAATCAGAAACCTTTGGTGGAAAAGGTGAATAGGCCACATGTTTCCGTAAGTTTTCCTCCAACACTTGAAGAGTCTCATCCTTTAACACACGACACCACTCATCGATTTTTTCTTGTTGGAGATCAAACGAATCATAATAAACAGAAATCAGCCTAAGCAAATGAAAAACTTCTCGTTTAGATATCAAGGTTAAATTCCTCCTCATGGTAGTTCTTCTTCCTAATGAAACGCGAGAACCATCCCCACGTTTCACTCAAGGTCAAAATCCTCCTCATGATAGGCTCTCTTTCCGCTCTTTTGATTGAGGTAAGATTCAAACTTCGGTCCAAATAAGGTCTCCGGCCTCAGAAACTTACTCATAGCAGGGTCATTCTTCCATTCCTCTGTTTTAATATCGATCACCTTAATAAAGTCCTCGAGTTGAAATCCTTCGTTAAAACGAGATTTGATTAGTTGCTTTGTTTTCCTAGAACTAACTTTATAGTTTGTGTTCGCTTTCGAGTTCAAGTATGTAAGGATTTCAGCAATGGGAAGAGGTGTATATATCTTCTCTGTGTTAGTCTTTGTGTTAATCTCTGGTATTGCTTCTGTCACGCTGTCATCTATAAGCTGTCCCTCTGTCATTCCTGTACTGACAATTTGTTCGGTCGTGTGACTCAATAAGTCATTCTCTAACTCTGCCAATTTGTCATAATCAATGGAGTACCACTTCGTTTTATCAAGTTTCATCCGGTTATAGTTAGCAGAAATGAGATACCCCGCTTCTTCCAAGGCAAGAAAGCTCCGCATAATCGTTCTTTCAGACCAAAACGGGAACTGCTGCTGCCAGTCCTTATATGTATTGAAGATCCACCTTCTCCCATCTTTAATATGCGAACTCGTGACTAACCAATAATGGACCTGCTGGATAATAATCGCTTGATTGAGTCCTAATTCCATCACAAGGGACGGTTGAATCATGATTGGGTTTTCTTGAATTAATAGTTTACTCATTTTGATGTTCCTCCTCTTCATTTTCAGGGTTAAGGGATGAAAAACACAGGGGTTATTAGCCTTCGAGTCACTCTCTCTTTCAGTTGTAATACCGTTAAAATCCCTATAGCTTTTGACTTTCGAAGCAATCGAAACACTCCTCGATCCCAGTTAAGTTAACATTACCTCGGGTATACAAGAGGCTCACGAATCGAAAGAGTTCTGTCATTTTAATTCGGGACGCCACTATGACTGGGACTTTTCACCCTTACTCTATGAAACTACGACAAATTTGTACAATGATGAAAAAGAACAAAACGGACGAAAAAACGATCAACTTTTGACAAAAAACATATCATTTTTCTCGGAAAATGTCCTTTTTTATCAAAAACCAATCATTTTTTTATGAAGACTTATAAAATTATTTACGGAGTGGTATCGGATGGGATACCACTTATTTTCCGTTTATATAGTAATTTGTCCTTATAGTCATAAAAAGGGTGAAGAGTGCTATGGGGAGAAAAGTAAAGATAAATATCGAAGAATTACTGGAAGAGAGAAACTTATCTTTAAGAGGACTTTCATTAATGACGGATATTGGTCATGATAAATTAAGTAATTTAAAAAACCAGAACAGAAAGTTTATCTATATAGAACACTTGGAAAAAATTGCAGATGCCCTTGGAATTGACGATATGAATGAAATTATTCGAATCGAGTACAGAGATGATGAATAGAATCACCTCCCTTATAGATACAACCATTCAGTACTCTCTTTGAAAGTTATTTTTTAAACCTATTTGTGATCACTTGAACAATAATAATCGAAAGGAAAGGCATTAGTCAGTCGTTCATTTTATCCACCTGTATGTAAGCGTTGTCAAATTAATTACCTTATAGACTACCAACCTTTGGCTCAGAACCACCACCTTGTTCTTTATTAACCAAAAATAAATATATCGGAGTGTGTAGATTGATAAAATCCTATATTATTAATTGTAAAACTTCAGCATTGTTCTCTTATTTTTATAATGGCTATGAGTATTCACAAGTTATTGAAGGTGACCTCAGTTTTCTCGTCAGTCAATCCCCGAATGAAATCGTAAAAGCCTCTTTCCTTTATGCCGGTCATGAACTGAATGGAGCGATAAAGTCCTCTCGATCGATTTTAAAGGGAAGAAATAAACTCCCTGTTGCCTTATCCGCACAACAGAATATCATCCTCATCAGATGTAATTCAAAGAAGGATGGAACCATGTGGCTTGTCCAATCCCATATTTATGACATTGAACCCCTCCCACCTAATCAAACCATTGTCCATCTAATAGGAGGACATTCCCTGATTATTGATGTCAATACCGACAGACTCCAAAATAGACAAAACCAAGCAACCTTTTTACGTACTACCCTTTTGGAACGGTCCAAGATGGAAAAAAATATGATCTTTCTATATGAAAAGGAGAAAAGCATCCTGCTTGTAAAAGAAGAGGGGCAGATAAATTTTACTGAGAAATAAGATGTGAAGCACTTGAACGTTTTTAACGTTACTCTGGTCAGGTTTTTTCGGGGCGTTACCCTGATCGGTGTATAGGGAGCAAACGAATCAGTGATTCTTAGACCTTATAAAGATTAAGCGATAAGTAGGCCTAGAAACAAAAGATTCGATATACAGCATGAAAACAATGGAATAGATACATTGAGCTAGAGCCTATAATCGACCTTATCTATAGGACCTCATGAATCACGAAACACAACTTATCCTTTTATGTTGAAAAAAGGGAATTTTCCGGAAAACCCTTTGACAAATTCAGCACAATTATAAAAACCTGCCTATAATCATCGTAAAACTTTGGCTTAAATGGTAACTTAAAACTATGCCAATTTTCTTAATAAAAAAAGAAGGCGCGTTCAATATGATGAAAGAATACATAGACATCGAGATCATCAATCATTATGATTACAAGGGAAAAGAGTGCCACGTAGAGCTCTTTTATACAGAGGGAGAGTATATTGAAGCCTTTGCCTCATTCCAAATTGATGTAGATATGGAAACCGACGACATGGTCGGAGTAGGAGACGATTTGGATAAAAACAAAAAAAGGACAATCGTAAGAGCAATTGAGCACTTGCATTCGGAGTTTAGTTAACTATATTACCAAATGCTTTTGTACAGAGACTTGCGACGTGTGTAGAGTTCCTACATTTCTTTAAGTGGTCCTCTCCTGTGGGCCTTGTACTTTTGATAGTATTTGATCAAGCGAGCACAGTTATTAGATCCGGGCGCAAATTCGATAAGGCAAAATTTGATTAATACGCATGTATCTTTTATAAAAGACTTATGGGAAGTTACATATACCCTTCACGTGCAACTTCCCATTCCTTTGTGTATAACATAATTAGTATTGCCCCGTTTTGATCACTACGAGTAGTTTCAGAACATGAATTTGAGCCAGAACGATCACTTGAAAAGTGAGAAACTTCATGATTGTACAATGACGACGAATGGCAAAATACGCAAAATGATGTAAAACATTCAGCAAACGATTGTAAAGGAACAGACACAAAAAATGTTTTCATACATTAATGAACTAAAGTAAAAGGACTGGAAATTACCCGTCCAGCTGCTATATAAAACAACCTAGCGGGTATCCTTAATTTCGTAATTATTCCTTATAATTTTTCTCAAACCGCCAAGCATCCCGACACATTTCGATAATATCACGCTTAGCAAGCCTAGTTCCCTCTTTGCCTTTGATGCATCCGCATAGCATTCGGCAATATCCCCAGGTCTTCGCTCTATGATTTCATAAGGGACTTCAATCTCATTGGCTTCTTAAAAAGCTTTCACTAACTCTAGCACACTCGTACCAAGTCCAGTTTCCAAGTTATAGATATGCACACCATCTGTAAGATGATCCAATGCAGTAACAAGGTCCTCGGCTAAATCCGTTACATGGATATAATCACGTAATCCCGTTCCATCCACTGTTTATAATCATTTCCGAAGACTTTTAACTTCTCATGTTTACCCTTTGCTACTTGTGTTACATATGGCATTAGGTTATTTGGAATTCCGTTTGGAGCTTCTCCAATTAAGCTGCTCTTGTAGGCACCTACTGGATTGAAATATCGAAGGATCACCGAAAAACCTGGATTTACCTTCGCTATATCCGTTAAAATTCGCTCACTCATGGCTTTCGTTTCTCCATATGGATTTGTAGTTGGCAATACCACGAACTTTAAGCTCCCCCATGTCATAAAATGAATCTATAGATACCTGATAGCCTCCCCATAGGTTTACAGAAAAGTGTTTACCAATGCTTTTGAAAAAGAAAGAGAACCTCGTGAAGTAAACGGGAACCAAAACTAATGACATTAGCCCCCTCTAGATGAAGGTTCACAAAAGGCCCATCACATTATGAGTCTTTGTTCTCTGACTGAATTTGTCGTAAATTCTTTATAAAAGATACTAAAACATGAAAAATGAACCTGTTCCTACGTCCCTATCTTATCCATACTTTGGTAAATCTGTAAAATATTATGGGAAATTGTAGTTCTTTAGATAAAATTTCATGGTATAATAGTCATTGATAATATAATCACAGTGAAAAGTATATAAAGTCCTATATTTTAAAAATGAAAGGGGTACGTTTGATGCCATTAATTGAAATGAGGGAAGTTTTTACTCTATTAAAACTAATTGGGATTAAACTTTTTAAATCAAGTGAAGGTCAAATTTATATAAAGGTTTGGAATAATCCACGAAGAAGACTCTTTCGATAGGATCATGTTTATTACCTCAAACGCATAAAATCCAAATTTAAGATATGCAACTTCTAATTATTTGAACTCATCTATCATTCTTATCTTCATATGTTAGTTTACTAGTGTTGCTAAAATTAAAATTCTTAGATTCATACGATCTTAAATAAGAAATACTCTTCAATACGCAAGGCCCATCTAAATCAGTGGGGCCTTTGCACTTATATTTAAAAAGATAAAAAAACGAAAAAGAAGCACGGAAATGGTGCTTCTTTTATTCATTCCTTATAGCAGCCTTTTTCATTATACAGGTAAAAAAATAAGCGATAACGGCCTCTTCATATACTATATGTTAAACATTCTGTGAAAAAGGATTTTCCAGGGCGTCCCTGTGGCCATCCCTATTTAGACGGTGGACCCCTCCACGTACTTGGACAATTTGGCCTTGATCGATGGTGAGGACTTGATCGGCATTCTGGATGGTGGTTAGACGGTGGGCGATGATGATGATGGTCATTTTTCCTTTTAGTTTATCGATGGCGTTCTGAATTTTGGCTTCATTTTCTGTGTCTAGGGCGCTGGTAGCTTCGTCCAAAACCAAGATGGACGGTTTTCGTAAAATGGCTCTAGCTAGTACAAGACGCTGCCTTTCTCCTCCAGACAAGCGGATCCCACGATCCCCAATGAAAGTATCCAGCCCTTGAGGGAGCTCTTTGACAAAATCAGCCGCTGCCGCAAATTCCAGTGCTTCCCAAATCCTTTCTTCACTCACATTCGAATCAATGATTATTAAATTTTCTCGGATCGTTGCATTGAATAGGAAAGGATCTTGAGGAATATAGCTAATCGATTTTCGCAGTGCCAGCAGTCGATCACTTGTAAGAGGGGTCCCATCAATCTTGACTACTCCCCGATCAGGCTGATTTAACCCCATTAATAGATCAATTAACGTACTTTTTCCCGCTCCAGATTTCCCGACGATCGCTGTCATTTGATTAGCTGGGATATGGATATTGATATCTTTCAAGGCATATGTATTTTTATTGCTTTCATATTTAAAATACACATGATGACAACTCAAGCCCTCCTTCAACTCAATCGGCACGATCTTTTCATAATCAAGATTGTGTAACTCTTTTGCTTCCATACTTTCAGTTTGTAAATCAAGCATTCCTTTAAAGGACGGAATTGTGGATCCGATTTGCTCTAGAGTGGATTGAATCCCCGTCAACCGTGGCCATAGCCTTGAAAAAATGACTGTAATCATCATAACTTGTGCCGGCTGAGCAGTGAACATCTTAATCGCAAAAAACACAAACGCAGCAATTAAGAAGGACGATACCACCTTGAAGATCAACTGGGAGGATGTATTTAACGTCGTTAATTGAATCCGATTCTGTTCCATCTTTTTACTTAGAGAGAGAAACCAATTCAAATGAACGTCCTCTAATGAATTACTCTTAATATCCTTCATTCCATTAAATTGATCGGTCATTCCTGCTAAGTAGGTTTGAGTTAACTCAAAGCTTTCCTTCCCCAGCTCCTGTGAACGTTTCCTAATTTTCCTTAATAAAAAAATAAGAATGAATCCAAAAAATAAGATAAAACTGGTCATCGTAACCGATAAATAAAATGCCAAACAGATTTGAATGGCAGTAAAAATAAGCGAGGATACAAAGTGCAGAAATAAGTGCACACCCGCGCTCACACGAAAGATTTCATTGGTCATAATGTTAATAATATCTGATTTTCTTTTTCTTAAATAAAATGGCCAATCCGCTTGTAGTAAATTTTTATACGTTTCTTCCCGTAAATGGCGAATAAACCCCTGCTCAATTCTTGCTCCTAAAATAGTTTGACTCCGTTTGAAAATACTTTGTCCTATCATTAATAAAACGTATACGCCTAATATGATTATAAGGGCAATTGTTTCTGGAATACCCGAAAATAAGGTATTCACCCAGTCTAAAAATGGAAGATCCTTTGTACTAAATTCCATCATTCCTGTTAAAGCAATTAACGGGATAATCAAGAAAATTCCTACACTTTCCAGCAAACCAATGGCCAACATACAGATAAGATTAAAATAAAGCGTTTTTCCTGCAAAGTTGTGTATTTTCTTTGTAAAATACAAAAGATGCTTCAAAGCCGATCCCCCTAGCACAAACTTGTCCCTGCTCTATCATTGTTCCATCTCAACGGTTCCCATTTCCCTTGGCGAATTTCGCTATAACCGAAAATTGATTCATTTCTTCAGCACCGGAAATATAATAAGGTCCGCTACGTAACCAAGCATGCGCAATCATACCTCCCTTTTCATTCTTCGCTGTACCTAAGTAAAGCGTGCTTTCAATGTTCCGCTTCTCCAGCATTCTCATGCCAGCAATCGCTTTAACAAGACATTCGCTCTCCCAAAATGTATACCTACTCATAAGGTGAATCGCCCGAGAAACCCTAGCCAAGTCTGCATTTTTGGATTCATTCGTTGCAAAAGACGTCTCTCTCATCGATTCACCAAGGGAAGGAGCCACTTTTGAAAAGGGAACACTCTTCAGATAACGGGCCTTGGCTAAATGAACATAAGCTTCTAGTAACAGCCATTTCGTTTTCCTATCTAACTTTAAAAAGGTTTTCAGTTTCCTTAAAACGCTCATGTCGTCCTCCAAGTCCTAAAACATCCACTACTAGGAATTATCGGCTTCTCTTTTTTTACTAATGAGGCCTGCATCCATTAATTCATTAAGAAAAGAGAGAACTTGTTCCTCGCACTCCTTTGGCTCGACTTCATATCGGGACAGCAATTGAGAAACTAACTCTTGAGTAGAAATCGGTTCTTTCATCAGATCCCAAATAGCTCCTCCTATTTCTCCCAAATTGTAGTATTTTCCATTTTCAATGCTTAGCATTACTTTTTCCCCATCCATATCACTGACGATATTTCCTGGGTTTTGGACGAAAATTTCGTCTCCTGAAATATTCTGAGTTTTAGACATTGATAATTTTCTCCACCTTTAATGTTCGTAAAATAAGATCAGCTAGATCATGGGCCGTGAACTTTTCTGCTGGACGGCGTAATTGATAAAAGTCCACTTTACTAGCCAGTTTCGAAGTCGTTTGAAAATGCCATTCCATTAAACCGGAACGCTCAAGAAAGAAATTACGGTATGTATGGTGATACAATCTAAAAATTCTTTCCAGACTTTCAATTGGCAGCATCTCAACTTCTTGAATATCCTTCTTGACCAATTCAAAAATTCCAGCAAGCGCAAGCGGTGTATCCGCAAACTGAGATAAAACAGGAACGGCAAATTTATCTTCCCGATCAATGAGCGGTTGATAGTCCACTCTGTCCATACCAAAATGATGTAAGCTTTTCAACCATAATTTTTGCTGCGGATAGGATGGCGTAACATATGGTCGATTGTTGTCAGTGAACGAAACAGCAATCACATCATCGGTTAAAAGCTTGAAGCCTTTTTTCAGGAATGCCGAGGCAAGGGTTGATTTTCCAGCACCCGAATCACCAACAATCGCATAAGCTTTTCCATCTATGGCGACTACACTTCCGTGCAGAGGAAGGATTTTTCTTTGCATAAGAATGGCGCCCATGCAGGTACCTAGAATCCAAAGACGAGCAATATCCTCTTCATAATCCTTTAATGGCGATACAGTAATTTGACAGCCTTCTTTAATGGAAAATATCGCTATATTTGGGAGCTGGAACATAACCATGCCCTTATCAATAACAAATGGATTCCCCTCATTCGAGCATTCTAACCACTGCTTTGACAAGTCTCCCTTTACTATTTCTATATCTATTACATCTACCATTCCATCAATCTGTAATAATTCCGGCAGCGTAATTTCACTACTAAGTATCAAGCCAAAAGCTCTATAGTTTACCTTGTGCTGTCTGTTTTTCATATCAACACTCCATTTTGACAACGTTAGGTGACGTTATATAAAATAAAATTTCCACAAGTGAGACTTTCCTCATCCTCACTGATGGTTTGTTAAACTAATCAAGTTTTTACAAGCAGTCGCCCCCGCCTACAAATCTACTTATCTATTCGTTGTAAGTCTAAAGGCAGGGGTCTCTCTCTGCCTGTTAGGATCTAACAAATACCATACAACAACTTCCGGCTGTACACCTTTCTGTTAGCTGCCAATTAAAGGCATACCTTTCCCATCCGTTGGGATAGTGTCCCCCTGATTCCACGAAGCATCAAAAGAAGTATAGTTTGTACCACCCATTGTTTCATTCACGTCAAGTACCTCTAGTACTGGTTTTTTCCATTCTTTCTTCATTGTTTTCACCTCCTTTAAAGGAACCTGTTTAAAAAGCGTCCAATCACAAGGGTACGTAATAAAATAGTATAATCATCATGCATATAGTAGTTTTGTCGCGGACCTTTCCCACCTGTTTTTAAGGCAGAGCTTAGAACCCGCGGATCGATAAACTCTACTATTCTTTCATCTGTGCTTAATTGCTTGACTTCCTCAATAAAAGAACTCCAATTCGGAGTCATCCGATGAACCCAATCAGCACCTTGAACGCCGCGTACATGTTGGTTTAATCGAACAGAATTAGGCAATATATTTTTTGTTGCTCTTCTCACTAAAGCACGATCATAGCCGTTTTGTATATATTGTTCTTCCGGAAGGGATAAACAAAAACGGATAACCTGTATATCATTCGTTGGATCCCGTTTCCACAAGCCATATCGTAAGGACAACTTACAGTCAAGGGTGTGACCTGCATTCCAATGAAATGCATCTTCGAACAGAATTCTTCTCTGTGTAATAAAATCAGTTGGAGCAAACCAACCCGATTCATCTACCCCATACGGTTTTAGTTTGTTAAAGATATCGGTCCGCTCTGCAAAAGCTGGATTTATGAATCTAGTAGGTTGTTGACTTGTCCCGTTCGACTGTGTTTGATTAAGAAATGGGAAAGCTACCCCTGTGATATATTTTAACTGTCCTAGTCTAGATCCGCCTACATTTCGGTTATACTGCATGAACTCCCGATAAAAACGCAGCAGGTTAAACTGTTTTAATAGAAGGGCATAGTAGTCCATAGCAGAACCCCAAGATATAGTGAAATTACCTTTCTCTCCATTGAGCAAAATCCCAACTTTTTCCTCGTGAGCTTTTTCAAATACACCATTTAACCAGAAAGAATTTTGCAAAAATTTAAAAGGGATTTCCATAATATCAAGAAGATTATCCAATTCTAAGTAGGTGTTTCTTCCTTCGAAAGCGCAGTAATGATCCGATATCCCTCCCACATACTCTACCGTTTCTTTGATAAAAGGCGTCTCATCAGGTAATAGGTGTTTAGGGGTGAAGTCGACAAAATCGCTTGGAGGAATATAACTGAAGGTGTGTAATGTTTTATTTTCTTCTTTCATTGCTTTAACAGCAAAGCCTACTACAGCACCAGAATCTAAGCCTCCACTTAAATAGGAACCAATAGAACGATGGGTTCTTAGTCTGGAATTCACTGCCTTTTGAAAGACTTCCTGAAATGCTTCTACATACTCATTATTTGACTTAAGTCTTAGTTGCTCCTTCGGAAGAAAAGTACCATATTTAGAGCATTTGATTTCTGTTTCCGTAATCACAATGGTATGAAATGGCGGCAGTTGCTCTATATGGTGATACGGAGTCATTTGTCCATCGACTGTATCCGTCATACCTGCGATTGCCAAATATTGGGCCAACCATCGTTCATTTAATTCCTTCTTGACATTTGGCAAAGATAACAATGGTTCAATGGTTGTACAAAAGACAAACCTCGACGAATCCCGATTGTAATAAAGGGTTCTATATCCTGAAGGATCCCTGGCTCCAAATAACTGTTGCTTGACTTCATCCCAAATCATAAAAGCAAAATCACCAATTAAATGTTTAGGAGATTCTTCTCCCCACTTATAGTAAGAAAGAAGGATAAGTTCACTATCCGTGATAGATTTTTGATCGGTTGACTTAACCTGCAACTTTTCAAATAACTCTTTACGATTATCAATGATGGCATCAGTTGTAATGGCACATCCTCTTTCATGATCATAAAACGGAAGCCTCTCGCCTACAGACTCCGGTGTAATCCATTGGGCATGACAGCCTAGAAAAACTTTGTCTGAATACCATATTTGAACATCGTCTGCAGGGTACTTTTGCAGAGCTGACATTAACGTTTGACCATGTTGGCAGTTGATTGGTTCTCTATTTGTATGATAAATACCGGTAATTGCGCTCATGTTCTCCCCCAGAAGATGATTAATTATGGTTAGTACTATAGTAACGTTATTTATGTTATCAAGTATTTAAATGTTCATTATAAAAGTTTCGACAATATAATTTAGTTTATCACATTTTTCCCCCATGTCAATTAACTAGTTCTAACGATCTATAAAACTATTTACTCCATTTTTCTAAAAAACAATTAAAATTTCCAATGACAAAATAAAGCATAAAGAAAAAAAAAGGATATGACCCCCAAAAAGTTTGGAATCATATCCTTTTTAAAATTTTTAGTACCTGCAATTTCAGACAAATGCTTGGCCTAAATGAAATAATCATTTATGTTCGAACTTTACACACTATTTAAATTTCTTTATGTCTCAATGACCGTTTTCTTATCTTCCTCACCACCATTAGAAAAGGACGTAATGGAAAATATAAAAGATGCAAATATTTAGGCAATTTGAATGTCTGTACATCAGCATAGTTAGGATAAAACAATAGTAAACCCTTGAAGAATCTATCTGCTTTGTTCATCGACCATCTATAGCGCTTATATGATTTAGTTGAACTGATAGCCGCTATTGATTCCATTCCATTGATGAATTCCATTGAATGTTGCGCCAGCTTCCTTGCATCACTTCTTTCCGTTAATTCTTTCAAATCACCTTCAATTGGAGTCCTCAATAGCTCCGAGGTTAAAATAAGCGCTTGTCCGCCTACATGACCTCTGTGATATTGTTTAAGTTGCTGGATGCTTTTTTCGATATCCAATCCTTTTCTTAACATTTTATCAATATCCAATAACCAACGAAGGCGAAACCATCCATGGCGAGCTCCATGTGATACGAGATACGTAAATAAATCCTCTTCCCCTAAAAAATAAACAGGCTCGTTTGTGATTACACTGACCCTTTTACGTTCCCATAATTCATTGAAAGAAGGTTCTTTAGATGGAAACGGCTCTAATCTCCAATGAATTTCCAGCATCATCTGTTTTTGTGGATGATAATAAACGATATGATGCTTTCCCCATTTCCAATCGTTCAATACGAAAGGCAATACGGAAAGTACCGGTTCTTTTTCATAGCCTAAATCGATTAGAATCTCTTCAACTCTTTCAATATGTTTTATTTGTATTAATATATCTAAGTCTTTAGATGTCCGCAGGGAAAGATCACCATAAAGATGAGCAGCAATGACCGGTCCTTTTAAAAAAAGAAGCGGAATATGATTTTCGGTGAATAACTTGCTAAGTTGCTCCATTTCCTTGCTTAATGCAAGCATTTTAAATGTATTGAGCTTGTATTCCTTATATAAGGTTTGAAGGACAAATGAGGGAATTCCATCAATATTCTTTAGTTTTGAATAAACCATTGGATAAACACGATGATGTCTTGCTAATTGGAGAAGTATCTCCCATTCAATATCAGGTAACCATTTTTGATGAATGGGCTCATTGTCAACCCTCATGAGTTCCAGTAATAAGTTTAATTCTTTTGATACCGTGGATAAATTAAGACAATAATCGTTATTCATCTATACTCCCTCATCAAGTTTACATAGTAAGAATCTCTATTAAATAAAAGAAAAAGTGAACGGTACAGAACATTTCGACACAAATCTACTAAATACATTTTTCAAAAACCATTTCAATTAATAGTATATAACACATTAAACTGCTATCATAGACATTTATACCTATTTAATTTAAAAAGCCCTGTGGAAATAAATCCACAGTACTTAATCTACATCCACCTATTCTAAAAACTTTTCCATTTTTCAGGATGACGTCTAAGTCACCCTTTGTTCGTAATCCTCCCACTTTCTAATACCTGTCTCAACATACCGAGGTTTTTTTTCGAGAGCTCGGCCATTTCATAAAAAAAAGAGAATACCATTATATACACACGGTTTAGGATACGTTCCTCTACCAAGAATTTAACTATATGACCTTTAGCTATTGTAACCCCCATGAAATATTTTTTTGAAAATAATCTCCGATTCTTTTACCTTTAAAAGGAAGTTTAATATCAGGTAAATTATTATACCTAAAACAATTGAAATAAAGAGAGATATATGAATATTAATATTTTGGCTTATAAAACTATAGGACCAATAAACTATAATACCCATTATAGTTGAAGAGATTAAAATTTTAACAAATGAAACATATAGTTGAAACAAATTTAAAGATCCTACTTTTTTTCTTAAATTAATAAACAATAATATTGAACTAATAATTCCTGATATACTGGTCGCAAGCGCTAATCCTCCTATCCCCATATATTTAGACAAAATAATATTAAGTATTATATTTAAAATAACAGCAATACTAGCGTTAATCATTGGAGTTTTTGTATCTTGTAATGAATAAAAGGCCCTCGATAATATTTCCCGAAGTCCAAAACCTACCATTCCTAAAGAGTAAAAAAATAAAGCATTAGAAGTCATCATAACAGCTTGCTCGTCAAACGCACCTCTACCAAACAAAGTTAGTATTAACGGTTCAGATAGCACCATTGCTCCTACTGTAGCTGGGATAACCAAAAAATTAATAGTTCCTATTGCATTATTAACTTTTTCTTTAAATTCTATTATTTGATTATTTGCTGCCAATTTTGAAATAAGAGGATACATTATATGAGCTATTGATAAAACAAATATTCCTTGAACAAAACCGTTTATCTTATTTGCATAAGTAAGACTAGAAATTCCCCCTGTGGCTAATTGTGAAGCTAATGTTCTATCAATTAAAACATTAATTTGACTAATTGAGTTACTCAATAAAATAGGCATTGCAATTAAAGCTGTCTTTTTAATATTTGGATCTTTAAATTTTAAAACAAACTCATACTTGTACCCATGTTTATGTAAAAATGGAAAAAGTACGATATACTGTATTAAAACGCCCGTAACAGCTCCGACTATTAATAATTGTTCATTCCAAAATGTACTTAAAAATATAAATAGTATTACAATAGAATGACCTATAAGTCCATTAAGAGCTGGAACTAAATAGCTGCCATGCAATCTTAAATATGCATTGAAGAGGAGTATCCCTACAGTAAAATAACCTCCTAATAAGCTAATCTTAGTAAATTCTACTGCTGATTCTAGTGTAGTTCCTTCAAATCCTGATGCGAATACCTTTACTAGCTGCTCTGCAAATGTTAATCCTAAAATGGTAATAAGAGTGATTATAATAAATAAAATATTAAGTAAGTTGTTAGTAAACCATTTACTTTCATGCTTTCCAAATTTCTTTTCAATATTACTGTACATTGGTACATAACTAGTAGATATCGCAGAACCGAGAAAGCTGAAAACAGCTGTTGATATAGTTAACGAGATCAAATAAACATCTGTGGTTGTGGATGCGCCGTAAAAGTAAGACAGAACGATATCCTTAACAAATCCAAATATATTAGCTACTATCGTTATAACTATTAATAGAGTTGTGGTCTTTTTCAAATTAATCATTACTTTCTAATTTTATATATCCAAAGCAGTATAAACAGCTTAAAATAAGGTATCCATTTTATATAAAGGGATTTTTATATTTTCAGGTATATTTTTAGTAGCAAATACTACACCCCTTCCAAAATATCCCTTCGTTGAATATACTAAATGAATAGGAAACCTTGTTTTTGGTAAATTAAGTGCGTATTCTCTGTCAACTTCACCAATAATGAGGTATAAGTTAAATTTCCGCTTTTTTACTAAAAAATAAGAGCCTTTAATATATGAATAATATAATGAATTGTAATTGGGATTATAAGTTCTAGAAATTAGCCATTTTAAATATGAGGAATCTATTCTATCAATGTTGTTTATATCAACTTTTGAATTGAAGAATTTATATTTCATATGTAGCGATATCTCCCAGCTAAGCTTTCTATAACCACCTAATGAATTATCATTTGGAAAGTTATATATATAGGAATCTTTGATATTCTGATTCAGAGCTACTTTGGTCATCTTCCCAAATATTCCTTTTCCTCGATATTCTTCTAGTACAGCAGTATCACAAGGTTGATATGCTTTATTACCATGAATATCATTTCTCCAAAAAGCTCTTGCACCAATACAGCGATCCTCATAATATGCTAATACAATAATTGAAGGGCCGTAAATGTTTTCAAAGTACTTCTTTTTAAACCTTTTTATATTAAAGTTAGATTGAAATACTCTTCTTTGTATATAAATAAAATCATTTATTGCGGTTTCAGGTAATTGATCAGACCAATAGTGAAGAATCTTAATTTCGTCGGAATACTTCATTTTTATACCCTTTCGTAATAGATTTTACGTTTCTTATTACTTGATTGTATAGATTATGTTTTCCATTTATTTTTTCGATAAAAATTTCTTGGTTATCCTCATTTTCTATCCCGACCCTTCCTATTAAATATATATTATTTTTTTTCACTGGTTTTCTTCCATCAGAGGTATACAACCTTTTATACAAATTTAGTTCATCTAACAATTTAACTATCCTATTATCATACATTCCATAAGGAAAACAAAAATCATTTACATCAATTCCCACTTTTGTAAGTATAATTTCATTAGCTAATAAAAATTCATTATCAATCCTTTGTTTATCTATAAACCTTGCATCTACATGGTTTAAAGTATGTGCCCCAAAATTAACGATACCACTTTCATTCATTTCCTTTACCATATCCCATGTTAGGTATTCATTTTTCTTACCGATTGCACCTACTTCTAAAAATACATTAAATTTAAGACCGACATTTTTCATAAATGGATACACTAGATGATAATTATTATAATATCCATCATCAAATGTAATTAAAATATTTTTGTTAGAATTCGCCGTCTCTTTACCTTCCAAATTATTTAAGTCCTCAAAAGTTAAAGTATTGTAGTGATTATCTATTAAATAGTGCATTTGTTGTTTGAATTTTTCGAACCTTATTTTATCATAACTGAATCCGTCTTCTAAAACCACTTCGTGATAATAAATATGCTGTACATTAGTGTTTTTAGATGATGGGAGAAAATCACCTAACTTAACTAATATACACTTAGTTATTTTTTTTATTTTCTTTTTCATTTAAATCCCAACTTTATACCAGATTTTATCGTTTCTTTTTACTCATATATTCAATCCTTGAATATAATAATAAAAGCAAAATAGCATAAACTCTTAAATTAAAGAATAATCCTGCTGTTAAACTAGTTAGAACAAAAGCAACAATTAAAAAAAGTTTATAATTTCTATCCTGGTTTATATTTGACTTATAAAAAAAGTAAATCATTAAAGTATAAAAAACAAATCCCATTAAACCATAAAATAGCAACATATAACCTAGATCAAAATCAGTTTGGGCAGATTCTATTATTTGATAATTATATGGTCCTAACCCAATAAAAAAATTTAGTATATTACTATTTTTAATAATGTCTAAAAAAGTAGTATATTTATATTCCAAGGAGTTATTTAAACCACTAGATACATCAAATAACCTTAAATCGGAAAAACCCAATTTTCCAAAGATTACTACCACACAAAGGATTATTATTGGCAGGATTGATATAAATAGAGTGAATCCCCTTCTTTTTAAACCTTTTCTACTAATCTGTATAATCATAGATAACACTAATAAAATTGAAGCTACAAGAAACCCCGTCCTTGATCCAGTTAAAATTAACGAAACAAGTATTGTTAAAAGCAACACAGAGAATAATTTCAAATTAATTTTTTCATTAAGCTTTAAACTCAAAACAACTCCTAAAAAAAATACTATAAACTGTCCGTAATTGTTAAAATTAATAAAAACTGAACCGGCTCTAAAATTTTCCAACGAGGAGTACTTTGATGAAACTGATAAATGAATGCTATCCCAGTAAATTGCTCCTAAAAGTTCGTTCATTCCAAACAATTTATAATATTGGAGTACAGCGATAATGAATATTACTGTAAAGATGCTTGACCAGAACCTTACAAAAAAAGATTCATTTATTTTTATATTACTGATAATTAGTATTATTAGTATATATATAGATACTCTAGATAGTTCCTTATATGCACTATTAATATTAAAATAAAGTGATGGTTCGATAATAATTTGTAAAAGAAGTAAAAAAATAATTGATAGAAATAAAAATGTTAGTTTAGGTACATTTAACTTCCAATTATTTCTCAACAAAATTACTATTAAAAAGAATATCATTACAAGAATATTATAAAAAGTAAACTTGGTGATCAGGAAAAAAACAATCATTATAGACATAACTATATATATGAAATGCTCTAAGTCAAAATACTTTTTGTATTTAATCATTTTATTCAAACTTTCTATGTGAAAACTTATTACAATTGATTACTTCCGAAGTAGTAACAGAGTTTAATCTTTTAGTCATTACATAAACTCCTTTAAATATAATCAATAATTCTCTTAAAGTTGGTTTGATTATTAATTTTATAATTTTGTTTTGTATAATTACTATCATTATTTAAAATACGATAGATTTTTTCGGCTAAATCATCCTTATTAAATGGATCGAAAAAATCTACATTAGGATATCCATCCAATACCTCGTTTGCAAATGGTAAATCTGATGCAAGGATAAACCCCTTATGCATCATTGCCTCAAGCAATGGTAATCCATATGTTTCAATATATGAGGGGAATAGCAAAACTGAGTTAGTGTACATATCAAATACCCGTTCTCTTTTCATAGTTCCTTTAAATTCAACCGGGAGTTTAAAACTCTTAACCTCATTTCTTATGTTGCATATATGATCATTTTCATCACCATTAAGCGTAAAAATGATTTTAAACTCTCCGGAATATTTCTGTTGCAATATTTTACATGCCTCAATTATTATTCCATGATTTTTATATTTTGCCGGCCCGGCTGGATAAAAAAAGGTTGAACAAGACTTTTTATTTGGAACAAAGTATTTTTTAACGGTAATTTCGAATTGGGGCGGCACCACAATAATATTCTCTTTTTTTAGTTTAGCCTTTTGTAAACACGCTTCTCTCATCCATTCTGTTTGTACTATGACTCTTTGTGCTTTCTTCATTGAATTAGTTATACTACGTCCAATTATATTTTGATACACCCAAAGCAATCTATTTTCTTTAAAACTAAATTTATATTTAACAAAAGGCAAAGATTGATGAACATATATCACTTGAGGCACCTTAGTTTTAGGAATCATAACATTTTGAAATGATATGATTTTGTCTACCTTATATTTTTTTACTAACCTTGGTGCTATAAGATAATCAAAAAATAGTCGATGCATCCAACTTTTTTTTATCCAGGGGAACCTTAAGACTTTTATATTTTCAGATTCATGCAATTTGGGCTTACTCAAAATAAAAAACCATTTGATTTGCTTATCATCATATGATTTAACTTCATTATAAAATTCATGTAATATTGACAAAGCCCCTCCATGTTCTGCAGGAACATCAAAAACCATTATATTCAATAAAACCTACTCTCCCCAGACCGTTCTATTTACATAATCAGTATAAGATAAAATAATCCTAAGCACCTTATCCGACACATTAGGCATACTATAATCTTCAACAAGCCTTAATGTACCTCTTTCTTGCGTTTCTAAAATTTCAAGTCCCTGTAAAATCCTTTCTTTCTGTAAACCAACCATCATAACCGAAGCTTCTTCCATCGCCTCTGGCCTTTCATGAGCTTGTCTTATATTAAGTGCTCTAAATCCAAGAATAGAAGATTCTTCACTGATCGTTCCACTATCACTAAGCACCGCTTTGGCCTTAGTTTGAAGTTTCACATAATCATTAAAACCTAAAGGCTTCATCGTTTCGACTAGTGGATTAAATTCTATCCCTTTAGTATTAATCATATTTCTAGTTCTAGGATGTGTACTAACAATTACAGGTAGATTGTACTTCTCTGCAACAGCATTTAAGCTATCAACTAAATCTAGAAAGTTTATTTCCGAATTGATATTCTCTTCTCGATGAGCTGATACAACAAAGTATTTTCCTTCTTCAAGTCCCAAAGTCGCTAATATATCTGAACTCTGAATGTCGTCTTTTCTCGAGTTTAGCACTTCAAACATCGGACTTCCTGTTTTAATTACTCTATCAGATGGGAATCCTTCTCTAAGGAGATATTCTCTTGCAATATCACTATATGTTAAGTTGATATCTGCTGTATGATCAACAATTTTCCTATTTGTTTCCTCTGGTACTCTCGCATCAAAACATCTATTGCCCGCTTCCATAGGGAAAATCGGAATATGCCTTCTTTTTGCAGCAATTGCACATAAGCAACTATTTGTGTCCCCAAGGACTAAAAATGCATCAGGTTTTACCTCTTCCATAATTGGATCTATTTTAACTAAAATATTTCCTATAGTTTCTACTGCTGTTCCAGTAGCAGCATTAAGAAAGTAGTCTGGTTTTTTTAAGTTAAAATCTTTAAAAAACACTTCATTTAATTCATAATCATAGTTTTGCCCTGTATGAACAAGTGTATGTTCTATTGCATTTGACTCTTCTAGCTTATTTATAACAGCTGACAATCTAATAATCTCTGGTCGCGTACCAACGACTGTCATGACCTTTAATTTCTTCATCAATTATACCTCCACGAAGTAAGTATCCGGCCTGTCCGGATCAAAACATTCATTTGCCCACATTATGGTTACGAGATCACTTTCTCCTAAATTTACGATGGAGTGTGTATATCCAGTAGGAATATCTACAACCTGTAGTTTCTCTCCACTCACTCTATATTCGATGATTTCTTCAGAATCAATCTTTCTAAATTGGATTAAACCTTCTCCGCTTACAACTAAGAATTTTTCATTTTTTGTATGATGCCAGTGGTTTCCTTTTGTAATCCCAGGTTTTGAAACATTTACAGAAACTTGCCCTCTTTCAGGAGTTCTCATAAATTCTGTAAAGGATCCTCTATGGTCAGTATTCATTTTAAGATCATAAGAAAACTGATCCTCTGGCAAAAAGCTTAAGTACGTACTATAAAGTTTCTTTGTTAAAGGATCCTCCATATCAGGAATACTTAAATTTTCTCTGCCCTCCTTAAAGCTTTTTATAAGAGCCGCTAATTCCCCAAGTTTAATATTATGTGTTACAGGTACAACACAGTAGTCATCCCGCATAGTTGGATTCCCCTCTAAAGCTCTTAAAAACTCTTCTAAAACATCATCTATATAACAAAGGTTAAGCTCTGCATTTGGATTGTTGACCTGAATATCTAAACCTCTAGCTATGTTGTAACAATAAGTAGCCACTACAGTATTATAGTTAGGCCTACTCCATTTGCCAAATAAGTTAGGCAGTCTATATACATAGATTTTTACATCAGTTTCTTTCCAATAATTAAATAGTAAATCTTCTCCAGCCTTTTTACTTCTTCCATAGGGATTATCCTTTTCTGCTTGAATTGAAGAAGTAATAAGAACTGGAGCCCTATTATCGTGTTTCCTTAATAATCCTAGTAATTGAGATGTTAGATTAAAATTACCTTCCATAAACTCTCTTTCATCTTTAGGCCTGTTAACTCCAGCTAAATGAAATACAAAATCACATTCTTTTGTATATGTTTCAAGTAATGAAGGATCACTTTCCCTAGTAAATTCAAATATATTGTTATAACCTCTATTTTTAAGTTCAGCGATAAGGTTTTTCCCGACAAACCCTTTCGCTCCTGTAACAAGAATATTCATCAGTTAATACCACCCTTTAGTTCATTACGTGAATCTGTTTATTCCATTCCTTCAATTCATTTTGAACATAGTCTAATTCAAGTAATTTCTCTTTAATTTCCTCAACTGTTAGAATTTGTGTATTATCTGAATTGTATTCTTCTATAGTAGTAAGCTGTTGATCTCCCTCTTCAAAATACTTATCATAGTTAAGATCTCTTTGATCCGCAGGGACTCTATAGAACCCAGGTAAATCCTCTGCTTTCACATATTCCTCTTTAGTAAGAAGAGTTTCATACCTCTTTTCACCATGACGAGTTCCAATTATTTTAATTGGATTACTTGCATTAAACAGTTCCTTTACAGCTTGAGCAAGGTCACCAATTGTACTTGCTGGAGATTTTTGAACCATAATATCTCCCGCCTCAGCATTTTGGAATGCAAATACTACAAGCTCTACTGCCTCTTCTAAACTCATAAGAAATCTTGTCATATTAGGATCCGTAACTGTTAAAGGCTGTCCACTTTTAATTTGTTCAATAAATAATGGAATGACTGATCCACGAGAAGCCATTACGTTACCATATCGAGTTCCACAAATAAGTGTTCTATTTGGATCAACTGTTCTTGACTTAGCAACAAATACTTTTTCCATCATTGCTTTTGAAATACCCATTGCATTAATTGGATAAGCTGCTTTATCTGTTGAAAGACAGATTACCTTTTTTACCCCATAATCAATAGCAGCTGTTAGTACATTATCCGTACCCATTATATTTGTTTTTACAGCTTCTAAAGGAAAGAATTCACAAGATGGTACTTGCTTTAATGCGGCCGCATGAAAAATATAATCTACACCGTGCATTGCATTTTTTACACTTGCTAAATCCCGAACATCTCCAATATAAAACTTTAGTTTATCATTTTTATATAACTTACGCATATCGTCTTGCTTTTTTTCATCCCTAGAAAAAATGCGAATTTCTCTTATTTCACTTTCTAAGAATCTTTCCATTACAGCATTACCGAAGGATCCAGTTCCACCTGTTATTAATAAAGTTTTATCCTTAAACACATAATTACCTCTTTTCCAGGTTATTTAAAATGACTCATTATAATTTCATACGAGTGCTTAGCCGTATAGTTTTCTTCCAAATATCTTCTAGCATTTATACCCAACTGTTTTCTCAATTCTATATCACATAACCGCTGTATTTTTTTATTGAACTGTTCAACATCACTGCTCTCGCACCAAAAACCAAATTTACCTTGTTCGATAACCTGTCCAATATCAGTATTTACATCAGTTGCAGCTAAAACAGGCATAGACGCCTGCATATATGAAAGAAGTCTTGATGGAAAATTTGGTATTGTAAAACGTTTATCTAGGAAAATCAATCCTATATCACAAGAATTTGCTAGAATTTCATAATCGTCTTTTGGTAATTGAGCAAATAATTGTGCATTGGTAAGCTTTTCACTGTCAAAAAAGGTTTTAAGTTTATTAAACTCTGTCCCTGATCCAGCTATAACGAAATAAACATTATTATTAACTTTATTAGCCTTTAAACATTCTATTAAGAAATCAATTCCCTGCGGTTTTCCCAGGTTTCCTCCATATATAAATACCGTTTTGTCGAGAGGTATATTGTACTTTTCTCTAATTTCCCTAATCCTGGATTCATCCTTCTGTATCTTTACAGGCTCTATACTATTTGGACAAACCTCAACTGTATCAGGAGAAACTTCAGTATTATTTTTCAAGACAAAATCCACATTTGCCTTTGACATACATCCAATAAAATCTGACTGAGAATACAGCTGCTGTTCTTTCAACCTGAAATATTTATATATAAGACTTTTTTTGCTAAACATATTTAAATCGACGGCATTTTGAGGGAAAATATCTTTTAATAAAAGATATGTTTTTGCATTATCCCTTTTTTTTACATAGCTAATCACTTTTCCAAAAGTTATCGGTGGGGTTGAGTAAATTACTAAATCAAATTTTATATCATGCAAATATTTCTTAATAGCCTTTAAAAATATGCCTTCTATCCTTAAAGTTGAAATACCTTTCTCTATAACATTTGTTTTGGTTATATTACCAATTCTCACTCGAAGAAACTTTACTCCGTTATCACTTCCATACTCAGTCGGCTTGTTTAACCTTTTTTCTCTAGGGCTGACTACGTACACATTGTGTCCATTGTCCCTAAACTGTCTTAATAAATCTGTATACAGCCCTCTATCCTCTATATTATTTAATCTGCCAATTGACAAAAACAAAATATTCATTCTACCATCCTCAATTATTTAAAACAGCTTTTTTTATAAATTATTTCTATATGCGGGAAAATAGTCTAAGGAACTTTTAGTCCCTACTTTTTCGCAAAGTTCTATATACACCGATGGATTCCATATTTTCTTTCCAATATAAAAATCAAATTCAGTATTCTTAGCAAAACCTTTTTTAAATTTATATAATCCATCTTCCTCAGAATTTGAACGACCACCACCATGATGAATCATTTCATAACCATTTTCCTTCCCCCATAAAGTAACTGCATACCTTAGTATATATGCAGGTGAAAGGTGAAGGTATTCACTTAACGTTCCTGATAAATGGATGTGTATGTTCTTTCCATAAACAAAATATAGTCCCTGAGCGATTGTCTTACCATCATATATAGCTTTAACTATTATAATGTTTTCTCTAAAATAGTTTAAAATAATATCAAAGTAATCATCGTCAAAGTAGTAATAGCCAGTTGCATTATTTCTATCCATTGTAGAATAATAGATCTGTTTAAATTCTCCAATATCAGTCGGTTTTTCTGTAACCTCAAAATTAACACCCTTATTTAGTGCCTTACGTATATTTTTACGACAACTTTTTGAGAATTCACTTTGAATCGGATCATCGTAATCTTTTAAATTGGTTCCAAGTGTTTTTCTAATACAAGAAACATCATATAGCCCTTTAAATTCATTAACATTGCCTACTAATGGATGAAATCGAATAAATTCACTTACGATATCGTTTTCCTCGCAATATTGAGAAAAGGCCTCAAAGTATTGTGAAACTAATTCATTTTTCTTACTATCAACACAATCAATTATTACCGGTCCCCCATAGCCGTTTGGAGTTACAATATCGTAATAAGTCACACTATCTATCTTTATTGGTATTTGTCTTACTATAAATTGATTCTTCACTTCACCTAATTCATTTTGAAAATGGAAAACCTCAGATTTTCCATTTTCAACTTTCTCATATAGCCTTCCATAATTTTCATCAAAATAAATATCTTGATTCCGTCCTACTACTAAACTATTCATAAAATTCCCCAAGTCTCCTTATTAGATATTGGATATCTGTTTCATCATATCTTTGATCAATAACTAGGGATAACTCATTATCAAAAAAATCAGTTACTACTTCACCTTTTAAATTAGTTGGTTTTGGCCAATGCACTGGACAATATATACTATTATTAATTAAATGCTTTCTTATCTTATTTCGTTCTTCAGTATTACTAAAAATGATAGGAATAAAAATAGGACAATCACCACTTAACAATTCAGGGAAAATAAAATCAAACCTGTCATTTCTCAACAAATTTTCATATATAATTTTTGCATTCTCTTTACGCTTATTAATAACAGATTCCAAATTTATATTTTGAAGTATTTTATAAGAATCCCGGTCAATACTATACAATGAATATTCCTTATTAAGTATTTCATTAGCAATACTGTATTTCTTTAGAAATTCTGCTTTTTCATTAGAATTATCACCATTCATATAACTTGCCTTTTCTAACATCGCCAATTTCCTAACCCTAACCATTTCCTCAAATGTTTCTTCTTTAGACTTAATATCAAACCGACCATTAGTTTTAACAGCAAGCCCTCCACTTATAACGGGAAACCACTTTCTTAAACTAGCGACTATATAATCGGAATGAACGTTAAATGACTTGTCGGATAGAAAAGAATGTGTTGAGTCTTCAATAACAATAATATTTCGCTG
This sequence comes from Niallia sp. XMNu-256, assembly GCF_036670015.1. Taxonomy (NCBI): domain Bacteria; kingdom Bacillati; phylum Bacillota; class Bacilli; order Caryophanales; family Bacillaceae; genus Niallia; species Niallia sp. XMNu-256. Next base: position 3,898,095 of record NZ_CP137636.1, read on the forward strand.
TTTAAATATCTCAATATATCTATCCATTCTCCCTTTTGAGAACCCAAAATAATTCATTGCAAAGAATATATCGCACTCTTGATTCATATTTATATTAAACTTAAGTTCCTCTTCAAACTTAACATCATAAAAAATGATATTAATACCAAAGTCAACAAATGGTTGAATCATAGATTTACAACAGTAAGAAGGAAAATAAACCGTATTAATCTTATTATTTTTTAGTATATCCTTTAAAACAAAATGTATTGCAGTTCGTCCGGATAGGAGAAGTTTATTATCGACACCAATGTTTAACCATTGGGGATATTCAAAATCAGTTAATTCCTCAAATTCTTGATCTAACCAAAATTCACTCCCTATTTCCCTCATTTATAATCACTTTTTAATAAGGAATACGAAAGTAAATCCTGATATGCACCATTTTTGAAGACACGCTTACGTAGTGTTCCTTCTAATAAAAAACCACTTTTTTCAAACAATTTTTGCGAAGCAGTATTATAATTGAGAATATTAGCAACTAGGCAGTTTAAGTTTAATTGATTAAAGGCGTAGTCGATCAACATTGTAATAGCTTTAAAGCCTATACCTTTATTTCTAATGTTATCTTCTTTTTTTAACTTTATATTTATAGTTGCAGTTCCATTTTTATAGTCTATTCTTGTTAGTGATACTACTCCAACTGCACCAACATTATTTATATCAATAATGAATCTGACATTATATCTATCATTGCCTAAACTATTAATCCAGTTAATTTGTTGATTCGATGAAACTGGGAAGGACCATCCTACAACCATTTTTTCAATTTCTGGGTCATTAATTAAATCCTTCAATAACTGCGTATCTTCTTGTTCAATTGCTCTTAATACTATTTCTTCTCTTAAAATATTCATTTAATAAAAGTCTCCTCTTTTTCGTCGATTTGAGATTGTCTGTAAATATGGAAACTTACTATCTCCGTAGTTCCCCTTACAGCTACTCCTTCTCTTTTAAAGACCTTTAACAGTGTTTTAAATATAATAGACACATCTAGTATAAAGCTGATATTTTTTATATAATTAATATCAAAATGAAACCGTTCTTCCCAATTTACTGTATTACGACCATTTATTTGTGCTAAGCCTGTCAACCCTGGTCTTACTGTATGTCTTAACTTCTCACTTTGGTTATAATATGGTAGATAAATTACAGCTAATGGACGGGGACCAACTATCGACATATCACCCTTGAGAATATTAAAAAGCTCTGGTAACTCATCAAGAGATGTTGAACGTAGTAAACGACCCAACTTTGTCAGTCTAACACTATCAGGTAGTAGCTCTCCATTCCCATCTCGCTCATCCGTCATAGTCCGAAACTTATACATCGTGAAAATCTTTTCATTTAATCCCGGCCTTTTCTGCCTAAAAATCACCGGACTACCTAGTTTTGTTCTCACAAGTATAGCAACCACTAGTAATACCGGACTAAGGACAATAATCGCAAGTAAAGACAATATAAAATCCATCGGCCTTTTAATAAACCTTCTATAAATACCACCCTTAGAAAGATTCATTATCTTAACCACAACTCCTTTATAATCTCACAAACTCTCTCCAAGTCCTCATCCGTCATCTTCGTATCACTCGGCAAACAAACCCCATTCTGAAACAACTTCTCCGATACACCCTCACCAACAAAATCATACTTCTCAAAGAAAGGCTGCATATGCATCGGCTTCCAAACAGGCCTCGACTCAATATTCTCCATTTCCAGAGCCTTCATCACATCAATCGGTCTAACGACACCATTCAAAGTCATTGAACTTAACCAATAATTAGGTTCATCCCACTCATTACTTGGCATAAATTCAACACCGTCAAGTCCACCAAGCTCTCGCTTATAAAATTCATATATATATTTCTTCTTCGTAACCCTTAGGTCTAGCACTTTGAGCTGTCCTCTACCAATTCCAGCAACCACATTACTCATACGATAATTAAACCCTAATTCACTATGCTGATAATGTCTTGCTTGGTCTCTAGATTGAGTAGCCCAGAATCTAACCTTCGCAATGCGTTCTTCATTATCAGAAACAAGCATCCCACCACCGGAGGTGGTAATTATCTTATTCCCATTAAAAGAGAAAATCCCATAATCACCAAAAGTTCCTGTGTGTTTTCCTTTATAGTAAGTCCCTAAAGATTCTGCCGCATCCTCTATAACCGGTACATTATGTCTCTTACAGATTTCCATAATCTTATCCATATCTGCTGACAATCCATATAAATGAACGACAATAACAGCCTTTACTTCCGGATACTTCTCAAATGCTGCCTCCAATGCCTTTGGACTCATATTCCAAGTTTCATAATCACTATCAATAAAAACAGGTACCGCATTTTGATAAATAATAGGATTCGCAGTAGCGGAAAACGTAAGAGTCGGACAAAATACGATATCCCCTTCTCCAATACCCGCTGCCTTAAGAGCCAAATGAATAGCTGCTGTACCAGAAGAAAGTGCTGCTGCAGCTTTAGAACCAACCTTTTCAGCAAGTTCTTTTTCAAATCCATTCACGTTTGCTCCAAGCGGGGCAATCCAATTTGTTTCAAATGCTTCTTGCACATATTGTTGCTCATAACCTTCATCACTCATATGCGGTGAAGAGAGGAATATTTTATCTGACATTGATCAAGACTTCCTTCCTTTTCCTAAATTAAAATTTTATTTAGTAATATTAGAACTTGGCTGGAACAAAAATGACCTCCAACCAACTTCTAATATACTAAACTAAACCTCTAGTAAACTAAATGTATGAGGAACGAAGTTCCGCCCTTCTATTAGAACGGAACCTCACTCCAAATACTTACAAACTTCTAACCAAAGTTTTCTGTTCTCCAAACTTCGTATTAGCAATCCCCACAAGCGTCTCCTTCATCTCAACAGGGGTCTGATCTAAAAGGGTCTCAACAATCTCATAGAGCTCACACTTACCCATCGGTTCTGCTTTTCCAATGAAGATTTTTGGGAAAACTTGCTCCTTCTGCACTTCATTCTCATTCAACAGTTCCTCATACATCTTCTCCCCAGGCCGCAACCCTGAAAATTGAATCCCAATCTCCTCAACAGAATAACCCGAAAGGGTAATCAAGTTCTTAGCAAGATCCACAATTTTAACAGGCTCGCCCATATCCAAGACAAACACTTCTCCCCCACGAGCCAACGCCCCCGCCTGTATCACAAGCCGCGAGGCTTCAGGAATAGTCATAAAATAACGAGTAATCTCAGGATGTGTCACTGTAATCGGTCCACCAGCTTGAATCTGTTTCTTAAACAACGGAATTACACTTCCACGACTCCCAAGCACATTCCCAAACCGAACCGCAACAAATTTGGTTTTGCTTTCCTTCGCCAAATTTTGAATAATCATCTCAGCAAAACGTTTTGTAGCCCCCATCACATTTGGTGGATTCACAGCCTTATCCGTTGAAATAAGAACGAAATTCTTGACCCCAAAAGCATCCGCTGCTTCTGCCACATTCCGAGTCCCAAAAATATTATTCTTCACCGCCTCGGTCGGATTATACTCCATCAAAGGTACATGCTTATGCGCTGCCGCATGATAAACCACATCTGGTTTATGCTGTGACATAAGATCAAACATCCGCTCACGATCCTGGACATCGGCAATTATTGGTACAATCTCAAACTCACTGCCATACTGTTTTCGGAGTTCCATATCAATCGTATAAATACTATTTTCTCCATGACCTAAAAGCAGCAGCCTCTTAGGAGAAAACCTTGAGATCTGGCGGCATATTTCTGATCCAATGGATCCACCAGCACCTGTAACTAAGACAGTTTTCCCGGTTAATTTATCCGAAATAATCCCCATATCCAACTCAATCGGTTCCCGACCAAGCAAATCTTCTACTTCCACATCACGAATTTGACTCACGGACACTTTCCCAGTTACTAAATCCTCAATTAATGGAAGAATCTTTGTTTTTGCCTTTGTTTGCGAACATTGGTCATAAATCCTTTTCATTTCTGTTTTCGTTAAAGATGGAATCGCAATGATGATATTCTGGATCTTTAACTTTTCTACAATCGAAGGAATATCTTCCGTCTTCCCTTTTACATCAATTCCATAGATTTGTAGCTTGTACTTAAACGGATCATCATCCACAAACGCAACTGGATATAAATCGGCCTCCTTGTTTTTCAACAATTGTCTAGCCACCATCGTCCCAGCAGACCCAGCTCCAACAATCAATGTACGTTTTCGATTCGGATTGGGTGTAATAAAATGATCCCGAAACACCCTCCATGAAAAACGAGAACCACCGATTAAAATGATATGTAGCATCCATGTAATCCCTAAAACACGGAAATATACATTATTGCCAATGATTAATTGAATCCCTGCAGTTACCACAACGGCAAATGTAACAGCCTTTGCAATCGCAATTAACTCTCCAACACTCGCATACTGCCACGCTTTTTGGTACAGGCGATAAATAGAAGCAAATAAATGATGACTGATCAATAACGAAATCGCACTCGCCCAGATCATCGGCTCTGTATACACATTCATCGTTGGATTTAAAAACAAATAGCCGACAAAAATAGATGTTAAGACAATCAACGAATCCAAACCAACTAAAAACGGAATCCGCTTTTTATAACTCATTTTGCAACTCCCTTTTTTTAAAATATTTAAACATTAAGATTAAAACAGCATAGTGTCTAACGACAACCCATATTTACGAATACATACTCTCGTTAAACACTATGATGGGTAGCAGCTTTACCATTTCATAAAAATGCCTTATAAGGAAAACAACCGGCCATAACCGGTTGCTCTTTAACTTCTTTATCTGAAACTTCTAAACCGGGCATCCAACCCACCCTCACATCACGCTCCTGACAACAAGTGTCTAAGGACTATATGGAAATAGTCCCACAGCGCAATCGAGTGCCCCCAAAGATAACGGTCAGGAGACATCACCAAAATGCTATCCTATTTTATGTATGTCTATTACAGCCGGGCAAAACGAATAGGTTAACATGTAGTGGGTATTATTTGAAATGTTCTTCTCCCAAGAGGGGAAGCTAGTCATCTATGTTATCAGTTATATTTTTTGTTAGGTGATTATTAGTCCAAATTAAAATATCCCCAAAAACTTCTTCCTTTGCACAGGCTGGGGAATTTCCCTATACACCATTTTCCCCTCTACTAGCAGTTCAGCATTTTCTCGGAACATGTAAACCATGTCGATTCCATATTTTTTCTCAACCGCATCCATGGCATCAGACATTTTAAACGTACGATTACGAACATTATGAGCATCAGATGCAATAAAATGGATCAAATCCGCCTCAATCAACTGCTCGGAGAACTTCTTGATTTTCTTTCCAAAATAGCCTGTCAGACTTCCTGCAGTAACCTGCGATAATGCTCCATTATTTATAAACTTGTAAAGCAGATCTGGATTTTCAATAATTGCCTGATTCCTCTCGGGATGGACAATGATCGGAATCAGCCCTTCTGTTTGCAGTTCATAAAATAACCGTTCTGCATAACGTGGGACACTCCCAGATGGAAATTCAACAAAAAGATAATTGGTTTCATTTAATGGGAGTATTCTCCCGCCTGTAAGATAATCTTGAATGATTTCCCCATAAATTCGTACTTCCTGCCCAGGTAATATCGTTAAGGGAATTCCTTCATTAGAAAGAGTTTCATTTAAACGGGCGACCTTTTCTAAAATATCTCGTTTTTCATTGTTATATTGATTATTTTTATGGGGAGTAGCAATGATTGTCGTAATCCCTTCTCTTACCGCTTCTCTTGCCATATTAATAGATTCATAGACACTTTGTGCACCGTCATCTATCCCAGGCAATATATGACAATGGATATCAATCATTGCACTCCCCCCTTTTACTTTCACCATATTATGACAATATTCTTATGATACCACCTAGGTAATTCTTCGTAAATATTTCTACTATTAAATTATTGTAAATGTTACTATTTTGTTAACTTCTACCATAATAGTAGTAATTTGAACTATCCATTTTCTTGCTATTTAAGACAACACCTAAAATATGACTATTAGCCGCGTGCAACAATTCCTTTGCTTTCACCACTTGGTCCGTTTCCGTTTTACCGCTGCTTACAACTAAAATCGTTCCATCACATTTACTTGCCAAAATTTGTGCATCCGTTACGGCTAAAAGTGGCGGAGAATCAAAAAAGATTATATCAAACTTCCCTTCCACCTCTTCTATTAACTGTCCCATCGCTTTTGAGCCAAGTAATTCGGCAGGGTTTGGCGGGACTGGCCCACTAGTTAAAATAAATAAATTGTCCTCCATCGATTCTTTGATGACATCTTGTAATTTGGACTGTTTCGTTAACACATTGGTTAAACCAAATGTATTAGTGCAATTAAACGTATAGTGGACGGTTGGCTTCCTTAAATCAGAGTCGATCAGCAGAACCTTTTTCCCTTGTTGTGCAAATACAACCGCTAAGTTGGCAATCGTTGTTGACTTTCCTTCTCCAGGACCTGAAGAAGTCACAACAACGGTTTTGATTTCTCTATCGACACTTGAAAATTGGATGTTCGTCCGAATTGTTCGATACTGCTCCGAAATCGGTGACTTTGGATTTTGATGCGTAATCAAACTCCGTTTTAACTCCGTCTTTTTTGATTGTTTTTTAAGAGCCAACTGTCTCACCCCTTACCGTTGCATGCTTCCCCTTCACGCTCTTAAGTTCTGTCTTACTATCAATCTGAGGAATTGATCCAAGAACAGGCAATTCTAGGATTCTTTCAATATCTTGTTCATTTTTGATCGTATTATCAAGATATTCTAATAGGAATGCTAAGCCCACGCCAGCCATTAATCCCACAACTAGAGCAATCGCAATGTTTAATAACGGCTGTGGCTTAATAGGAGATGGATTTTCTCCAACATTTGCCTTCGCTAAAATTTTGACGTTATCAATATTCATTAAGTTCACAATTTCCTTTTGGAAAACTTCCGCTGTTGTGTTCGCTATATTTGCGGCCATTTGTGGATCCGAATCTTGAACCGTTAGATTTACAACCTGTGAATCTTGTGCACTAGCAACGGTAATTTTCTCATTCAATTGTGACGCTGTTAAACCATTCCCTAATTGTTCTGCCACTTTATCTAAGATCGCTGGACTTTTAATAATAACGTTGTAAGTATTAATCAATTGCAAGTTCGTTTGAACCGTACTTGTATTATATTCGACCTGTTCATTTTTGACTTGATTGACTAATAGTTGCGTAGAAGCTTGATAAATCGGGGTTAGAAAAAAGTAACTAATGACTCCACTGACAATCACTGCTAATGCTGTGATGACGACAATTAAACTTAACCGTTTTTTTAACGTCTGGAAAAGCTCTTTCAGACTAATCGTTTCTTCCATTGGATCCTCCTATTAGTAAAAAAAAATTAGAATAGCTTTTATTCTACTATATTTGTAGTTTTTTTTCGTCATTTATTGTTATTTTTTTACAAAAACAAAATAATTATAACATGTCTCATTGCCTTTTTCAAACTGACATAATGTTATTAAATTGTCTACGTTTCGGCTTGCCTATTTATATTAAACGATAATTAAACACTTTGTGAAGAGGAAAACATTGTATGTTTTAGATCGAATGATTTTGATATAAAATTCTACTATAAAGGAGAGATCATAGATGAAGCAGATCATTGCCGTACTTTCAATCATTGCCACGATTGTTATTTTAGTTCTTGGCCAAATGCACTGGAATAGTAAAACGACGGTGTCTGTTGCTAGTGAAGGTGTAGCTGACGGGGGAAAGAACACGGAGATTGATTCATTGTTAGCCCACACGACTCAGTGGCCTGCAGACAGTGTGAAAAAGTTTCAAGAAAAGGCTCAAGCTGGGGAACCGTTTCACATTGCCTTTTTAGGATCTAACGCCTTAAGAGAAGGCACAGACACCTGGCCAGAACTTGTCAAGACAGCCTTAAATGAAACATATGGTAAACATGTAACCGTATCTATCTTTTCTTATAATTTAACTTCAACCGTTTATGTGAACGAGGAGAAAGTAGAAGAAATCGTGGCTGTGGAGCCTGATATGGTCATTTTTGAGCCATTTACATTAAAAGATAACGGGGAGGTCGTTTCTGAAGATTCTTTAGAAAATACCGCTCATGTACTAGCCGTTATTAACGAGAGCCTGCCAGAAACAACCGTCATCCTGCAGCCACCGCATCCTATATACAATGCCTTCCATTACCCAAGACAAGTGGAAGCACTTGCTGGATTTGCTGCTGATAACGGAATCCCGTACTTAAACCACTGGGAAGCTTGGCCAGATCCTAAAACAGAGGAAATCAAATCCTACCTCACCGAAGACGCCTCCCAACCATCCACACAAGGACATGAAGTCTGGGCGCAGTATTTAATTGATTACCTAGTGAAACGTGGGGACGGTTCTCACGTTTCACTTAAATAAGTTCGTTGGGTAGCCGTAGGGCATCCTCACTTTATCGTTTCACTTATTGTCTATTTTATTCGGCCTAGATAATAAATAATGAAAAAGGTCGGTCTTTTGTTTGCAACAGCAAACAAAAGACCGACCTTTTTTAAATCCAAATGAGACATGTATGCGTTTACATAAATCCCATGTAATTACTTTTTATTTTCTTACTCCTTAAAGCTCGTAGTTTTGTGTTTTTAATAATCATATCAACTTAATCTTAACAACTCATCAAAGGCTTAATCGTTCGAGATTATAATTGATGCCTAATAATTGATCAACTACTCGCTAACCAAACCTTTTAATAATTTCCTCTTTTAGTCTTTCTTTATCTTCAGCCTCCTCGTCAGTTAAAGTATGTTGAGGCCTTTTAGCCAAAATTTCATAACCCCTCAAGATTTCTTCATTTGTTAACTTTTCTAACTGGATAAAAAACCTCCTAACTTCACAATTTCAAATACATTATGGAGCAATAATTCAAGGCTATTCTTTAATGATATGACTTACATCAAAAGAAAATCACAATTCTTATATAATTTTTTCCAATCATTAATTGGTCTTTACACTCTCCTACTAATGATAAAGCTATAGAAAATACGCCCAATTATAGTGGAGAAAGGAGCCCTAATTTTAGTAAAGAGCCACTTAGTAAACGAGAGTTTGCGAATATAAGTCAGGGCATCACTGTAACCCAGACTTACGGATGATCTTTTATTTTTAAGAAATAATATATTTTGTTCTTTTTTTAACTAAATAAAACGAATCACATGAAGATCTCTATTTCATATCTTTAAAACAGAATTATCGTTCGGACCACTACGGCCTAAAGTACTAACCAACTATTCTAAGAATAGGCCTGTTCCCCATCCAAATTAGGCTAACCATGAATAGAATCCTCACATAAATTGCAGATATGACTAAATATTAAAAAGGGTCATTCTGGGGAGTGTATGTTTAATGGGGTTCGGGATTATTGTCATGGGCTTATTGATTGGTTTTTTGGTTGGGCTGACAGGTGTGGGAGGGGCCGCGTTATTGACTCCTATTCTAATATTATTAGGCATCAGTCCATCGATTGCGGTTGGGACGGATCTTATCTATAATTCAGTCACTAAATTCTTTGGTTCTATCCAGCATTGGCGACAAAAATCCATCAACCTCCAATTGGTTAAATACCTCGCCATTGGGAGTATTCCAAGTGCGATTTTGGCGGTCATCGTCCTTCGGGTTTTTGACTCTTTTTTTCAAAATCAAGAGCAAATCATTGAAATTGCGCTTGGATATACCTTAATTTTGGTTGCCATTGCCACGTTGGTTAAAACGTTCATGAAGGAGAAGTATGACTCGAATCGTTTTCAACTGAAGCCTTTAGAGGATAAACGAAAGATGACGATCTGCATTGGGGCTATTTTAGGATTTATGGTAGGCTTAACATCTATTGGTTCTGGGTCTCTATTTGCCTTAGCGATGTTATTTCTCTATAAACTCCGAGCATCTGAATTAGTCGGAACCGATATTGCTCATGCCTTCTTATTAGTATCAGCAGCAGGGTTTATGCATGCGGGAATTGGCAATGTCGATTATTTACTCGCCTTAAATTTATTAGTCGGATCAATACCCGGTGTTATTATCGGTAGCACCATCTCCTCAAAAGTACCAGCAAAACCTTTAAGGGCAATCGTTGCATTAATTATATTAGTAAGTGGATTTCAACTCATCTAATATGAAACATGGGGACGGTTCTCGCGTTTCATTCCAATAAGTTTGTTGGATCTGACGTAAGGACCTCTCTCTTTACCGTTTAACTTACTTGTCTCATTTATTCAATTTAAATAACAAAGAGTCGGTCTCTCGTTTGCAAACAAAAGACCGACCCTACCATTTTTATATCATTATTTTACTGAATCATAGGCATTTAAAGCATTTACACTATGTGCTACTGCTGAACCTGCTTTTAATGCGGTTGCGACCATGATTGATTCTGCAAGTTCTTCTTTCGTTGTACCTGCACGTTTTGCCCCTTTTGTATGAACGTCAATGCAATATGGACATCCTGTTGTGTGAGCAACCGCAACAGCGATTAGTTCTTTTTCTTTCACAGTTAATGCTCCTTCTTTCATTGATTTTTGATCAAAATCAACAAATGAGCCAAAAATATCTCCATTTAGTTGGGAGAATTCTTTTAATCTGTTAAAGTATGAAGCTCTGTATAAATCTTCTTCCCCATTTCCATCATAAGCGTTTAACGCATTTACACCATGAGCTAGTGCTGAACCTGCTTTTAATGCAGTTGCAACTAAAATCGCTTCTGCCATTTCTTCCTTAGAAACTTCTTGTTTCTTACCGTTTTTCACATGAACCTCGATGCAGTATGGACATCCTGTTGTATGTGCCACAGCAATAGCGATTAATTCTTTTACCTTTACTGATAACTTTCCTTCTGATAAGGCAACTTTATCAAATTGTGCAAAGGCTTTGAATACTTCTGGTGCTAAATCGCTTAATTCTCCAAGGCGGTTGAAATAAGACTTATTATATAATGCATCATTACTCATCAATAATTCCTCCTAGTATGTATAAATCTTGGTTGATGAAACCTTCTTTATTTTTCCATTATTTTTAATAAAATGCAACTTAATAACTGTCGTAAACATGAAAACAAACTAATAAGCTACTTTTTCAGTTTATGAAAGAATGGAGATGAACATCATCATAAGACTGGGCTCGGTATACTTCCCTCTTCTCCTGATCACATCGGATCGTCCATATCTTTCACGTAAAGCTTAGTTTAAATACTAATCCCCATATAGTCAAAAGGAATAGTTTATTTTTCAAAATACTTTGTGTTTAGCTACTGGGATAATGATTACTCCCAGTAATTGAACGAACACCGATAAAAAACTTGTTTGCAATTGATTCATAGAAGCATAACAAACGTTCCACAGCTCCGAGATTCCCTAAACGACAGATCGACTGCACCTCCTTTCTAGGCTATTCGTATGATTTTTTCAAATGCATTGACAATTATGATATCGAATAATAGAATTGTTATATCAATAAAACCAATTAATCAACTATGAATTATGAGTTAAGTTAACCAGTGGTTATTACATGATGCTATAGTTAGCATTAAAATCTAATTGCATCATTAGACCAACTTGTTTATTTTCCAATCTATAAGATTATTTTATGAGTGGAAAGATTTGATATAGTTTAAGACTATAGCAAATGATAGTTTTTAAATGTTACGTTATGATCACGATCTAATGTTATACTTCATTCAATTCAAATTATTAAATAGTTTATAAACGTCTGAATAAGATATTTATTTTATATTTTCAACTAGGGGGAATCATCAATGACAAATCTAAAACCGGAAACTTTATTATTACACGGTGGACAACAGCCTGATCCAGAAACTGGAGCAATCGCTGTACCGATTTACCGTACAACAGCTTATAGATTCAAAGATACGGCTCATGCACAACGTCTTTTCGCATTACAAGAACCAGGTAATATTTATTCACGTATTATGAACCCAACTGTGGACGTATTTGAAAAACGTGTAGCCTTGTTAGAAAAAGGAACGGCGGCAGTAGCCCTTTCATCAGGGATGGCGGCTATCGCGTTTTCGATTTTAAATGTTGCGAGAGCAGGCGATGAGATCGTTGCAGCTGGCTCTCTTTACGGCGGGACATATAATTTATTTGCAAATACACTGCCTAATTACGGGATTACAACAACATTCGTGGATGAAACCAATCCAGAAAACTTCCGTGCAGCCATTACGGATAAAACGAGAGCTATTTTTGCAGAAACAGTAGGAAATCCAAGTTTAACGATTTTGGATATTGAAGCAGTAGCAAACATTGCCCATGAGCATGGCTTGCCGTTAATTATCGATAATACGTTCCCTTCTCCATATGGCTCAAACCCAATTGAATTTGGAGCAGATGTTGTTGTACATTCAGCAACAAAATGGATCGGCGGGCACGGGACAACCATTGGCGGGGTCGTTGTCGATGCGGGTAAATTTGACTGGACACAAGGCCGTTTCCCTGGCTTTACAGAACCAGATGAAACGTACCATGGATTACGTTATGGAATTGACACAGCGGATGCTGCATTTGCTACAAAACTGCGTGTTCAATTATTACGTGATTTCGGTCCAACATTAAGCGCGGATGCTGCATTTAATTTCCTGCAAGGTTTAGAAACGCTTCATTTACGTGTGACGAAACAAAACGAAAATGCACTTAAAGTAGCTGCGTATTTACAAAATCATCCAGCGATCGAATTTGTAAACTACAATGCGTTTGAAGACTTCCCGTCCCATCATCTTGCCAATAAATACTTAAAAAATGGCTACGGCTCAATTTTAACATTTGGCATTAAGGGTGGCCGTGAAGCAGGCAGCCGTCTCATTGATAGCGTAGAATTATTCTCACATGTAGCAAACGTCGGGGATGCAAGATCGTTAATTATTCACCCGGCTTCTACGACTCACCAACAATTATCTGCTGAAGAGTTAGAAATTGCAGGCGTATCTGAAGGGCTTGTTCGCTTAGCTATTGGACTCGAAGCCGTAGAAGATATCATTGCTGATTTAGATCAAGCTATTGCAAAAGCACAACAGGTATAAACACTATAGACACTATTAATAAATTTTTATAAGAAATGAACTCAATAAAATATTCTTATCCAGAGTGACGGAGGAAACAGGTCCTATGAAGTCCGGCAACCTACAAGTGTTCTCTTGAAAAGGTGCTAAATCCTGCAGGTATTCATTACCTGAAAGATAAGATGAGGTCCCCTCTTCTTATGAAGCGGGGACTTTTTAATAGGACGAACAAACAAAAAAATGTTGGACTTTATTAACATAGAGGAAATTGAGACGCGCGCAGCATAGCAATCGTTTAGCATCAGGAAATTGCGTCAACGGGGACAAGAGAGGAAGGTAGCAATCATGTTAAAACAAGCAAGTTTATCAGAAGCAAAAGTTTTATGGCAGCCAAGTGAGGCTTGGATTTCTAATTCCAATTTGATGAAGTTTACCCATCAAATCGGTTTCTCATTCTCAAGCTATGACCGCCTTCATCGCTGGTCGATCGCAAAACCAGAAGAATTTTGGTCAGCAATGTGGGATTTTGCTGAAGTGATTGGTGAAAAAGGTGACAAGGTCATCGTTCCTCCAGAAGATGGCGGCATGCTTGGTACGAAGTGGTTTCCTGATGCTTCATTGAACTTTGCTGAAAATCTTTTACGCGGTGACGACAAGCGTAGAGCGGTCATTGAAGCAACGGAAAATGGAGTTTCACGTACGATTTCTATGGGAGAACTAAGGGAAATGGTTGCTCATGCCCAAGCAGGATTGCGTAAATTAGGGGTGAATAATGGCGATCGGGTTGCAGGCGTAGTGACAAACGGAGTTGAAGCTTTAGTGTCATTATTAGCCACAACTGCTTTAGGAGCGGTTTGGACTTCCTGCTCACCTGATTTTGGTGCAAAAGGGATTATCGATCGGATCGGACAAGTGCAGCCTAAAGTATTAATCGCTTCATTAGACTATCAATACAACGGCAAGCCCTATGATATCAGAGATAATGTTGCAGCTGTCTGCGAAGTACTTGACGGTGTTTCTGCGGTTGTCACCTTGAATGATCACGATGGTCTTTCAATCAATGAAAAAATCACGGTGTTGAGCTGGGATGATTTTACTGAAAGTGGACCTTCTTTACCAGAGTTTACACGCGTTCCATTTGATCACCCCCTCTATATCCTTTACACATCAGGGACGACTGGTCTGCCAAAAGCGATTGTACACTCAGCTGGCGGAACGTTAATCCAGCATTTAAAGGAACATCAATTACATTGTGATGTAAAGTCTGACGAAGTCCTGTTTTGGTACACAAATACCGCATGGATGATGTACCCTTGGTTAGTTTCCGGATTAGCAAGTAATGCAGCCATCCTTCTTTATGACGGATCCCCATTGCCGAAAAAGAATACCGGCGTTCTTTGGGAAATTGCTGAAGAGATTGGCTTGAATCACTTCGGAACCAGCCCTAAATATCTTGATACTCTAGCAAAAGCGGGTTATGGAGTAGGTGCGGAACATGACTTATCTGCCCTTCGTACGTTACTTTCTTGCGGCTCACCGTTAATGGCTGAACAGTATGATTGGGTCTATGAAACTATTAAAGAGGACATCATGTTAGCCTCCATTTCGGGCGGTACTGAGATTATCGGATGTTTTGTCATGGGTTCTCCCTTACATCCTGTCAGACGAGGCGAGATTTCATGTAAAGGGCTTGGGATGGCTGTTGATGTTCTTGATGAAAGAGGCGCATCTGTCTACGAAGAAAAAGGGGATTTAGTATGTACAAAGCCATTTCCAAGCATGCCAATCACATTCTGGGGCGACGATGGGGATCAACGCTATTTTTCCGCTTATTTTGCAGAAAGAAAAGGGATTTGGACACATGGAGATTTAGCAGAGCAAACCATTGACGAAACGATCGTTATTTATGGAAGAGCCGATACAACCTTAAATCCTGGTGGCGTTCGCATCGGCACAGCGGAAATCTACCGAGTGGTTGAGCAAATCCAAGGCATTAAAGATTCCATCGTTTTCGGGTTTCCTATTGACAACGATGAAGAAATTGCCCTTTGCATTGTGCTTGAGGATGGAGCTGAACTCAATTCCGATTTAGTCAATCAGATTCGTCAGGAAGTACGTAAAAAGGCGTCACCAAGACATACGCCAAAACGAATTTACACCGTTAATGCAATTCCTTATACGATTAATGGTAAAAAAGTAGAAGGCGCTGTGCGGTCAACCGTACTTGGAACCCCTGTTAAAAACAAAGGCTCCCTTTCTAATCCTGAATCTCTCCATGAATATACGAACTTAGTTGAAAGGAGTTATCATTGATGTCAAAACGTAGAGTAGCTAAAGCTGCCATCATTGGGATCGGAGAACTTAAACCGGTTCGTTACTCTGAAGGAATGACCACTCTTGGATTTATTGCTGAAGCTGTACGTTTAGCTGTTCAGGATGCGGGTCTTGAAAAAGGAGCCATCGATGGTTTATTAATCGGTCCGCAAGTGGGTGAAACGCCCCAACATTTACCTGCAACGGTCTCGGAATACTTAGGGATTCAACCAACCATGTCAAATGTGGTTGACCTTGGTGGCGCAACAGGCGCTGGAATGGTTTGGAGAGCGGCAGCAGCCATTGAAGCCGGCATGTGTGAAACGGTTGTTTGTGTTCTTGGCAATAAGAATGAAAAAGGGAATGCTTTACGCTCCCCTAACCGTAATCCGATTCGGGAATTTGATGTTCCGTTCGGTGCATCGGGAGCGAATACTTCTTATGCCTTGCTTAAGCAAAGACATATGGCGGAATACGGGTCCACCCAAGAGGACTTTGCACAGATTGCTTACTGGGCACGGAAAAATGCGCAGCTCAATCCGAATGCAATTTTCTATGGCAAGCCCGCTTCTGTCGAAGACATATTAAACTCACCGATTATTGTCGATCCTATGCATTTACTCGAAATTGTGATGCCTTGTGCAGGTGCTGCAGCAGTAGTCGTTACGGCGGCGGAACATGTTTCTTCCAACCGACATCGACCGGTCTATTTAGTGGGTGCAGGTGAAAAGGTTACTCACCGCGC
The DNA here is from genome assembly GCF_036670015.1 of Niallia sp. XMNu-256. Lineage (NCBI taxonomy): Bacteria > Bacillati > Bacillota > Bacilli > Caryophanales > Bacillaceae > Niallia > Niallia sp. XMNu-256. Next base: position 3,914,320 of record NZ_CP137636.1, read on the forward strand.
TGTCAGTCAAGCACCTTCTTTAGAAGCAGCACCTTTAAGCTTTGCGATTCCACACGCTCTGGAGCAAGCCGGTCTTTCTATTAATGAGATGGATCTACTTTCACTCTATGATTGTTATACAAGTGTAGTTGCACAAACTCTAGAAAATGCTGGATTATGTGCTCCAGGACAATTTGGTTCTTGGATGAAGGATCACTCCTTCGGTCATGATGGGGATTGGCCATTAAATACACATGGCGGACAATTAGGATTTGGTCAAGCCGATCTTGCTGGCGGAATGTCTCACATTATCGAGGCTGTACGACAATTACGTCATGAAGCCGATCAGCGTCAAATAGCTAATGCCCAGCACGCACTGATCACTGGGAACGGAGCAACATTAAGTGAAGCGGCCGCTTTAGTATTGGGGGTTAAATAAATGCAAGACATATTTGAAAATTTGTCCGTACCTGGTCCTACCATTACTCCTGATTCCAAACCTTTCTGGGACGGAATTGCGAGACATGAATTTCTTTTGCAAAAGTGTAAGGATTGTAACGAATGGATCTTTTATCCGCGAAATATATGCCCGCATTGCTGGAGCAACCAGTTAGAATGGCTGCCCGCTTCTGGAAAGGCAACCCTGAAAACATGGTCGATTGTCCACCGTCCAGGACACCCGGGTTGGCAAAGTGTTGCGCCGTATGTGCTTGGGGTGATCGAATTAGAAGAAGGTCCAACGATGTTGACCCATCTGTTGGTCGATTCTCATGAGGAATTAAAAATTGGGCTGCCATTGCAAATTTCTTACACGAAAATCAATGATGTGTGGTTACCTTTTTTCAAAACTAACAACAACTGACGATATACATAAGGGAGTGAAATAGATGGCAACAGCAACAGTTAATCAAGGGGACCAAGGAAAAGAAGGCAAAGGGTTCTCGAAAGAACACCGTAAAGTGGCGATGTCTAGTTTTATCGGTACGACGATTGAGTGGTATGATTTCTACCTATACGGAACAGCAGCGGCACTCGTCTTCCCTGCCTTGTTCTTTCCAACGTTTGATCCGATCTACGGAACATTAGCGGCATTCGGTTCTTATGCAGCAGGTTTCATCGCTCGTCCACTCGGCGGAATCGTATTTGGACACTATGGAGACAAAATTGGACGCAAGAAAACCTTAACGATTTCCCTCTTAATGATGGGAATTGCAACGGTTTTAATGGGACTTGTCCCAAGCTATGAATCGATCGGAATCATGGCTCCATTATTAATTAGTCTTCTTCGCGTCATTCAAGGTTTTGCGGTTGGAGGAGAATGGGGCTCTGCCGTCGTTATGACGGTTGAACATGCTCCAAAAGGCAAACGCGGGTTGTACGGAAGCTTTCCACAATTAGGTGTTTCTGCTGGACTCTTATTATCAACTCTCGTATTCTCTATTTTTTCCACTAATATGTCCAATGAAGCCTTTCTATCATGGGGCTGGAGAGTACCGTTTTTATTAAGTTCTGTATTAATTATCTTTGGTCTTTACATCCGCTTGCGGGTTAGTGAATCTCCTGTGTTCGAAGAGATTTCAGCAAAGAATGAGATCGAAGAAAAACCGATTGTTACCGTCATGCGGACTCAGAAAAAACCATTATTTTTAACTATTGGAATGAAGCTCGTACAAAATGCAGTCTTCTATATCTACTCTGTCTTCGTTTTAACATACTTAGTAACGACACATGATATGGACCGCTCCGTTGGGTTAAATGCAGTGATGATCTCTTCTGTCGTCGGATTTATCACCTTGCCGTTATGGTCGATTCTATCCGACAAAATCGGACGGAAACCCGTTTACTTATTCGGTACAGTTGCTTCAACCTTGTTCATCTTCCCGTTTTTCTGGTTTATGGATACGGGTTCAGTCGTATTAATTACGATTGGAATTGTACTTGGCTTAAATGTCCTGCATGATGCTGTCTACGGACCACAGGCCGTTTATTATGCAGAGTTGTTTGGCTCAAAAGTTCGTTTAAGCGGGGCTTCGATCGGTTACCAAATTGGCGCTGTTTTAGCAGGTGGATTCTCACCTTTAATTGCCACTTATTTACTCGCTGAATTTGATGGTCAATATTGGCCGATTGGCATCTACTTAACAATTCTTGGGGTAATCAGTATTATTTCGACCCTTTTGGCAAAAGAAACGTATAAGGGATCGTTGAGAAATTGATGAAAAAAGGCATCTTTCTAGTGAGGAAAGATGCCTTTTTTATGGAAAAATGATGTTGTTTTTGAATGAGTTCGACCGTTTTATATGTGTCCTACACCATATTTGGAAACTAACATATTATATGGTCTTTCGGGTGATTTCATTTACCATCTTTCAGGGACTTCAATGAGGATCGCCATTCCTTGGCCCCCGCCCCCGCATAGTGAGGCAATGCCTTTTCCGCCGCCGCGTCGTTTTAATTCGTGGGCTAACGTTAAGATGAGACGGAAACCTGTACCGCCAAGTGGGTGACCGATTGCAATCGCCCCGCCATTTACGTTTACTCGACTATAATCGATGCCTAAATCACGACAGCTTGCAATGGCAACACTTGCAAAAGCTTCATTGATTTCAAACAAATCGATGTCATGAATACTCAACTGCGTTTTCTCTAGTACTTTTTTTATCGCCTGAGCCGGTTTTAAATGTAAGCTCGTATCTGGCCCTGCGATTTCACCCCATCCAAGAATACGGGCAAGAGGTGTTTTTCCTAGTTCATGGGCTTTTTGTTCGGTTGAGACAATCCCAAGACTCGCACCGTCAGACATTTGTGATGCATTTCCAGCTGTAATGGTGCCATCCGCGAGAAAAGCAGGACGCAGTTTAGCTAGCTTCTCAATGGTTGAGTTTGTGCGAATCCCTTCATCTTCTTCAAGTGTAACCCCATTATAATGAACAGGAACAATTTCACTGGCTAGTCGCCCATTTTTTCTCGCATCTGCCGCCCGGGTTTGTGAGAGGAGAGCATATTCATCTTGCCCTTCACGAGTGATCCCAAGCTCTTTATTTTTATGATCGGTTAAGTCCCCCATTGATTGATCGTTCAAGGAACACCAAAGACCATCATATAAAGTATCATAGAATTCAACCGAACCAAGGGAAAGTTCACGTCGGATTGGAGCAACATGCGGTGCATTTGTCATCGAGTCAAATCCACCTGCAATATAAAGACTTCCTTCTCCATATTGAATTCGTCGTACCGCATCATTGACTGCGGAAATTCCAGCAAGGCACACATTATTCAACGTTGTGGCAGGAGTACTAAGAGAAACTCCTGCATTTGTAGCAACACTTCGAGCCGGATTTTGACCTTGTCCCGCTTGGATCACCTGTGCCAATAAAACCCCATCAGCCTCCGCCGCTTCGGGTACCCTTGCAAGCAACTCTTTCAATGCATACGTTCCTAATTCCTTTCCGCTAAGAGGAGACAAGCTCCCCTTCCATTTCCCAAATGGAGTCCGTAAACCATCTAATATCACTGCACTCATTTTTCACAAGCCATCCCTTCATCTTTAAATAATAAAAAATCCTCTACCCCATACTAGGATAGAAGACGTATCCTCGACTCCTGACAAACTATCAAAATATTAAGTAACTAACCTTTATCATAGCAAAGGGGTAAAGTGTGAGTCAATGTGAAACGTGGGGATGGTTCTCGCGTTTCATTTTCGATGCAACGGCGGGACGGTTCTCCTGTTTCATTTTTAAGGGCGTCACTTTTGTTCCGGACACATATGAAAGGGTCGGTCTCGCGTTTGCTGTTGCAAACAAAAGACCGACCCTGGCATTTTGATAGACTATATTTTAATCCTTATGAGGCATGGGTGCAGTTCTACCTGTCCCGTATACTACCTTTTATTTTTATTACACCTAAAAAGCTCATAGTTTGTGTATTCATTGATATCTGCTTCATCATTACGACCCATCGAAGACCTCATCTGTTCAGGTATAAGTATTGCATCATAATTTTTGAACCGTTTGCTAACCAAACCTTTTGATAATTTCCTCCTTTAGCTTTTCTTTCTCTTCCGACTCCTCGTCAGTTAAATTATGTTGAGGTCTCCTAGCTAATCTTTCATAAGCTTTCAGGATTTCCTCTCTCGTTAATTTTTCAAACTGGATAAGATAACCTCCTAACTTCAGATTTCAAATACAGATGGAGCAATAAATTCAAAGCTATCCTTAATGATATGAATCAAACCAAAAGATAATCACAATCCTTATATAATTTTCGTCCGTCATAATTCGGGATGTCACTGTGACGCGGACGTGACACGGGCATGACCCAGATTAGAATAGGCCTGTTTCCCATTGAAATTAGGCTGACCACGGACAGAAAGCTCACATAAATTGCAGATATGACTAAAAAATTTAAATAGGGTCATTCTGGGGAGTGTATGCTTTTATGGGTTTCGGCATTATTATCATGGGCTTATTGATCGGTTTTTTGGTTGGACTGACAGGTGTAGGCGGGGCGGCTTTATTAACTCCTATTCTCATATTATTAGGCATCAGTCCATCGATTGCGGTTGGGACGGATCTAATCTATAACTCAGTAACTAAATTCTTCGGTTCAATTCAGCATTGGCGGCAAAGATCTATTAACCTCCAATTAGTCAAATACCTTGCCATTGGGAGTATTCCTAGTGCAATTCTGGCGGTTGTTCTCCTTCGGGTTTTTGACTCTTTTTTTCAAAATCAAGAGCAAATCATTGAAATTGCGCTTGGATATACCTTAATTTTAGTTGCCATTGCCACGTTAGTTAAAACGTTTATGAAGGAAAAGTATGACTCCAATCGTTTCCAACTCAAGCCTTTAGAGGAAAAACGGAAAATGACGATCTGCATCGGGGCTGTTTTAGGATTTATGGTAGGCTTAACATCGATTGGATCTGGATCTCTATTTGCCTTAGCGATGTTATTCCTCTATAAACTCCGAGCAACTGAATTAGTCGGAACCGATATTGCCCATGCGTTCTTATTAGTATCAGCAGCAGGGTTTATGCATGCGGGGATTGGAAATGTCGATTATCTGCTTGCCTTAAATTTATTAGTCGGATCGATACCCGGTGTCATTATCGGCAGCACCATCTCCTCAAAAGTACCAGCAAAACCATTAAGAGCAATCGTTGCATTAATTATATTGGTTAGTGGATTTCAACTTATCTGAAACGTGGGGACGGTTCTCGCGTTTCATTCCAATTATTCGGGGCGTCACCGTGACTTGGACTTGGTGATCAACCAATAAGACTGGCAAACACATGTTTCAAATATTCACAATTCGTTAAAGTCTTCTCTAAGCGAAGAAGACTTTAACTCTGTATATTGAAAAAGATTATATCAAGTCCGATTAAGTTTTAGTTTCCCTCACCTTCCCTTTCCTTCCTTTATTTTTCGATAGGTTTCACACTAATGATATTATGTTTAAATTTATAAAATCTATGCTCATTCCTGTTTGGATAAGCACTAAAATTTTTTCCATACACACGCCATTAAGATATTGAAAAAGTAAAAAAGCGACCCTATATATTAACCTTGCTAAATACTCGATTCCAGTGTAAAGAGTTTAAAATATAGCTGTTTATCATCCTTCGTTCAATAAAAAACCCCCAATATAGGGGGCGAGAAAGGAAAAACTCTTAATACTTGTTGCTAGTCCTGTTAATAGAATTTGACTGTTTTTATTATTTTATACGAAAAATAACCATCACCGCCTCGCTCCTTTTATTGGCATTTATCCCTAAGTTAGGGATAATCTTTCAATCCTACTTTGCAGTCCACGGATGTTTCCTTTTCGTCCATTTTTCCGTCCTTCCTGTATTCTGAACTTTAAACTGCCGACATATGATTAAATGAAAAAATACGGGACAAGGTGATGGTTGTTATTGTTCAAAAGTTAATGGCTACATTTATAGGCAGTATTTTAGTAGGAACCGGAGTTAATGGGTTTTTAGTTCCTTTTCATTTAATCGATGGCGGTATCCTTGGGGCCGCCTTATTAATCCATTATTTTTTTCACCTTCCAGCAGGTTTGATCATGATCGCATTAAGCATTCCAATTTGTATCTTTTCCTCCATTCATCATAAAGAGTATTTCCTTAGTAGTTTGCAAGGTTTGCTTGTTTCTTCCCTATTTATTGATCTACTGGCACCGCTTCGTTTCCAATTTGCCATTCCCCCACTTCTAAGTGCACTCATCGGAGGTGCCATCATTGGAGTAGGTATCGGCCTCATGCTGCGATATAAGACAAGCACAGGAGGAACAGACCTCTTAGCCAAAATGATTGCTGAAACCTTTTCATTTAACCTTGCATTAGTCATGATCTTTATTGATGGGTTGATTGTTTTAGCAGGTTTGACTGTACTAAGCTTAAATGCTTTCATCTATTCGTGTTTCGCGATTGCCACTGTGGGTGTGACCACATCCTTGATTGAAAGAAATGAATCTTTTTAAAAGAGACATAATTCAATGGTTGATGGGAATTTTAAAATTATTAGAATATCTCAAGGAGGATGTTTACGTTGAAAAACAATGCCCTATTTCTAATCATGTTTTTAAGCATTTTTATGCTTATAAATAATGTTAAACCCAGTCATACAGCTGCCATGACTATCGACTCCGATACGCCAACTCAAAAAGAAGAAAATGATGAACTTTACAAAAAAATTCAAGCATACAGGGATGAACATAAAATTGAACCCATTAACGCAATCGTTGATCGGGTATGGAAAGCGATTCCCGGATACAACGGGATCGATGTAGATGTTACAGCAAGTTATGAAAAAATGAAGAAAGATGATTTATTTGATGAAAACAAAGTGGTCTTAAAAGAAATACCTCCAAGTATTCATTTGGGAGATTTAGGTCCACACCCCATCTACAGAGGTAATCCACAAAAACCAATGGTAGCTTTATTAATTAATGTCGCCTGGGGGAATGAATACATTCCGAAAATCCTTACAACTCTAGACGAATCCAACGTAAAGGCAACATTTTTCTTCGACGGCAGCTGGGTTAAAAAGAATCCTGATTTAGCTAAAATGATCCATCAGAAAGGCCATGAAATTGGAAACCATGCTTATAGTCATCCCGATCTTCAAAAGCGATCTAAAAATGATACGATACTGGAGTTACAAAAAACAAATAATGTGATTGAAGAAACTCTTGGTATCAAACCCAAATGGTTTGCACCTCCAAGCGGAAGTTTCAATGGTGTTACTGTTCAAGTAGCTGATGACCTGAATATGAAAACCATCTTATGGACGGTTGACACAGTCGATTGGAAAAAGCCTCCGGCAGCAGAAATGGCAAGGCGCATTATCACCAATGTAGATAATGGCTCAATGGTTCTTATGCATCCAACACAGCCTGTTGCAGAAGGATTAGAGTCAATGATAGAAGGAATTAAGGGGAAAGGCTACCAACTTGGTACGGTGAGTGATCTAATGAGTGAAAAACGAATAGAAACGACTCAATCAAAATTAATGAAACATGGGGACGGTTCTCGTGTTTCATTCTAGTAAGGTTATTCGGGGCGTCACTGTGACCCGGACTTACGGGGTAGCATTTTAAGTGGGGAGTTGCTGGGGTGTCACCTGGGGTCAGACAGGGATGGACTTCCATCCCTACGTGTTTTTAAACTCAAAAGTTGGATTCTACTCTAAGAATAGATCATCATATAAAACATCTCCGATTTCAAATGATATGAAACGGTTTGATACTTAATTAATGCTGTTCCAAATTCTACTTAGATCCAAGGGAACATATACCTTTTCACCATGAATTTCCTTATGTACAAGCGGATTTCTAAAACTACCCTCAACAAAAATATTCTTATGTCTAGCTCGTGGTTCGGACCCTAAAACAATCTCTTTGATTTCTTTATACATATTTCGTAAACCTCGCTTTTATTATTTACCACCTTAACTAATTAAAATAACTTTTTCATTCCCCCTCAAACTTTATAAAATTAGTTTTTCCAAAAAGGCCAAAATATTACATATTTTGATTTTCAAATGAAACATGGGGACGGTTCTCGCGTTTCATTCAAGTAAGGTTCGCTTCGGGGTGTCACTTTTTTCGGAGCATCACTGTGACTCGGACAAAAGTTTATTAAGAATTAATAAACTTTGTTAAGTTTCCCTTAAAATTCGACAAAATGAGTCACCTACTGATCCCTTTTCTTTATAATAGGATTTATCAGGGATTTTATTAGAGGAGTTAAACAACGATGAATTTATACGAAAAGTTACCGACTGATACTTTGATTGCCTTTTACCATGAAGTATGGAGAAATATTGAAAATGGATTTTTAACGAAAAATATGTACTATGAATTAGGTGTAATGATCTCAGCCGCTAGTCAAAGAGGGATTACCTTAGGCAAACCGTCTGATTTTGACTATGTTGTCGACCAACAAACGTTGGATGACTTTATTAAAAGTACGAGTAGATTTCATGAGGTAAACAATTCCTTGACCATGTGATCCCAAAATAAAAAAAATTCCTATATTATCAAGTTGTAATACAGGAATTTTGCTAAACGGGTTCTCTATTTTTCAGTTTTAATTTTTGATATTTTATAATGAGCTCATCTAACTTCTGACTGTAATAAAGGGTGTTATCGCTATTTAAGCCACTATCTTTTGCAATAAGAATTAAATTTTTTCTCATACAATGAATTTTCTTTTGTAATTTTTCAATTTCTGCGCTCACAGCCTCTAGTCTCCTTAACTAATAATCATACACACCCTTACCATTATGCACAATATTCTAGATAATCGGAATGCTTATTGCAAAATTTTCTCACAAAATGAATAAAAATGCATGTTTTAAGCTTGGAACTTTAAATCAATTCTTTCGACAATGGTTGGATGGACATCAAAACGACACACCCCCCTTCGTTTTCCCTTTTGAATCGAGTATTAGGGTAGATAGTAATTACCCCTTCCATATTTGGTATAAACAACTATATTTAACACAAAATAAAGTAGCAATTAAATGACTGATGAGGAAAGGTGGGGAATCCAATGGCGAAAAATAAAGGGAAAGCACCAATGGTATCAGGAAGTTTCCAAGTGGTTGATGATGAACACCGTACAGAATCGTTAGAACAAATGAGAAAAGACAACCATTTAGACGAACAAACCGAACACTACGCACGAATTTTTATGGAAGATTAAATGATCTGAGGATGGTGCTTGCTAGCATCGTCCTTTTTTTATTCGGGGCGTCAATTCGGGGCGTCACTGTGACCCGGACGACTTTTTTACATAAAAATACAGGCAAGGGATTTGAACTTCCCCTGCCTGTTTTGAAATAATGATGAAACGTGAGAACCGTCCCCATGTTTCAAATTAGACGATGAAACGCGAGAACCGTCCCCATGTTTCACCATGTTTTACTTCGCTTCCAAAATTTCCGGTCGACGGTAGACTTCTTCTTTTAGGTCTCCGTTGATTTTGCTTGTTAGTACTCCGGCTACCATGCTGCCGCTTACGTTTAGTGCGGTACGTCCCATGTCGATTAATGGCTCGATTGTTACCATTAAACCAACGATGGCTACTGGTAGGTCCATGACGGAGAGTACGATTAAGGATGCGAATGTAGCTCCTCCACCGACTCCCGCTACTCCAAATGAACTGATGATGATCACGACGATGAGAGTAAGTAAGAATGAAATGCTTGTTGGATCGATCCCTACTGCTGGTGCTGCCATGACGGCAAGCATCGCCGGATAAATCCCCGCACATCCATTTTGCCCGATCGATAATCCGAACGGTCCGGCGAAGTTGGCCACTCCTTCTGATACGCCTAAATCATCCACTTGGCTTTTAATATTGATCGGCAAGGTCCCTGCACTTGAACGGGACGTGAACGCAAACGTTAAAGGCGGCATCGCTTTTTTCAAAAAGTGAATCGGATTTAATTTCGCTAATGCCAAAAGCAATAAATGCACCATAAACATGAGAATAATTGCTACATAGTTGGCAATGATAAATTTCCCTAAGCTGACGACCGCGTCGTAGTTGCTTGTTGCTGCTACTTTTGCCATTAAAGCTAAAATTCCGTATGGTGTCAGACGCAGAACGAGCGTCACGATTCTCATGACAATCAAATAGATCGAATCAATCAATTTAGCAAAAACATCCGCTTCATCTGAGTGCTTTCGCTTCACTCCAAGGAATGCCACTCCGATAAAGGCAGCGAAGATCACGACTGCGATCGTTGAAGTTGGACGAGACCCAGTTAAATCCGCAAATGGATTGCTTGGAATCATCTCCAACATTTGCTGTGGAATGGTGATATTCTCAGCAGTTTCTACTCGATCCGCTAATGATTCGTTACGGGCTCTTTCTGCTTCCCCCTCAACGATCTGCGTTTGGTCCAAACCGAAACTTAGAGTTGTACCAATTCCAATGACTGCTGAAATCCCGGTTGTAAATAGTAAAATTCCGATAACAAGTGCACTGATTTTTCCAAGATTTTTTGTAATCTTTAACTTAGTAAAAGCGCCAACGATGGAAATGAACACTAGTGGCATAACGACCATTTGCAATAATTTCACATAGCCGGTACCGACAATGTTTAACCAATCAATCGTTCCCGTTGTCACCTCAGATTCCGTTCCGTAGATCAGGTGAAGTATAAATCCGAATAAAAGTCCTAATCCTAAACCAGCAAAGACCCGTTTAGAAAAGGAAACATGCTTTTTCTGCATCCGAAAAAGGACAAATAGCAAAATAAGAAATACGAATAAGTTCGCAATGATAAGAAATGGATCCATCTTATCCCTCCTCTTTTTAATTATTATTCTAATATATGATCAAAATATTAGCCCAATAATTCCTACCCGTCAAGTAAGTTTTTATAAAACTTGGTTTCCTTACCTTTTTTCACCAATTAGTCAATTTTACATTGTTATTCTCAAAAACCTTTCCAATCTACTAAATCCGATTAAACAACTCATAATTATTGACTAACCGCTTTTACTCTTTTAAAATAGTTCCTATCAAAACTTGACTGACTCATCAATCAGGAGCAAAAAGAAACGTCCAGAAAGGGTGAAAAATGATTACAGACGATAAAATTCAGGATACGAAAGAACAAATTCTTAACACGGCTCTTCAACTTTTTGCAGAGCGTGGATATCATAAGACGAAAGTTTCCGACATTGTGAAGGCGGTCGGCGTCGCACAAGGGACCTTTTACTGGCATTTCAAAAGCAAAGAGATGATTGCGTTAGAGGTGATCAAAAACGGCCAGGAGAAATTGCTCCAATTTATTGCGCAAGGCTACCGTCAAGAAGACGGAACCGTTGAAGATGCGGTTGCAGCATCAAAAAAATTATTTGAGGACTTCTTTACTTTTTCAAAAAATAATAAAGCCTTAATGATCCTGCTTTTTAAAGGAATTGAAACGGAGGAATCTGTACATAATGCGATTTTGGAAACTCGTCAAAAGCTAGAAGAAGCGTTTCAACAAAACATTAACCGAGCGAGAGAGCTTGGAATTCTGCCAAAAATAGACCCAAATTTAAAATCAGCTTTATTAATGAGTTTGATTGAGGGAATGCTAATGAGGTGGCTATTCAGTTCAGCGTCAATTCATCATCATTTAAAACATAAATCAGCGAAAGAGTTGGCCCAAGACGTTGTGACCTTTGAGTTTTTCGGCCTGCTTGGAAAAGGAGACAATTAGCATGAAGAAAAGAAAGTTATTTTTTATCGCAGTCATAACGATGATCTTTACTTTAGTATTAAGTGCCTGTGGTGGAGCGGCCAACGAAGGGACGGACAAAGCCGATCAAGAAACAAGCTTGCTACAGGAAATTAAAGACCGTGGCGTGATGAAGGTTGGGGTTATGGGAACGTATCAACCGTACAACTTTTTAAATGAAAATAAAGAAATGGACGGCTTTGATGTCGATATTGCCAAGGAAGTAGCGAAACGTCTTGGCGTTGAAGCGGAGTTTGTGGCCCAAGAATTCTCCGGAATGATTGCCGGTTTGCAGGCGGAAAAGTTTGATGTTGTTATTAGCCAAATGACGATTACCAATGAACGGAAAGAACAAATGGATTTTTCAAATCCGTATATTACGAATAACGTAAAAATTATTGTTCAAGATGACAATAACACGATTACGAAATTAGAAGATTTTAAAGGGAAAAATATTGGGGTTGCACTCGGAACGAACGACGAAACATATTTGCGTACAGTTGCTCTCCCTGAAGTCGGCGATTTCAACATTCGTACGTACGATGACGTAGTTACAACGCTTAAAGATTTAGACGCTGGCCGAATTGATGCAACGATTAATAACATGTATGCACTGAAACCGGTTGTGGAAAAGCAAGGGTTTAAAATAAAAGCAGTTGGCGAACCGATCAAATCCGATCGAGCTGGAATTGCGACACGTAAAGGAAATGAAGAATTCATTACCGAGGTGAACCGAGTTTTAGACGAAATGAAAGCGGACGGCACCCATGCTGAGATTCATAAAAAATGGTTTGGAGAAGAACCACAGGAGTAATTTTCAAGCTTTGACTTGATAATGGAAAGGACTTTTTAAACTAAAATGGATATTGTCATTGAAAACTTGCCATTTTTATTACAAGGAGCGTATTATACGCTCCTTATCACCGTTGTATCGATGTTCTTCGGCTCGATCATTGCGGTTATCACTGCGATTGCTCGATTAAAAGGAAACAAACTGGTCAGAGGAATCGCCCGCGTTTATGTATCGATTATCCGCGGGACACCGACATTGGTACAAATTATTATTGTTTATTATGGGCTTGTCGATTATGGAATTAAGCTTGAACCATTGATGGCAGCCTATATTTCTTTAAGTATTAGCATTGGTGCGTATTTATCAGAAACCTTGCGGGGAGCGCTGCTTTCCATTCCAGAAGGACAACTCGAAGCGGCTTATGCGTCAGGGATGACTCCTTGGCAAACGATGCGCCGAATTGTGATTCCTCAGGCTCTTCGGATCGCGATCCCGCCTGCTGGGAATACATTTATCGGCATGCTCAAAGAAACGTCACTCGTTTCCGTCATTACGGTAACCGAATTACTCCGAGCTGCTGAGTTATTAATCGCCCAATACTATATTTACATGCCATTCTACTTGGCGATTGCCCTTATGTACTGGGTGATGAGCACAGGCTTCTCCTACCTTTTACAAAGATGGGAAAAACGTCTGTCTGTCTATTTATAAAGTGAAACTTCCATCAGTGGGGGTTTTCTTTCATCCCCCACTGATGGTTAGTTGAACCAATTGGAGCTTTATGGGCAGTTGATCCCCCACCTATCTTCTTTTATTTTACTCAGAATCTTGTGGTGGGGGTCTACTGCCCGTTAAGCCTGATAAAAAAATAAGTTGTTGGAGATTTAATGATGATTACGATAAATAAGTTAGTCAAGCATTTCGGAAATCTTGAAGTATTGAAAGACATTAACGTACAAGTTGAAAATGGAGAAGTGGTGGCCATCCTTGGTCCAAGTGGATCTGGGAAAAGTACCCTGCTTCGCTGCATGAACGGGTTAGAAGAAATGACAAGCGGGTCGATCGAATTAGCCGGAATTGTCTTGGATTCTAAACAACCGAAAAAAGAACAGCGGAAAAACATTCGTCAAATCCGTCTACATACTGGGATGGTGTTCCAACAATTTAACCTCTATCCCCATAAAACTGCGTTGCAAAATGTGATTGAAGCACTGCTAGTCGTGAAAAAAATGCCTAAAGACCAAGCTGTCCAAAAAGGTGAAGCGTTACTAGACCGGGTCGGCTTGTTGGAAAAGAAAGACGCCTACCCTTCTAAATTATCAGGCGGTCAGCAACAACGGGTTGCCATCGCCCGTGCTTTAGCAATGGAACCGGATGTCATGCTTTTTGACGAACCGACCTCTGCTTTAGACCCTGAATTAGTTGGTGAAGTATTAGCCGTTATGAAGGAACTCGCTAAAGAAGGAATGACGATGGTCGTCGTCACCCATGAAATGGAATTTGCCCGCGAAGTCGCGGATCGGATTATTTTTATGGCAGACGGAAACATTATCGAAGAAGGAACCCCAGAAGAATTTTTCACCCATACAACAACCGAACGGGCCAAGAAATTTTTAAAGAAAATGTAATGGAGGAAAAAGAATGAATGTAAAAACAACATGGACGGGAAAACGCTCCTTCACCGCTGTCGGTGATTCCGGTTACGAAATGAAAATGGATGCAACACCTGCCTACTTCGGCGATGGAAACGGCGTAACCCCAACCGAAATGCTGCTCGCCTCTGTCGCAGGCTGCATCGGCATTGACGTAACAATGATTCTGAGACCTCATCTCGATAAGTTGTCAAAAATCGAGATCGAAACAAACGGTACTCGCAAAGAAGAAGCACCAAAAGGATTCACCTCCATCGACGTCACCTTTAATGTTGAAGGGGAACTTGCAAGCAAACACATCTGGAGAGCTATTAACCTTGGGAAAGAAAAATATTGTGCTGTCTCTGATTCACTAGAGGCAGATATTACCTTCCACCTCATCTTGAATGGAGAAAAGGTGGAGGTGGAGTAGACCTGGTTGGGTCACCTCCTAGGAAGTGGGACATCGTGGAATTTTTGATGGATTGCGTTCTGAGGGTAAGAGTTCTTGGACTCTATTCTTTTCTGATGAACTTGGTGTGTCCGAAGTTGGATTTACTTCGGACACTAGCCCTCCCTGATTCGATCATTGTGTCCGATATGGCGCCTCATTCGGACTCTGACTCTGCCTATTTGACTCACTGTGCTGATATTAACCTTATCAAATCTTCCTTGCCAAGCATCATTCATAAACAAAAATGCAAAAAGGACAAGGAACTGGTTTCTTCTGAAAGATAAAAAAATCAAATTTAAGGCTTTATAGTAAGATAATTGTATGTTGTTTAACAATTATGCTTCAAAAAGAGTGGTAACCCTCTCTTTTTTATTACGACATTATTTTTGAAACTAATAATACAAGAAGTAAGAAAACATTGAAATGTAGTGATAAAATCACGAAAAAAGGTGTATCAATAAAATAAATTGATACACCTTACACTTTTATTATTAAACAATATCTGGTGAAAATTACTTGGATTTCTTCCTTTTCTTTGCAAGATAATCCTTCGAACTTACTTTGATATTTTTCAGCGTTATAACTTTTGTAAATCAGTACTCACACTCTCGGATTTAGCCGTTATTTTTTCCGCTCATAAGATCGTAAGCAACCATGCATCCTGACTTTATCAGTTATTTAATTACTCGTTTTGCACCTACATAACGATCTTTCCAATACTTTTCACTCATTTTAACAACTTTTACACCTTTTGATGTTGCCCCAGTAAATGTACCATCTCCATTATATATACCAACAAAAGATACTTGCCACTTTGTACCGGTACTATAGAAGACTAAATCACCTTGCTTTAATTCGTTTTGCTTAACTGCTTTCCCTGTTTTATATTGTAAAGCACTTGTTCTAGGTATCGTCATTTTAGTCGCTGCATTTTTATATACATATTGCGTAAAGCCACTTGCATCAAAACCTTTTGGTGTTGTTCCGCCATATTTAAATGGGGTTCCTACAAATCTCTTTGAAACTTGTGACACTTCCTCACCATAATTAATTGTTGCTGAGGCATTTGTTGCTTGTCCAAAGATAAACGTTGCTATTAAACCTAAAATCAACAACACCGATACTCCCCATTTTGGAAAACGCAAAGACATACTCATTCCTTTTCCCCCTGCTCGCAAAAATTAATACGAATTTATTAGTTTAGGACCACTCACATCTCTTCTTCATCCTAGTTGCCAATCCGTTTATTGTTTAATCGGCATCGCCTTGACGATAACCGTTTATACCATCTTCTTAGTTACGTTCAACTTGCGAACGATAAAAATCAGTGTCACGTTCTAATTATTCACTATCCCTAATCCGACTCATTCAATCATCTCCTTTTTAACTTTTTTTGAGTTACACATCATTCTATGTTGGTTGTCTTTATTTACAGAACAATAAATTTATCAAAACGCAAAGAATTTTTAACATTGATTACGAATGTATATCCGTTAAATAGCGATAAAAAAGTGGTATTAAAATCGAAAAAAAGTGTATCAACAGATTTTGTCAATACACTCTAGAAATATATTGTTAAACAACATTCGTCGTCATCTATCAATACTGATTAACATTTAATAATTGTACTTTCAGCATTACATATTACCTTGTCCTTTTGCAGTGTGTCTATTTCTATTTTAAATGAGAATCACCCTAAAACAGGAGTTGCTTCTTTTTTTGGTACAGGCGGTTTCACACCAGCTGGAATCCCCGGTTTGTATTCTGCTCCTTGTTTACTTGCCAGGTATTCAGCTTTTGCTTTTTCAAGAATCCCGTCTTCATTCTTCAACAAATCATAAGTGGTTAGCGCCATGATTTTTGCTGCATAGTGCATTCCCTTCAGACCGATGGATGAACCAAATGAGGCTGTAGCTTGCCATGTGTGAACTTGAACCCCAAGCGGAGCGCATACGGTCATGATTTGCCCCATTGGCGCAATCCATGATACATCTCCTACATCTGAAGATCCGCCCATTGTTTTACCGAAATACTCCATGTTGTGGTAAAAATCTGTATCGAGTGTTTTTCTTGCATTCGCACTCATAGGGTGACTTTTTGCTCCTGCCAACACAGAAGGTTCAACCGTTTGGAGAAGCTGTTCGGCAAATTTCTCTTCCTCTTCCGTAAACGTGAATGGTCCTGCCGCTTCTACTTGCTTATACATGAGTTCATTCAGTGTGATGTTTGGCAGCGTTTCATAGCAACCTGATTTGATTTCCCAACGTACTGAGGTTTCTGTCATCATTGCTGCTCCTTGAGCCACTTTGATTAACCTTTCCTCTAATTCCTCTACTTGCTTTCGGTTTGCGCCACGTAAGAAGTAATACACACTCGCCTTATCTGGCACGACATTTGGTGCCAATCCCCCGTTTGTAATTTGATAGTGGATTCGAGAACCGTCTAGAACATGCTCACGTAAATAGTTTGCACCTACATTCATTAACTCAACAGCGTCAAGCGCACTCCGTCCAAGATGTGGAGCCGCACCAGCATGGGCTGTTCTTCCTGAGAAATAAAACTCAATAGCCGTTAATGCCTGCATACTGAAATTCGCTGTCGTATTAGACGTTGCAGGGTGCCATGTAAGGACACTATCTAAATCATCAAATACACCAGCTCTTGCCATGAAAGTTTTACCTGAAAGCAATTCTTCTGCAGCACACCCATAATAGCGAATCGTTCCAGGCAGTGCTTCTGCTTCCATTATTTCCTTAAGCGCAATCACTGCACTTACCCCAGCAGTACCGAGTAAGTTGTGACCACAGCCATGTCCTGGACCATCTAGGACAATCGGATTATGATCTGGGGTTACGCCTTGAGACAATCCTGGCAGAGCATCAAATTCACCTAGAATCCCAATGATCGGCTTCCCAGTTCCATATTCCGCTACAAAGGCAGTCGGCACATCGCCAATTCCGGCAGTAACCTTAAACCCTGATTCCTCTAGCGTCTTGATTTGCAAGGAGGATGCAAATGATTCATTATAACCTAATTCTGGATTTTCCCAAATTTGTTTGGCTAAATCTGCAAACTTCGCTTTATTCTCGTCCATCCATTTTGTAATATTTACTTTACTCATTTTTTCCTCACCCTTTTCTTAAATGACTTTTTTAACCTGCGTCAACCGTAGATAAATTTGTTTTGGCTTGTCTCTTTTTGACTGCTGGTAAAAAACAAGCAATCACTGCAGCAACTGCACAGCATATGGTTAAGAACACGAACGCAGCTTGGTAAGTCCCTGTCGCAGCGATTAGAGCACCCATGATCATTGGTGAAAAGATACCTGCAGCTTGTCCCCCAAAATTAATGATTCCAAATGCAGTACCTACTACCTTTTCCTCCATCATCCGGTGTGGCACTGTAAAGACAAAGCTCATAACAAATGACATAAAGATATAAGCAATGGACTGGAACATAATAACCTGATATACACCCGTTGCTAATGACATTAAATACAGAGAAGCTCCCGTTAAAATAATTCCAGTGATGACTCCATATTTTGCTTTTGAACCAACTTTATTAATGATTCTCCCACTAATAATCATCCCTGCTGTCAAAAACAAGGTAGGAATCGCACTGAATAACCCAACAGATTTAAGATCGATTCCAAGCCCCTGCATTAAGTAGGAAGGCATCCAGGAGATCAGTCCCCAGTTCGTAACATTCACAAAGAAGAAGATTAATAGAACTTTCCATAATATTGAATTACGGAGCAACTGTTTATATTCTTTTTTACTAGGCTTAGCTGCCACGTCAGAATTTGCGTAATTCCCAGCTTTCTTTGTGGATAAAATGAACCAAACGACAAAGACAATCCCTAACAGACCGACGATCAAAAATACGGTTCTCCAACCAAATGCGACTAGAAGTGGAGCACAGATAATCGGTGCAAGCGCAGCACCAAAAGCATTTGATGACATCATCGTTGACTGAGCTTTCGTCCTTTTATCAGACGGGAAGTAATCAGCTATAGCCTTCGTACTTGCTGCAGGATATCCCCCTTCACCGATTCCAAAGAGAAAACGAATAAGAATTAACGAAGTAAGAGACCATGCAAGTCCAGATAAGGCTGTAAATATGGACCAAGCAATAACTGCTGCCACGATGACCTTCCGTGAACCAAACCGGTCTGCTAGCCAGCCACCTGGAATTTGCATGAGGGCATATCCCATAAAGAAGGCACTTAGGACAATTCCTAATTTAGATGCATCCAGTGTTAAATCTTCCCCAATTTGGACAATGGCCAGACTGATGACGGTTCTATCAATATACGAGATAATCCAACCAAAATAGAGAACGATTAAAATCATTTTGCTATTTGACTTGTTAGCGTTTTCATTCATTTTTAAAACCCTCCTTATTAGAAAATGAGTGTAAAGTAACTATAAACAAAATAATTTTATTTTTCATTGTTAGAATATACAATGTTTTCAGAAATCCATTGTGAATTTTTACAATTTATCCGATAATGAATGAAGAGTTACACAATGAACAAAGGGGGAGAACCGTATGAAACAGGAGGAATTGATAATAAGTAACAATGAAAGCGTTTTAAGTTATCCTATTTGGATTTTGTCTTCCACAGATGAGTGGGTTCACTTAGGCCAGGTCCCACCCACCGAATTAGAGGAAACTCTATTTTCCAAAGAATATATTTGGCCTTCTCATTTAAATTGTAATGACTATTCAACTTCCTACTATCCACAGACGGGAAGCCAGTTATTCCAGTTTGCAACCGAGGTACCTGAGTCAACGACTGTCCGTGCTTGTGTCCACTCCGGCAGCACATTATCCCAACCCGAGTGTGATTATTTTGTGCTGAAAGTCCGTTATTTCTTGCTTCAACAAACATTAGATCGTTATTGGCAAGAGAATGATACATGGCTAGAAGGCTTGCATTCACTTACTTCCATGCTTGATTTGGATGAACTTTTAAACAACATTGTGCAAAATGTATTGATTTCAATTCCAACCGTCGATCGTGGATTTCTCATGCTTTATGACACTGAAACACAAAAACTCACGACAAAAGCAAGCTTTGGTTTAGGATCGACGATCTATGATTTCAAGACCGATATAGGGGAAGGTGTTGGAGGAAAGGTATTCGAGGATGGAATCGGCCGCATCTTTACTACTGAACAAGGATTGGAAGCGATGTCTAATGTTCAGGAACACAATATGAGAAATTTACTAACTGCTATGGGTGTGAAAGTCATTACAAATACAATCGCTATGGCGGTTCCTGTTCGAATGAATAAGGAAAAGATTGGTGTAATGATTGTCCATCAAGTTACAAAAAAACGAAAGTTGACGCATGAAGATTTACGGAGGTTACAGGGTTTTGCTGATCAGGCAGCCATCGCGATTACGAACGCAAGATTTTTTTCAGAACTAAAGGAAACCAATGAATATTTAATGAAGCGAAATCATATTCATGAAGCTTTTACAAAACTGTCTTTAAAAGATTCCGATTTGATCATGATTGCAAAAACCGTTGAAAAGATGATTAACCTCCCTGTTTCTCTTTTTGATATTTCGAAAAATGAATGGTATCCCCATTATGCACCGCTATCAAAGAAGCTAATGAACACAAATTTTTTCAATGACTGGGAGGATTCCGTAGATTCATTGACTGTTACGATTGATGAAACTCCTATTCATTTGTATCCGATTGTTAATGAGGGAATTCCGATCGGTTATTTTGTCGTAGAGCTCAACGAGGCCTCCCCTCTATCTCCGATTGACACGGTTGTGTTAGAGCAAGGGAGTGCTTTGGTGGCCCTAAAAATGGTCAATGCTTATAGCTTGACGGATATGTACTATAAACAATGTTATGAGTTTTTTAATGAACTTCTCCAATATAAGGAACCGACTGTACTTGCCTCCAAATCAAGAGACTTTGGCCTTTCTCCAGATCAACCATTCTTTATTGCCGTCATGCAGCTAAGCGGGAAGGCACAAGTTGCTACGAAACTAGAAACCTATCAGAGAAAACTAATTGCCGCTCTCCATCGTGAATTGGCATCTTTTCAGTATCTCCTGTTTGGTTTTCAGGATAAAGTGACCATCCTCGTGAATGTTTCATCCGAGTCGGCACAAGAATTAGTGATTGAAAAGCTGGAGAATGTGGAAAAGTCATGGAGCGATAAGGTGGCGCCTACCCTTATAGGTGGAATCGGGAGGCTTTATCAGGGACTAGAGTCTGTTGCAAGGAGTTTTGAGGAAGCAAATAAATCACTCGCCCATCTAGCTACCCGTCAAACATCTGGGATGATGAGTTTTGAACGGATTGGCATCAACCGCTTGTTTATCAATCAGCAAGCCGAGGAGATTAAACAATTTACTCAGGAGGTTTTCGCCCCCCTTCAATCACCTAAGGCGCTATCAAGCGATCTCGAATTAACTTTACGAACCTATGTTGCCGCTAATCGTTCAATACCCGAAACAGCCCAACAGCTCCATATTCATCAAAATACCCTTTATCATCGGATCCGGAAAATTGAGGAGATCCTTGATGTCGATCTCAATGATTCTGAGGATTGGTTAAAACTGCTTCTGGCATGTCATCTTAGTGAGTTGTATTGATCGGCATGTTTAAACCTTGCGTCGAAAAGGAAGGAAAGTCAGGCATAAGAAGTTGATTTCCTATCCATTATATAGAAAATCAACTTCTTACAAAAAATGTATTACCCGATTGTAAATGTTGCGGAGGTTACAGCGTCATAGCCGCTTCCGTAGAAATAGATGAATTGATAAGTGCTGCCTGCTTTATAACGATCAGGATAAAAGTTTTTGCTTGGATCATAGGTAAACTGTACTTTGCCTTCCTTGACGCTTGTCCATTGCCACCAGATGGATGCGATTGAACCAGGATCTTCATTTATTTCATAGACACCGATCCAATCAGATCCTGTATTTCTAACATTTTCAACCGTCACATCGATTGTCTCATTTACGCTATTTACATGATTTTTAGAAAGGGTGATGGATGGTTCTGCTGGTTCTTGGCCGTCAAGGGTTTTCCCTAACGTTTTTAGCGCACGAGTACTTTCATTTTCATAAGCATCAAGCGCAATTACCTCGATTTCGTATAATGTATTCGGCTTTAGGCCTTCGATCGTATAGCTAACCGGATTAGGAATCGGATCTTTATAAAATTCTGAAAAGGCGAGAATTTCCTTTTCCACTTTCCCATTATCGGTCCGCTTGGCAATGATTTTATAATCATGTACAAGCAAGTCATCTTTCGCTTGTGTTAGCATGACGGTTAAACTGAGGGCTGTTGTTTGGTCATTCACAACTGAAATCATCGCATCATTCGGAAACTGCGGTGCTTTTTTGTTTCTTCGTTTTTCCGTATATTTAAAGTTTTGTTTGTTTGCAGGCAAATTGATTTCAAATGGTTCCCCGGTCCAGTCATTGTTATGGATATCACGCGGTTTGATCAATACCTTATTTTTATAAACCTCTACAACCAATGCCTGATTGAGCACATCGGCTTCGGCTGGAACCTCCCCTTGAATCCGCCCTTTATCCAACCATACATAAGCTCCCGTTGACGTCCCTATACTTGTAAAATCAGCTTGATGGATGATTCTCGGGTCATCTAATGGATAATGGGTATGTCCTGAGAAAGTAATCACTTGCGGATAGGGCTTTAACGTATCGTACATTAAATCTCTATTTTTCGAAAAACCCCACTCGCTTCCATATACAGTGCCCGTCATCGGTTGATGGTGGAAGACAAAGATCGGCTTCTTCGGATCCTCCTCATGTGCCTCTTTCAATCGTTCTCCTAACCAAGAAATCTGATTAACAGAAAAGGTCCCTTCTGTTACGCCATCCTCTGTACCAAGGACGATAAAGTGATAACCTTTGATCACCTTATGAAAATAAATGGATTTCATGCCTGTTTTCGCTAAAAATCGGTTTCGAGCTCCAGAAACACTCAACCCATTCCAGTAATCATGATTCCCAATCGCCATTAACGGAACCGCATCCTTCTGTTTGTTTCCATTAAAGACGGACATAAACCGGTCAAATTGCTCCTCATAGCCATTCTCCGTTAAGTCCCCAACTACCGCAAACGCATCCTGGTTAGGAGCAATTGCGTTTAATTGCTGTAATGTCGTCGTAAACTTATTTAAATTGCGATCGTTATTCGAATAAATATGTACATCACTAATCACCGGAAAAACAAGACTCGGCTTTTGTCCGGTCCCATTCATAACAGAAGCACGGGAAGCCGCTTCAACCGAAAACCCCGGAAACGAACCTACTAAACTAGCACCTAAAGCCACTCCAGCCATTTTTGTTGTTTTTTCTAAAAAAGATCGTCGACATATTCCTTTCGCATTTGATTCAATTTTATTGGTAGATTTCTTATCGTTCAATTTGTCAGTCCTCCTAAAAGATTTCTGGAAAAATGCACTCTATCTTAAAGGATACTGACAAACTATTAACCTCGTTTAAATAAGAAATTAATATTCTTAAAAGATTGTAAAGGTGGAGATAAGAAATCTATATAGAAGTAAAAGGACAAAGGTTAGCCCTTTGTCCTTCACATTATGCCTCGGCATTATCTAATTTTGATGCCATAAAACGCAGCAAGCCTTCTCGTAAATCCTCATGTTGAAGGGCAAACTCAATCGTTGTTTCGATGAAGCCTAATTTTTCTCCTACGTCATAGCGTTTTCCTTCGAATTCATAAGCGAAAACACGTTGGATTTCGTTTAGTTTTTGGATGGCGTCCGTTAATTGGATTTCTCCACCTGCGCCCACTTCTTGACGATCTAAGAACATAAAGATTTCCGGTGTAAAAATATATCTTCCGATGATCGCAAGGTTGGATGGGGCTGTCCCTGGTTTTGGTTTTTCCACGAAGTTGCGCACTTGATAGTTGCGACCGTGATTTTCAAGCGGATCGATCACCCCGTAACGATGGGTTTCCGTTTCAGGAACTTGCATGACTCCGATGACAGATGAAAGAGTTTGATCATATTGATTCATTAACTGCTTCAAGCAAGGCGTTTCTGCTTGTACAATGTCATCCCCAAGTAAAACCGCAAATGGCTCATCGCCAATGAAGTTACGCGCACACCAAACCGCATGGCCTAGACCTTTTGGTTCTTTTTGACGGATGTAATGGATATCCACCATGTTGGCAATGTTACGAACTTCCTCTAACATCTCAAACTTTTCTTTGCTCTCTAGGTTTTGCTCTAGTTCTAAGTTATGGTCAAAGTGGTCCTCAATCGAACGCTTTGTTTTTCCTGTTACGATGATAATATCTTCAATTCCAGATGCGATCGCTTCTTCGACGATGTACTGGATCGTTGGTTTGTCAACAATAGGAAGCATTTCTTTCGGCATAGCCTTTGTCGCGGGTAAAAATCGTGTGCCTAATCCTGCTGCAGGAATAATCGCTTTTCTTACCTTTTTCAAAACGTACCTCTCCTTAACGGTTAATTTTCTATTCACTATTTTTCATCATAACATGAATGGGGAGTTGAGTGAAACAGGGATACGATTAAAAGCCAACACCTTAGGATATTGACTTTTCTTTGACGGGGGTTATTCTCTATTATTGTTCCAGTTCTAACGATCGGCTTATGATCTCTTCTATTGTTAGTAGTTTGCGGTTCCATCAGGGCATTTATTCTTTATCTAGTCTCCCTTTTATATATTATCCTAGCGTTAAATGCCAGTTAGATGTATACAACTTTAACGCCTCTTCTAAATAGAGAATAGTTTTATTTTTCTAGGTAAAAATGGATTGAGGCGAGCTCTTAAGAACGAATTAGATCTATAACCTTCGGAAACGGCTTTGAAATAAACTCTATTGAAGGGAATTTAATTTTTGACTATCGAAGACGGCCTTGAAAGCCTTTCTTTTGACCAAAACTGATTCTAAATTAGCCAGATATGTCCATGAAAATCACTTTACTCGTATTTATAGGCCTGTTACTCGTATTTTCTTGGACTTTACTCGTATTTTTCGAGGGGTTACTCGTATTTTTACCTCTGTTACTCGTATTTTTCCTTTATTTA
This sequence comes from Niallia sp. XMNu-256, assembly GCF_036670015.1. Taxonomy (NCBI): domain Bacteria; kingdom Bacillati; phylum Bacillota; class Bacilli; order Caryophanales; family Bacillaceae; genus Niallia; species Niallia sp. XMNu-256. Next base: position 3,939,022 of record NZ_CP137636.1, read on the forward strand.
CCTTTTTTCTGTTCAAAAACATCAAAAAATGAGTCGATCACCACGCTCGGCAATCAGCTTCCACCCTAGTCCTTCTCCCGACAAACAATATTTGTCCACGAAAATCCATTTACTCGTATTTATAGGCCTGTTACTCGTAATTTCTTGGACTTTACTCGTATTTTTCGGCACGTTACTCGTATTTTTTCCCCTCTTACTCGTATATTTCCTTTATTTACCTTTTTTCATCCAAAAACTCCAAAAAAAAGAGCCGATTACCACCCAGGTAATCGACTCTTCCCCCTCAATCTTCTATTCCTCAAACACATTCCTTACTTTCTTAACGACATACTCGGAGCCGTGTTTGTCTTGGACGCCTTCGACCATCATGGCGATGACTAGATCTGGGTTATAGGCAACAAACCAGCCGATTTCATGGCCGCGTTCGCCTTGTTTGGCTTTAAATTCGGCCGTTCCGGTTTTGCCGGCAAGGTTCATGCCCTTAACATTGGCGCTAGATCCCGTGCCTTCCGGATTTTGAACGACATTTGCCAAATAACCAGAAATCTGATCCGCCTGTTCGGCACTGATGACATTCTCTTTCCAGGCAACTCCGTCTTCGTCATCCAGTAGCAGGGTCGGCTTAATAAGGTTTCCCGCATTGATAAATGGCGTATAAGTTGCCGCTAGATGGGCGATATTCATTTCCACCTCACCTTGACCGTACCCGGAATCCGCCAACTTCACTTCGCTGTCCATCGCGCCCGTTACCGATTTCTCAAGCGGATAGGTAAATGGGATCTCTTCTTCAAAGCCGAAATTTTTCAAGCCGTTCACGAACCGAGCCTTGCCCAAATCAAGTGCCGTTTGCGCAAAATATATATTATCTGAATAAAGCATGGCTTTTTCCAAATCAACGTCAGACGCCTCTTTGACTCTTGTGACAAAATAATTGCCCCATGATTGATCCTTTTGCCACTGGAGGCCGCTGACGTTCATCGTTTTACTCGGATCAAGTGTCCCTTCTTTTAAACCGATAGCCGCAGTTAATGGCTTAATGACCGAGCCTGGAGCATAGTTGGCTGCGAAACGGTTCAATAATGGCTGAAGCGGATCGTCGTCCAAGGCCTTCCATTGTTCAGCCGTTGCTCCTAATGTTAAAAGATTTGGGTCAAAACTCGGTGTACTTACTAATCCTAGTGTTTCCCCTGTTTTCGGATGAATGACAGCTGCTGTTCCCGGGTCATTTGCCAACTGATCGTATACTTTTGTTTGCATCGACGCATCAATCGTCAGCCCAACATTTTCGCCATCTTTGACTTCTTTTTGGGCGAGTACTTCCTGGGTTCCATCGCTCTTATTAATTGTAATTTTGACTCCATTTTGGCCTTTTAATTTTTCATCAAATAATTGCTCAATGCCCCTTTTTCCGATGGAATCATTGCTGTTATAGCCTTTGCCCTTCAATTTCTTGAGTTCTTCAGCGGTAATTTTGCCAATATAACCGGTTAAATGGGCTGCTGCTTCTTTTAACGGATACACACGCGCCTCGACTTTTTTTGACTGAACGCCAGGCAGAGTCGTCACCTCTGCGACAAGATCGCCTTCCTCGAGGGAAACCCGTTTGATCGGCACGAAATATTCCGGCTTGACCCATGAGGCATTTAACTGCTCATTAATTTTTTCAACCGTTACTCCTAAAAGCGACGCCATTTCGGCAATCGTTGCTTCCTTTTCTTCCCCAAGACTTCCTGGTACAATTCCAATTTCATAAACTTCCCCATTCATCGCAAGAGGTTGACCGTTTCGGTCCTGAATTTCTCCACGTTTGGCAGGAGTTGAGCTCAGGCCAACCTTGTCACCCTCGTCCAACTGCGGGAATATGTAAGTCGTGTTCCAATCAATGTACCAATTTTCCTCATCATTCTTCGTTTCCTTCTTTAATGAGGCCGTATGTTCAAACTCAATCTTCCCTGCAACACTTTCCATAGAAGCAGAGAATGGATATTGCACAGACTCCTCTTTCACTTCTTCGTTCTCTGGCTTTTCAAATGCTACCTGCAAATCTCGTATTTCTAGATCGCTGTAAATCTTTTCATAGCGGTTCACAAACTCTTCCTTTGACAACGAGTCTTGTGCAGCAGCTGTTAGAAGTTCATACATTTGCGCAAATTTCTGATTATTCCAGAGCTCAACATACTCGGATAAACGATCACTCGGCTGTGGTTCCTGATTACACCCTGTGACAATTGCTAACATCAAGATCATCATCATCGCAAACTTTTTCATAAATCCACCACCTCTTTTATCCTATTTTAACAAAAAAACCACTTCAGTCTATGAAGTGGATGTTTACTTTGCGGAGAAAATGTAGCGTAATTCGGTTTCCATGTCTCTTAGAAGATCTTTCGTCGATAGATTGGTCTCCGATTCTCCTTTTTCATACATTTTTTTCAACAAATTTTTAAAAAGTTGGTTCTTTTTAATCTCTTGTTCGGTCATCACGTTTTCACCTTTCAAAAATGGTTTTCCCAAAATTTGCTAATTTGCTAGATTGATATGTAATTATATTACATAGAATCTTGAAATTTTGCAATAACTAACAAAATTTTCACATATATCCAAGAAATGGTACACTTTTGCTAGACTGATATGTTAAGATGTTGGTATATTATGCATTTTTTTGGGAGTGATTGTCAATATGAAAAATAAGGTAGCAACATTCGCTACAGTGGCTATTGTATCATCGGCATTTGGTGCCACAACTGCATTTGCAGATAGTGATACATACACAGTTGAAAAGGGGGATACCCTGTCACAGTTAGCACAAAGGTTTAACACGACGGTATCTAATTTAAAGCAATGGAACGGTCTTAAGTCAGACAGAATTTATGTTAACCAGTCACTAATCATCTCTGAACCATCATCAGGTCAATCTCAAAGGACAACCGTGAAAGCAGCAACGACAAACACTTCAGCGGAAACATACACGGTCGTACGTGGAGATACATTATTAAAAATTGCCAACAATCATGGAGTTTCTCTAGCGGAATTAGTCACTTGGAACAATATTAAGGGCCATTTGATTTATCCAGGACAAGTCTTGAAAGTGAATGGATCCGGTTCTGCGGTGGCTTCACAGCCTACTACTGCAAAAACGGCATCTGCACCTTCCAAAGGGAACTCTTCTACTTACAAGATTCAAAGTGGAGACACATTAGGCAAAATCGCTAAGCAGTTTGATATGACAATTGCGGAGTTAAAGACGCTCAATAACCTCAAATCTGACTTAATTTATGCGGGTGCGACGTTAAGGGTAAGCGGTCAGGGCGCACCATCTCAACCGGCTCAAACCGTAAGTATTCAGGCTGAAAAGTCAGTGGCTACCCCTACTACAGATAATGCAAAAACAGACACATATGTGATAAAAAGCGGCGATACATTAGGGAAGATTGCGTCTAAATTTAATACAAGTGTATCTAATCTCAAGTCCCTTAATGGGTTGAGATCCGATTTAATTTTTGTTGGACAAAAGCTGAAGGTAACAGGAACAGCCCCCGCTTCGTCTGTGAATAAAGTATCAAGCGCTGAGATTGAGCACACATCGAAACGTATAGAATCCAAAGCTAGCACTTCTGTGTCATCAGTCGTTGACTCAGCTAAAAAGTTAATTGGAGTTCCATACAAATGGGGTGGAAATTCACCTTCAGGGTTTGATTGCAGCGGATTTATTTATTATGTATTCAATAATGCAGGTTATGACATATCAAGGACGTCGGCTCAAGGCTACTTTGATCGTTCCTACGAAGTCAGTCAACCACAGCTTGGCGACCTAGTATTTTTCGAAAATACATATAAAAAAGGAATTTCCCATTTAGGGATTTATGTCGGCAATAATTCATTCATCCATGCCAGCTCATCAGGCGTCACAATCACAAGTTTAAGCACTTCTTACTGGAAAGACAGATTCGTAGAGTTTAAACGATTCTATTAATAAAAAGGCACCACCTAAACGAGAGAGAACTCGTTTAGGTGGTGTTTTTTTTATTTTGAATTGGTGGAAAATGGTAATATACGAGTAAAGGGCCGATTTTTACGAGTAACCATCTAAAAAATACGAGTAAACTCTCGAAATGACGGATCCCCCCTCTATTTCTACGGGTTAACCTAATTTAAAGAGAAAAAAAACCCAGTTTCCTTATCTTTTAAAAAAATAGAACTTCCAAAAAATTTTATAATCCCTGCTCTGCAAAAAATCCTTTCCCGATCAGCTTTAACATTTCCTTTTTCCTGAATTCTTCATACATATCTTTTTCCCAGCGTTTCACATCCAAAGGGGTATAAAATGAAGCTGTTTCTTCCGCAAACCGGATGGGTTTTCGGGTTACGACTTCCCCTGCTTGAAGGCCTGTTTCAATCTCTACGGCTTGATTCACTTGCAATCCTTTTTGAACTTCACGCTTCTCAATCTTTCCCTCTCGAAGGACATAAAGGCCGGATTTTCGAAGGCTTTGTTTAGGAACTGTAACGGCATTTAGGACCTCATGGGTAACAATTTTGACATCGACATGTGTTCCATGCATCAAATCCCCTACTGGCTGTGTCAGAATCGCCTCGAATGAATACGTGCTTTCCTTATCCACATTGGGTTCATCCTCAGGAATTGCCGATACCTTTCCGATCGTCCCTTCGTAAGCCTTGTTGCCATTTTTCAAATAGATAGACACGTCCAAACCAGGCTTTAGCTTTGCTTGTTCCTTCTCTGAAACAGAACCGACAACCTTTGGTTCATTGGATGCCAAGGTGATGATTGGATTGGAAAGGTCCTCATTCATGTTTTTCACGATGCCATCCATATCACTAATTTCATGAAGATACGGAAGCTTTTCATCAATCGCAGCGATCCGCTCGTCATACATCGCCAGTTCCCCTTCAAGTTTGCTAATTTCCGCTTCTGTCGAATAAAGGTCGATTTCAACCGAAGGATCTGTTGATGGATCTGGATCTACCATTGAACCGAGGAACGGGTCCTCAAACATGGTCATGCTGGAACTCGTTAAAAGGCTGCCAAGGTTCGTTCTTTTCTCCTCAAGCCCCTCTAGTTGCCTTGCCACGCGATCCCGCTCTGAGCGCAGCGCATTCACCGCATCGGTATAAGAATCTGTAGAATAGTAGAAAAGTTCGGTGCCTGCCATCACGTTGTCGCCCTCTTGAACGACAAAGCCCTCGAAACTGCCTTTATTTTCATCATAATAGACATGCTGCTCTTCCAAAGGAACCGAAACCCCATCCGTAACAAGCGTTTCTTGCAAGTCTTGCTGAACGGCTCTTACCCATTGCTGAACAAAAAGCGATCTCTCCACCTGGCTATTCTCCTTCATGATTAAAAAAAGATTGATTCCGACCAATAACAAGATCGCACCCGTAACGATTTTTGACTTCCATTTCATGATCCACACCCCCTATAACAACGTTTCTAGATCGATTAAGGTGATAAATGTTGAGATGAATAACAGAATGACATTAAACCCAATGACAAAAAGAGCGGTTCCTTTGGCAGGTTTACCTGCTAAAACTTTCACATATTTGTACTGCAGAATCACAGCCCAAATTGTAAAGATCGACATTTTCGCTAAAAAGATTAAAATGAAAGGTTGATCGGTTACGTATTGACCGATGATTCCGAGTGAAAACGGATTGGATAGATGGGATGTGATTCCTAAGAAAAGAGCAAACGGAATCAGAGCCGCTTTTTCTAGTAAAAAAATCACAAGGATCTCTTGCTGCACGACAATGAATTTTTTCCATTCAATGTCTGAAATGGCCCAGAAAAATAAGGAAGGAATCGTCAAGATGAACAGGGCCTCGAACAGTTTCCATGCCATTTGTCCGATCGCAAACAAGCTTTTCATGGCTTCAAATTCTGTCGCTAGGTGCCCATTAAGTTCTGGCGAGAGTATGTCATTGCCAATTCCATAAAACGAGGTGAAAAGGGATAGTAACAACGTAAGTCCCAGTAGAAAAAGCAGGTTTTTCCAAAACCCCGATAGGCTCTCGGCTTTTCCCAATTGCTCTGCTGTATAATGCGGTTCCTTCAATCCTTTGAAAAGCCGAACCTGAAACATACTCTACCATCCTCCAAAAGTTGTATTCTATCCTTCTATTTTACTTTATTTTGACAGAAAATACAGGTTTTTGACATGTGTGTTTTGTCGGATCGTCAATCTTAATAATAAATTTACATTCTTTACAAATGTTTTTTTGCAAAATTAAACGGACCATGAAAAGGGGACTCTTCCCTTTTGCCTCTTCCCTTGACCCTAAAGGATTTTTAACAAGCGAGCAAGTGCATTTTTATGCGGAATAACGCATGACCTTAATGTGTTTAGCTGAAATGAAAAACTTGATTTAAAGGGTTATTAATGCCCATTTTCACTATTACCCCCTTGATTATGTCAACTAACTATGTATATAATATAAAAGCGCAAGGCAACTAATGTCTTCGGAGAAGATAATTTTTCTTTTTCTAACAAAAAAATATGCTCAAAAATACACATTCTGATGTACCCACAACAAGCATTCAATCTTGAACGGGTGTAAATTGAATGTGAAAAATAAACGTAGAAAGGGGACAGGATGTGGAGAGCGACGAAAGGATGATTGCATGAGTGTAGATCAAACTAAAGGTCTCCAAGAAAAAGAACAAGACGATTATTCATTTGATAGGGTTCCGGTTGAAAAACGGAATATGGGTTGGTTTAGTGTAACCAACATCACATTTGGGATTGCCACTGCAATATTCTACTTTCAAACAGGCAGTGTGATGGCCCTTCAGTACGGTGCGATGAACGCGATTATTTCAGCGATTTATGCCATCGTGATTGCTGGAGTGTTAGGAACAGTGATTGCCTATTTATCAGCGAAGTCAGGAATGAACGTAAACCTTATGTCAAGACAAGGGTTTGGGTATATTGGTGCTTCGTTAACTTCATTAATATACGCATCGAATTTTATCATGTATTGCGCCTTTGAGGGAATGATTCTCGTTTCGGCAGTACATGCATTCTTCCCCTCCATTCCGCTATGGATTTTAATCATTGTTTTTGGATCCATTGTTATCCCGCTCAATTGGTTTGGGATTAAACAACTAGATAAATTACAAAAATGGTCCTTACCTATCTTCTTTATGTTTTTAATTGCCATCATTATTGTCGCTGCAAACATGCCGTCTGGATATAACGGAAACTTTTGGAGCTATATGCCAGAAGGTGTACAGATTGGTGGAACAGCTTTACTGCTATGTATTGGAATGCAGCACGGGATTATGGGATTAACCGCTTTAATTGCATCCGATTATGCGCGTTTCCTTAAACCGAAAGATATTAAACTTGGATCAATTATGATCGGATTTATTCCGCAAGTATTTTGTTTTGGTGTGATGGGTCTACTTGGAATTTGGTTTGGTGTCCGGTTAGGTGAATCCAATCCGGGGATTTATATTGTCACGATTCTTGGACTAGGCGGCGTTCTTTTTACGATGTTAACTCAACTTCGTATTAACGTAACAAATATTTATAGTGCTTCCCTATCATTGTCCAACTTTTTTGAGAATGTATTTCGTTTCAAACCCGACCGCCGCTTCTGGGTTGTCGTTTCAGGCGTCGTATCCATCATATTAATGCTTGGTGGTATTTTAGATTATTTAGGCAGTGCGATGACTTTCCAAGGGGTTCTTTTAATGGCATGGGCCGCTATTTTAGTAACAGATGCACTTGTCGTGAAAAAGCTGCTTAAAATTGTTCCGCAAGATTATGAAGCAAGACAAGAGAAGTTATATAAATGGAATCCTGCTGGGGTTGCCCCGCTAATTATCGCAAGTGTTCTTGGAACGATTGCTGCATTAGGATTTATGGGGACGTTCCTGCAAAATACAGCTACCTTCTTTGCAGCTTTATTAGCATCCGTGCTTACGATTGTAGTGGCTGTTTATACAAAAGGAAAATACTACAGTAAAGAGTCTGTGGAAACAAATGTAAAACAGAAATTAGAAAAAGAACGAAAAAGATCAACCATATCAAGAGAATTACCTGTTGATTAATATAGTACTTAAAGAGAGGGTCGCAACCCTCTTTTTTCTTTGGAAAAATGAACCTGTAAAACTTCATTTCCTTGATTGCTTTGAAGCCCATCCCCCTTTGCATTTATTTTGACTCTTTATTATTAAGATGTTAGCTTGTATGTACAAATTGGGTAAGGGATTAAAAGAGTTAAGAGCAAGTAAAACCTCTTTTTGATCAGGAAAAAGATTAGATCAACGTGGCATTTTAGCTCCCCATTTAACCTTTTCATTTGTAGATTTAAACCAGCGATGCAGAAAGGATATGATGGAGAAAATGAATACTTTTCAAGCAATGGTACTGGACAAAATCGGTGATGAGACGAAATTAGAAGTGAAACAATTAACTTTAGAGGATTTGCCAAAAGGAGACGTAACCATTCGTGTCGCTTATTCTAGCGTGAATTTTAAGGATGGTTTAGTGGCCATGCAAGGTCAATTTGTCGAGTCCTATCCTTTAGTTCCAGGTATTGATTTAGCTGGAACGGTTACAGATTCAACCGATGAACGATTTAAGCCTGGTGATGAAGTGATTGTGACAAGCTATCAATTAGGTACCGGACATTTTGGCGGGTTTAGTGAAATGGCACGAGTCCCTTCGGAATGGGTCGTTCCTCTTCCAAAAGGCTTGTCTTTAAAAGAAGCGATGGTCCTTGGAACCGCTGGACTCACCGCAGCTTTATCCGTGCAAAGACTTGAAGATAATGGGCTAGAACCTAGCCAGGGACCGGTATTAGTAGCTGGTGCAACAGGCGGAGTTGGAAGTATAGCCGTTAACATTTTGGCTAAAAGAGGCTATGAAGTTGTAGCGAGTACAGGAAAAGCGAATGAAGAAGCCTTTTTAAAAAAATTAGGGGCTAAACAAGTGATCAATCGGAATGACATCATCGACTCCGATCAAACGCCGATTCGTGAGGAAAAATGGGCAGGCGCGATCGACCCAGTAGGCGGAAAAACGCTCCAGTATATTTTAAGTACTTTGAAATATGACGGTTCTGTGGCTACATGTGGTTTAACGGGTGGAATTGAAGTCTCTACAACCGTTCTCCCTTACATTTCAAGGGGCATTAATTGGCTTGGGATTGACTCGGTTGAATTTCCAATGACAAAGCGTTTACAAGTTTGGAATCGTCTCGCCGATGATTTGAAACCAACATCGTTAAATGACGAATTAGTGAATGAAATTTCATTGAAGGAGCTTCCAAGTGTACTAGCTAATATTTTAGAAGGAAAAGTACGTGGAAGAACGCTTGTTAAACTGTAAAAAGGTCGTTTACATTCCGGTATGAAGGTCTTTTTCTAGTTAACAGTTTAGATTTTTGGTCTTCATCGACGGTATGAAAAACCTTTTTCTGGTTTACGATTAGGCTTTTTGGTCTTCATCGACGGTATGAAGACCTTTTACTAGTTAACGGTTTAGATTTTTGGTCTTCATCGACGGTATGAAAACCTTTTTCTGGTTTACGATTAGGCTTTTTGGTCTTCATCGACGGTATGAAGACCTTTTTCTCGTTAACACTTACGTATTTTGGTCTTCATCGACGGTATGAAAACTTTTTTCTGGTTTACGATTAGGCTTTTTGGTCTTCATCATCGGTATGAAGACCTTTTTCTCGTTAACGATTTAGATTTTTGGTCTTCATCATTGGTATGAAGACCTTTTTCTGGTTTACGATTAGGCTTTTTGGTCTTCATCGACGGTATGAAGACCTTTTTCTGGTTTACGATTAAGGCTTTTGGTCTTCATCGACGGTATGAAGATCTTTTTTTCCATTCTCCTTCCACCCTAAACAATTCCGTGTTTCAAAAGTAACCCAGAACCGTTTCCTCATTTCCCCTGTTTGCACCTTCCCAAAGGAATTGTATAATAAAAGAATATGGATTTTTAAGGAGGTGGTGTTGTGGAGTTGATTCCGGAGCGTTTAGTTGAGCCGTTGCAGTGGTTTTCGAATGATTGGAAAGAGCGGTTAAAGCCTGAGCTTGCAGATGATGCGGCAGTCGTGCAAAAGGGACTAATCTTGTACCGGCAAGGCTCAGTCATTCAATTGAAATTGGAGAAAGATGAAATCGTAACTGGGATCGTTCAGGATGTGACGCCAGCGAAAATTAAGTTGGACCTCAACATTCCTTATTTAAGCGAATGCTCATGTCCTGGAGATGGAATTTGCCGTCATCAAATGGCTGCCTTTTTTCATCTGCTTTCCCGCGGCAATTCCGTTTCGGCTTGGGTGGAAGCATGGCGCCAGCCGCTTCGTGAACAAAAGCAAGCCCAGACACTCCATATTGGGCGGGCGAAGGATTTATTAAAAGGCAAAGGCCCAGCAGAGCCTAATTATGAAAATTGGACCCACTCTTTTCGTGAAAGCTTTGATCTGCTTATGAACGGAAATGGCGATCCAAAGCCGTATCTCATCAATGAACTCTATTCTGTTTATGAACGGCGAGTCGTTGCCGCTGCTCCTCTCGAGATGGAATGGAGAAATTTATATATGCTTGTGGCGAGAGTCGTTTCATTTCAAAAGCTGTTACGCCTAAGTACGGAATTAGAACATGATGAAACAATAATCAACCATCATTACCGCCATCTTTTTCAAAATATACTTGATGATACTGAACAATTAACTTATAAATTATCCGTCCAGTCCCGTCCATTTGCTTTTGATCAATTTATTGAAAAATTAAAGGATGAGACTGCTCAGCTTCTTACGGAAGAGGCCAGCGTGGATTTTGAACGAATTCATTTATTCCGTCGCTTATGGACCGATTTATTTAAAAACCGAACATGGCGTGAGGAAATGGCAGCCCAGCTCACTCAACACGCTTCCCTTCAATTATCGGTTAAGGTCGGATTGATTCATTTAAACATCCTCCTCGGAAATGATGAGGAGGTCAAGGAAGAGATCCTTGCCTGTGATGCTAACATCACACCTTATTTTTTCTATTGGTTTGATCTGTTTAACGCGAAACAGATGGAGTTTTATATTCATCATTTTATTGGGTTAATGAAGGATTATTTAAGCGCACATGGAACCTATTTCGGCTCACGGCAATTTATGCATATGGCCTTACGAGCCATTGGGCCGTATTGTACAGAACACAATCGTCCAGATTTACTAGAACGTGCCTATATTCATACCCTTCCCTATAGCTTTTACGATTACCAAGACTTTCTTTTTGAAAAAAAAGAGTATCAGAAATGGATGGAATTACAGACATATAACGGGTTTACTTTTGAGTCCTTGTCAAAGGATACGTTGAAAACACTGCAAACAGAGGCACCTGAGATTCTCCTTCCTCTTTATCACCAAGGAATTCAAGCCGATCTTGATGGGAAAAATCGGGCGTCTTACCGCCAAGCTGTACGGAAGTTAAAGAAGCTTCGCACGCTTTATAAAAAAGTGAAGCGTCTTGATGAATGGGAGCAGTACTTTGACCTGCTTTTATTCCGAACGAAACGGATGCGTGCCTTCCAAGAAGAATGTAAAAGGGGAAAACTGATTGATGCTTAAAACACGATATATCCGAATTAACGTAACTGATTTGGGAGAAGACCGGTTTTTTATAAGTGCAATTAATGAAAAGGAACGAACTCATCCCCCATCGACTTGGCAGTATTTACTGTTTAATTATCATCGAGAAACTTTTTACGGCACGATGGTTGAAACAATGACCGTGGATGGGGTCGAAGGAATTGTCTTGAACGGCTGGCAGCTAGCAACCCTTTTTGCCCATGATCAGTTCAACCGTATGATTGACTGGGATTGGGATGAGACGGCCGAAATTTGCCTCGCCTCAGCTCATACGATTCATGATGCCATCCTTGAAAAAGAATGGATGCCTGACTTTTCCGCTTGGGAACAAGATCAATTTCGTTGGAGTCTGCCTGATCGTGTTATCGATGAATTCACCGCCGAGTTTTGGGAAAGGGAAGAAGTTCTTTCGTTCGTGAAAAACTGGTTCAACCAGGCTTTGAACGATTATTTGAATCAAAATGAAAAGTTAAAAGTGACATTTGGTGAAAAAATCACGACTTTACGCGAAGGAACCCTCTCTCCCCATCAGTTGGCAGCTTTCTTTGATGAAGAAAGTTTTCGCGTTTGGATGGGGATTACGGATGACCCTCTCCCATTTACACTCGGATTGAAACTTGAGGAACCAGCGGATATTAGTGACTTTTGGTCGTTGGAAGTGTTTCTGCGTGACAAAAAGAACCCTTCTCTTGTCGTTGATTATGGAAATGAAAGTGGCTATGTAAAGTCTTGGCTTCCTCATCTGGAAGGAATTCCTCACGAAGAGCAGCGCTGGATTCGTCTTTTCCCGTGGCTCCAAGGGGACAAAGGACTAACAGATAAATTAACGGAAGAAGAAGCATGGATTTTCCTAACCGAGGCCAGTGAAACACTGCTTGCCTTAGGGGTTGATATCCTCCTCCCTTCCTGGTGGCAAGCAATGAAATCGGCCAACCTAAAGGTGAAGGCGAAGGTAAAAGGAACGACCGCCAGTCACCGTCAATCGTTTGTCGGCTTACAGGCTGTGCTTGATTATGACTGGCGTTTTTCCATGAATGGTGTGGACTTGTCAGAAGATGAATTCAACAGTCTCGTCGAAGAAAAACGAAAACTCGTTTACATTCGCGGCCGCTGGATTAAACTGGACCCAAGTTTTATCCATCAAATTCAAGAACTAATGAAGCGAGCGGAAAAAGAAGGTATTCATGTCCGTGATATTATCGAACAGGAACTTCTTGGTGATGAAAATGGCGAAGTCGAAGATCTTGATGACCCGCTTGCAATGGGAAAAATTCAAATTGAATTAAACCGAAATTGGCGGCAAATGGTCAAAGGCTTACGGGATTTCAATAAGTTGCCGCTAGAAGAGGTGCCAGACTCTTTGCAGGGTGAATTGCGGCCATATCAACAGCTTGGGATGAGCTGGCTGTTGTTCCTGCGCCGCTACGGCTTTGGTGCAACGTTAGCCGATGATATGGGACTTGGAAAAACGATTCAACTCATCTCCTATCTTTTAAAAGTAAAAGAAGCAGAAGATGCCGGTCCTGCTCTGATCATTTGCCCGACATCGGTTCTCGGAAACTGGCAAAAAGAGTTAGAGAAATTTGCCCCTAGCTTATCGGTTTACCTTCATTATGGATCAAACCGGTTGAAGGCCGAGGAATTTACAAAAGCTGCTACAGAGGCAGAAGTGGTCCTGACTTCCTATGGTTTGTGCCATCTAGACTTTGCTGAATTTGAGTCACTGACTTGGAGTTCCATTGCGATCGATGAAGCACAAAATATTAAAAATGCCGGCACGAAACAGTCTCGAGCGGTCAGAAAGTTAACAGGACGGCACCATATCGCCTTGACTGGAACCCCGATGGAAAACCGGCTATCCGAGTTATGGTCGATCTTTGATTTCACAAACCATGGCTATCTCGGCAGTCTCGGCCAATTCCAGAAGCGGTTTGTAGTTCCGATTGAAAAAGATAATGAAAAGCCCAAAATTAGCCAGCTGCAATCATTGATTCGGCCGTTCCTCTTACGGAGAACGAAAAAGGACGAAGATGTTGCCTTGAACTTGCCGGATAAATTGGAGCAAAAAGAATATTGTCCATTAACCGCTGAACAGGCTTCGTTGTATGAACAATTGGTGAAAGACACGTTAGCTGATATCGAAAGGTTCACTGGCTTTGAGCGCAAAGGCCTTATTTTACAAATGTTAAGCCGCTTGAAGCAATTATGTAACCATCCAGCTTTGTATTTAAAAGAAGAACGGCCAACAAACTTAGTGGAGCGTTCAGCAAAGCTTGAGAAGTTACAGGAAATTATTGGTACAGTAATCGACCAAGAGGAAAGCTGCTTAATTTTCACGCAATATATTGAAATGGGCCATATGATTCAAAAAGTGTTGAAAGATGAATTTAATGTAGAGGTTCCATTTTTAAATGGAAGTGTACCAAAGCAGCAACGGGACAGAATGATCACCCGCTTCCAAAACCGAGAATTTCCGGTGTTCTTGCTGTCGCTGAAAGCTGGTGGCACGGGCTTAAACTTAACGGCAGCCAATCATGTCATCCACTATGACCGTTGGTGGAACCCGGCTGTTGAAAATCAAGCGACCGACCGCGCCTACCGTATTGGCCAGGAACGGTTTGTTCACGTTCATAAATTCATTTGCACAGGCACACTTGAGGAAAAAATTGATTTAATGCTAGATAAAAAGCAGGCATTGAACGATGAAATCATTCAAAGTGATAACTGGATTACCGAGCTTTCCACGGATGAGCTTCGGGACTTGATCCATTTAGGGTGATCCTCAGGAAGGGGATCTCTCTTATCCTTTACATTGAAGCAGCTACCTTTATGAAGGGGCTGCTCTTTTATTTGGCCTACCTTGTTGAACAAAAACTAATCCGCCTACGGCAACATCTGTGTGACCAGCATGCTGCAGACCTTGAGCTACCATTGGTGAAGATGAATGAACCCCCTCCTAATTGAATTTTCACCATATTACCTATTTAAATAGTGTAATATCTTTGAAAAACTAGATTTTTCAAGATTATCGAACTAACTTTCCTTCATTAATGTTATAATAGATAAAAGTTTTTTTACTTCATTCAACAAATGTTTTTTGTACCGAAAGCTTGCGACAGGTACAGAAGCCACTTCTAAATTTAAGAAATAAATGCAGCCGAATTTTCTGATTTAGTGTGGTTTCAACCCCTGGCTGAATGAAGTTATGCCTCCGGCGGATGCCTCGGATTTTTTAAATGTTTTTTATCGAACAAGCACAGGTGTTAATCCGGGCGCATATTCGACGAGACGAATTTTGATAAAGTTCATAGAAAGGAATTTGGTCACATGATTGGATTATTTATTATCTTAATTTTAGTACTATTTTTACCTTTTACCGTAAAAAAAGTCGAACACAACTTAGAAGTCTTCCTTTTTATTATGGGCATTGCGGCGGCTATTGTGAGCGGCATGATGAACATGGATTTAATAGAAAAGGCCTTGATTGATCCGATTCAAATCACATTAGCGGTTCTCATCGCAGGTTTAATTACAAAGTGGGCGCAAGTACCATTGGAAAAAGCAATCTTAGCGACCAGTAAGGCTCTAACCCCTCGAATCTTCCTCGGGTTAATGGTCATCGTGTTAGGGTTGGCTTCAAGCATTATTACGGCCATTATTGCCGCCATTATTCTTGTTATCATTGTGAATGTATTGCCGCTTGAACGCCAATCTGAAATTCGTATTACGATCTTAGCTTGTTTTTCGATTGGTTTAGGTGCTGCGTTAACACCGATTGGTGAGCCACTTTCAACCATTGTAGTTAGTAAAATGGGAGAGGACTTCGGGTATTTAATGGGACTGATTGGTCCTGAAGTCATTCCAACCGTCATTGTATTAGGAATTATTTCTATATTTTTTGTTAAGACAAACCCAAGTTCAGATACATTAACGGCCGAAAATCCTGCTGAGTCTTATAAAGAAATTATCATTCGCGCCGCGAAAATTTATCTATTTGTAATGGGGTTAACATTCTTAGGACACGGTTTCGAACCACTGATTGAGACATACATCCTTGGCTTAAGCCCAGCCCTATTGTATTGGATTAATATGATTTCGGCTGTTCTTGATAACGCAACCCTTGCTGCTGCAGAGGTTAGCCCGGCTATGGATGGCGAAACGATTCGCGCGATTCTTCTTGGTCTCTTGATTGCAGGCGGGATGTTGATTCCAGGAAACATTCCTAACATTATCGCTGCAGGCAAATTAAATATCACAAGTAAAGAATGGGCCGTCTTCGGTCTGCCAGTTGGAATCATTATTATGGCATTATTCTTTGTGATTTTGTTCGTATTTTAATTTCTTGGATCCGTCTACCTAGTAGGCGGATTTTTTTGGGTTTGGGTTAAGGGGAGAACCGAGTCCGGTCCGTATCTATGCCTTATTCGGACTCTACGATCACTTTCCTACCTAATCCTGTCCGTATCCACTCCTTATTCGGACTACTTGCTCATTTTTCTGCCTATTCCTGTCCGTATCTATGCCTTTTTCGGACTACTTGATCACTTTCTTGCCTAGTCCTGTCCGTATATACGTCTTATTCGGACTCCACACTCAATTTCTTACCTATTCCTGTCCGTATCCTAGCCTTATTCGGACTACTTGCTCAATTTCCTAACTATTCCTGTCCGTATCTATGTCTTATTCGGA
The DNA here is from genome assembly GCF_036670015.1 of Niallia sp. XMNu-256. Lineage (NCBI taxonomy): Bacteria > Bacillati > Bacillota > Bacilli > Caryophanales > Bacillaceae > Niallia > Niallia sp. XMNu-256. Next base: position 3,955,336 of record NZ_CP137636.1, read on the forward strand.
CTACTTGCTCACTTTCCTAACTATTCCTGTCCGTATCTATGCCTTTTTCGGACTACTTGATCACTTTCCTAACTATCCCTGTCCGTATCTATGCCTTTTTCGGACTACTTGATCACTTTCCTAACTATCCCTGTCCGTATCTATGCCTTATTCGGACTACTTGCTCAATTTTCTACCTATTCTTGTCCGTATCCACCTCTTATTCGGACTACTTGATCACTTTCCTAACTATTCCTGTCCGTATCTATGTCTTATTCGGAATCCACGATCAATTTCCTAACTATTCCTGTCCGTATCTATGCCTTATTCGGACTACTTGCTTAATTTTCTACCTATTCTTGTCCGTATCCACGTCTTATTCGGACTCTATGATCAACTTTCTTCCTAGTCCTGTCCGTATCCACGTCTTATTCGGACTCTATGATCAACTTTCTTCCTAGTCCTGTCCGTATCCACCCCTTATTCGGACTCCACGCTCACCTTCCTACCTAGTCCTGTCCGTATCCACCCCTTATTCGGACTCCACGCTCACCTTCCTACCTAGTCCTGTCCGTATCCACCCCTTATTCGGACTCCTTGCTCAATTTTCTTCCTATTCCTGTCCGTATCCAAGCCTTATTCGGACTCCAAGATCCATTTCCTGCCTAGTCCTGTCCGAATCCACGCCTTATTCGGACCCCAAACTCAAATGCTACCTATTCCCGTCCGAACCTGCGTCTTCTTCAGACTCTACGTCTACTTTTCTTCGATTAAGTCCATACACTTTTAAACAAAAAAACCGCCTGCGGTAACAGCAGGCGCTAAGGTGAGGGAGTTTTGCGAGGGAGTCATTGATTCTATCTAAGAAGGATTGGTTGTAAGGGCTTACATTTATATAAATAATAACGGGGTACACATTTTTCAATAAAACTTTTTTTGAGACGATTATTTTAAAACAAGGTGTTGGTTGTCTTGTTGTGGCAGTTGCTGAAGAGCTTGTTCTACTAAGTTAAGTCTGTGATTGAGAAAATCAGTTTTGGCGTTGAGCGAACCTTGCATGCGGATGAGGCTTTCTAGTAGAAGTTCCATTCGTTCGATTTCATTTTTTGGGATCGTTGACATGGCTTATCCCTCCTTCCCAACGGCTACTTGGATTGGTTCCATTTGGAGATCTGCAGGTTCACTTTGCCGTCGGCTATCAAGGAATTTGATGGTTTCCGCTACGACTTCTGTTACATACACACGTTTTCCCTCTTTATTTTCATAATTTCGGGTTTGAATCCTGCCGGTAATTCCCACCAATGAGCCTTTCCGGCAATATTGGGCCGTGTTCTCGGCTATTTTTTTCCATAACGTACATTGCACAAAATCGGCGTTGATTTCTCCTTGTTGATTGCGAAATTGCCGATTCACTGCGACGGTTACACTCGTTACAGATGTCCCTTCTTGCGTAATTCGCAATTCCGGGACTTTTGTCAGCCTTCCCACTAATATCACTTGATTCATCATACTCTCTTCCCACCTCTCTCTTATTGGCCCCATCATACCTCAATCAACTTGCCAATGTAAAATCACCAAAAATTATTTTCTCCGCTCCTTTTTCATTAATAATGAGTTTATTCATTCGTTTTAATATAATATATTATGAGAGTTCACACACATTTCCTAATTATCGGCAAAATAACAAAAAATATTTTTCTGAATTTTTACATAAATTCTTCTTCCCTTTATGATATAATTTTTACAAAATGGAGGTGGAGTGGATGAAGACCTTTAAGTTAATCTCGTTGCATGTTGTAGAGGACGATGGATTAAAGGATATTCATCTGTTAGAGGGCCTTGTAATTAACAAGGAAAATGACACGCGCACTTGGTTACTAGAAGCTTATGTATCAACCGACTACCTCGAATATTTTAGCAATTTATTGAAAAGGAGCGATCAAACGACCCTCCGGATTATCATTTCACGTCGGGAAAATGACCCTGCTTTTTTCTTCAGTCGATCTCTTAAAATTAATAAGCTCAGCGATGATAAAATGAGCTTGCTGTTTTCCGGCTCTGTGAAAAACTCAAATACATACGCAGAGCTGTTATTAAGGCATTTGATTGAAAAAGGATTGACAGGTGAGAAGCTGCTTCAAGAGTTCAGAGTAAAGATGATCACGAAGCCAACAATTACACCCGTTCAAAAATGATGAACTAAATAAGACTTGGGCGTATTTGGGGTGGACCTTATCCTTATGAGCTCGCTCAAAGAATTCCTTTTTATAAATCGTGGCATTAACATTATTAAGTCCGAGTTTGAATTCCGCCAACTTGTCGGATATTTTCCTGATAAAAGTTAAAGCTGTCAGATTCATATGTCTGACAGCTTTTTTTCTTTATTTATCCTTGTTGTTTTCATCATTCATGTCACGTTGGTCTTCAACGACTTCTTCTCTTTCCGTGTTGTGATCAGTCGACGGATCACCATCATTGTTAGTATTAATGTCATTATTATCATTATCTCCAATGTCGGCGTTGTCATTGCGGTTTGTGTCATTGTTATTGTCATCGTTTAGGTTGTTTTCAACGGCATCATTTTCACCATTGTTTCCATTGTTATTGTTGCCACCGTTGTCATCCATTTGATTACCGTTATTGTTTTCTGGTGGTGGATCTTGATCATCCCCGCAAGCACCTAATAACATGACTGATAACAATGAGCTACCAACTAAAGTTAATAATTTACGATTCATGGGAAAACCCCTTCCATTGTTAATCTAGACCCCATTCGGTCGTTAATAGGTTACCCAGAATTGAAAATCAAATTCGCCTCGTCGGAATTGTGTCTATTTTTTTTATTAAAGCTTGCTGATTAAAATCCTGTTAAACAGTGCATAGATCGCTGAGGCTAAACTTAATTGGAACGATTTGAATCCTAAGCCTCAATTAAATATTTAGTACCCAAAACAAAAAAAGAGTCCAGCCATTTCGCACTGAACTCGAATTTTACCTTTTATTCTTTTTTATCGCTAAGCGCAAACATAATTTCGGTTTCACAGACTAATTCACCGTCAACCGTTGCAATTGCTTTCCCTTTTCCAAACGTGCTGCGCAGGCGAACCATTTCTACTTCCAAGCGTAATACATCTCCAGGAACGACTTGGCGTTTAAAACGGCAATTATCAATTCCTGCAAAAAAAGCAAGACGGCCACGATTTTCTTCTTTCATTAACATCGCTACAGCACCGACTTGGGCAAGGGCTTCAACAATTAACACCCCCGGCATAACTGGATATTCAGGAAAATGGCCGTTAAAAAATTCTTCATTTGCAGAAACATTTTTAATGCCGACCGCCTTTTTCCCTTCCTCAACTTCCAAAATTCGATCAACCAACAAAAACGGATAACGATGTGGAATAATTTCCTTAATCTGCGTAATATCTAACATATGTATAACCTCCTAATTTTATCTGAAACAGGGGGACAGTTCTCGTGTTTCATGCATTCATCAGTGGGGATGAAAGAAAACCCCCACTGATGGAAGTTTCACTTTATTGTACACGAGATCCTATGTTTATGACAAAGCATGCGGTTTGAAACACGAGAACCATGCCCCTTTATTTTTTCTCAACCAAGTCGAGCAAATGAGTCCATGTTGAGCGGTTAAAAACGTCGAGCGCATTTCCATCTCCAAGTACCCCATACCCTACTGCGGCTCCTGCCATTATACTGAATAGAATGAGTACGAAAACAATCAGAACTCGAAGCCAGATTGGAATAAGACGCAATCTGATTTTATCCTGTTTTTCCGGTTGTTGTTCTTCTTCTTTTTGAAGTCTTAAAGCCTCGCGACTATTTTCATTCATTGCCATTGATCTTTTCCCCTTTTAGCGAATTCCATTGATGAGTCCCATCATTTGATCAGCCATGTTAATGGAACGTGCCTGAAATTGATAAAGGCGCTGGGCCCCGATTAAATCGGTCATTTCTTTTGCTGCATCCACATTTGATTTCTCCAATGCCCCTTGCTTCAGTGAGACTTGATCATCGGTTAAATCAGTTACGATCTCCTCGATTCCTACGTTTAATTCTCCCATGTTCGTTGGAACTCCCAATAAGTTATTTCCCTTTAGCTCTAAAAATTGTGGTTTCTCTACTTGGCTGACGCCTAATTGGAAGACTTGCTGATCGTCATTTTCCAAGTGTACGTTGATCGTGCCGCTTTCGTCAACCCTGTATTCTTTAGCTTGTCCATTTATGACAATTAGCTCATTATTTTCGTCTAAAATAGGATGCCCGCTGCTTGTGACCATCATGACTTCATTTTCAGAAGTAGTGGTTAAGTAAAAAGCACCATCTCTTGTGTATTGAATCTCACGACCTGCCTCATGTTGCACAGAAACTCGAAAGAACTGCCCCTCTTTTGTCAAAGCAAGATCAAGCGCCCGACCTGTATTTTCAAGGCTCCCTTGCGTCATGACCACTTGAGCTTGCGCTACCTTAGCACCTACCCCTTGACGGACTCCATTCGGTGATAATCTTCCAACTTCCCGGGCCGCCTCTGATCCAGTTTCAAATTGCTGAAAAAGCAAATCCGTAAACGTCGTCGTTCGCGCTTTATATCCGTTCGTCCTCACATTCGCGACATTATGACCAATCACATCCATCTGCTTCTGCAATTGACTTAACGTATTCGGTGCCGTAATCATCATTCTATTCAACTTTCTTCCCTCCCTAGACGGGTGAAACATGGGGACGGTTCTCCTGTTTCATTACGAGTATGGAATCCCCTGTTTTTTATAATGGAAAAACTGCCCCTACTCTATGCTTAACCGATTTTTCCAACTTCATTGACCGTTTTTTGTAAGCTGATGTCATAGGCTTGTAAAACTTTCTGGTTTGCCTCGAATGTACGATAAGCCGTCAACATCTCGGTCATCGTTTGAGCTGTGTCAACATTAGACTGTTCCAAAAATCCTTGCTGTATTTTAAAATTTACTCCGTCCACATTATCAGCATCCACAAGCACAGAATTTGAACGGAACAGCCCATCCCCTTCTTTTGCCATCGTAAGCGGCTGATCACTATAGGCAATGCCGAGTCTGGCGGCCTCCACTCCATCGACAAGAATTCGGCCTTCTTCGTTTACCGTAAAATGGTCATTTTCTAGCACTATCCGATTCCCTAATCGGTCCAATACATATCCACCACTAGCTGTCGTTAAATACCCTGTACCATCTAGTGCAAAATTTCCATTCCTCGTATAGCGTGGTTCTCCACCTGGCCCTTCAATTGTAAAAAAGACCGCTCCTTTTATGTCGGTTTCAGGATTTATCGGAAGACTCACATCCAATAACGCCATGTCTGTCTTCAAGCTCGTCTCTTTTAAATCGCATTGAAGGAAATTCGGCATCGCTTCTTGCATATAGACGCCTGTATTCAGGGAACCAATCGTCCGTGATGTTGCTGGTGTGAGGCCGTCCTGTTGCTCCATTCTGTTTAACAGCATTTCCGGAAAAGCCCGGAACGCCGACTGATCCGCTTTAAAGCCAGGCGTATTTGCATTTGCCATATTATTGGCCAACATTTCCGTTTTCCGTTGCTGAGTTAACATTCCAGATGCCGCCGCATAAAAACCACGTAACATATTTACACCTCATTTATTCGTCCAAATCTTCTACTCTCTATTATAGGAAAAAAAGGTGTAAGAATCAGTATTTTTTTGAAAATAATGGAGAATTTTGTGTGGAGAATGGGTGGTTTATGTTCAAATTTTTGTCTGGGTGAGGGGATTGCACTGGAACCTCGGGGGATGGCACCAGTTTGCATGTTAATTGCACCAGATTTGACCGTAATTGCACCAAATCCTCGGTTAATTGCACATACTCCCTTTTTCTGGAAAAGCCCACTGAAAGGGCATAGTAATCCTTTTTTACCCAAACGAAGGAATTGCACCGGAACCTCGGAGGATTGCACCAGTTTGCATGCTAATTGCACCAAATTTGACCGTAATTGCACCAAATCCCCGGTTAATTGCACATACCCCCTTTTTCTGAAAAAACCCCACATTAAAAAAGCCTATCGAAAGGGCATGGACACCTCTTCCGATAGGCTTGGAATAGACTTATACGATTTTTCTTCTTGTGAGTCTGTCAATATTATCGAGCATGAGACCTGTTCCGATCGCCACACAATCCATTGGGTTTTCAGCTACTAAAACAGGTACCTTTAGTTCTTCAGCGAGAAGCATGTCGATTCCGTGCAATAAGGCGCCACCACCGGTTAAAATCACGCCACGGTCAATAATGTCCGCAGAAAGTTCGGGTGGAGTTCGTTCCAGTACGCTTTTTGCCGCTTGTACGATGACAGCGACCGATTCACGAAGAGCATTAGCAATTTCATCCGAGTTAATGGTAATCGTCCGTGGAAGTCCAGTTACCATATCACGACCTCTAATTTCCATCTCTTCTTTTTTCAATTGCGGCTCAACCGTACCAATGGTAATTTTAATATTTTCAGCCGTTCTCTCTCCGATTAAAAGCTTGTATTCCTTTTTAATATAATTGAGAATTTCTGAGTCAAACTTGTCACCGGCCATTTTAATTGAAGCTGAGGTAACGATGTCCCCCATCGATAGAACGGCCACATCGGTTGTTCCACCACCAATGTCGACGACCATATTTCCGCTTGGTTGGAAAATATCCATTCCTGCTCCAATCGCAGCTACCTTTGGTTCTTCTTCTAAAAAGATTTTTTTGCCGCCGCTTTTTTCAGCCGCTTCTTTAATCGCCTTTTGCTCAACGCTTGTAATATTCGTTGGACAGCAGATCAAAATTCGTGGCTTCGATAAAAAGCCCTTTACATTTAGTTTATTAATGAAATACTTTAACATCGCTTCCGTTATATCAAAATCAGCGATGACTCCATCCTTTAATGGGCGGATCGCTACGATATTTCCTGGCGTTCTTCCCACCATGCGGCGAGCCTCTTCCCCAACCGCTAACACTCGATTGGAGTTTTTATCAATCGCCACAACGGAAGGCTCATTTAATACAATTCCACGGCCTTTTACATGTATTAAGACGTTTGCCGTTCCTAAGTCTATACCTATATCCCTTGCGAACATACTCTGTTTTTCCTCCTTGGCCGGATGCTTCTATCGTTATGACCATTCATGTCCGTTATCTATTCAATAGCTTTTTCCAACGATTCTTGCACCGGTTTCCAAAATTGTTTAGGATTCCCTGATGCTTTTGTTATTTATTTTGTACCGTTTACCTTCAATTGATGAACCATTCAATTTTTTCTTCACTCAATTGATAATTTTATCATATTTGTTGGACAGGGGGTATCATTTATAAAGAATTCTGTTGGATTTTGTCAAAAAATATTTCGAAAATGTAAGCTGCATAAGAGTGAGGGCCTGGACATATGTTGAAAAAGGAGGCGATCCTTTCGACCGGATGACCTTTAGCATGGAGTTACTTAAGCTTGTATAAAATAGCAGCAAAAAAAGAAGATCAGCTACCACTTTGCAGTAGACTTACCTTCTTTTTTTAAAATACCTTGTTATCTTCGAATTGGTTCCTCTTCAAATTCTTCCTTCTTATACTTCAATTTGGTTGCCTCGCCACCTCTTAAGTGGCGGATGGATTTATGATAATCTAATATTTCTTTCACTTCATTTGCTAGTTCAGGATTAATTTCAGGTAGTCTTTCTGTTAAATCCTTATGGACTGTACTTTTGGATACGCCAAACTCCTTCGCAATCACGCGAACTGTTTTTCTCGTCTCCACGATATACTTTCCAATCTTGATAGTCCTCTCTTTGATGTAATCGTGCACACCACTCGCCCTCCCTAATTTGGATGTGAGAAGTGTGAAATGAGACTCGCTTCAAGCTTCTATTATTATTAGGTAACCGCATGTTGTTCATAAAAGGAAAATCACACGGCAGAAAGCATTCGCTCTCTACTTACAAGGAATAAAACACGTCCAGGTCAAGATCTAATTTCTTAGTTGATCATAAACGACTCTTCACCTCAAACACTCTCTTTTGACAGGTTTGTATCAGTTTATTAGGTCTGACGAAGGATTATGCACAATTTACACAATTAACGTAAAAAAATCAGAATATTTAATTATTTTTATGTTGAAACATGAAAAAGTGCCAGGCACGATTCCGTTTGGACATGCTTGGCACTTGGTAAATTAAGCGTCTTGGTTTTTATTATTGTTTGTTGTTTCGTCTTTCATGTCATCTGCATTCTTTTCATCTGAAGAGGATTCTTCTTTGTCAGTTGAAGGTTTTTCATCTGTAGAAGTTTCTTCCTCTTTTGCAGATTCATCATCAGATGTAGACCTGTCCTCTTCTGTTGAGGATTTCTCATCTTTAGCTGGTTCTTCTTCTGTTCCACTTGTTTCTTTGTCTGTCTCAGACTTTTCAGGTTGCTCTGTTTCTGATTTCTCAGAATCTGTTGAACCGTCTTCTTGCATACTTGCTTCCTGTAATTCACTGAAAGGCTTGTTTAAGTAGTTTTCTGGATTCACTGGAACACCGTCTTTGCGGATTTCAAAGTGTACGTGAACTCCTGCTTCTTCGTTAAATAAGCTTTTTCCAGCTGTTGCAAGGGCTTGTCCTTGGTCGATTTTGTCACCAACCGCTACTTTCATATCTTTCACAGATGAGTAACGAGAAATGATGTTATCATCATGCTTAATTTCAATGACATTTCCAAGAAGAGCATCTTCTTGAACTTTTGTAACGGTTCCGCTTAATGCTGCCATGACATCAAAAGCTTCACTTTCTTCTACGGCAATATCAATACCTGTGTTTGGATGATATTGATTTTGGTAAACTACGATAGCCGCCTCTTGGTCGGCTTCATTTGCCGTATCTTCATAGAATTTTGTTTTAATAACAGCATTAGTGCGATCTTTCTGGGATAGTGGCAGGACAATATTTTCCATCGAGCGAGCTACTTCATCTGCAGGTTCATTAAACTGATTTTTTCCTGGTGTCTCATATCCGAATTTCTCTGAATCTGTAGCATTTTCTGTGTTGCTATTTTGGAACCATAAAACCCCTGTTAAAATCAAAGCTGCACTTGCAATGTATACGGTTGGATAAACCCAACGCTTTTTAAAGAATTTTTTTAGAGAAGTGTTCTTTTCTTCCTCTCTCATTTATCATCACCTCAGCAATCATTCTGATCAAATGGTGACGAATATATACATCTTTTCAAAAATTTTTTTACTCCTTATTTTTCGACAAAACGTTTATAATTATTCATGATTATCGGAAAAACTTTTTTGAGTGGGAAAATGAGGTAAAATACGAGTAACGGGGCGATTTTTACGAGTAAAGGCCTCTTTTTCACGAGTAAACCGTCAAAAAATACGAGTAACATACTGATTTTCACGAGTAAACTTATCATTGCAGTTAAGAGTTATAGAAAAACATCGATTAAAAAATATCAGATCTTGGAGGTTCTTATGTTAAAAATCATTTTACGGATTCTACCACTTCTCTATATGGCGCTCATCTTCTATCTATCAAGCAAGCCAGCTGATGCCGTTGTTGAATTACCAAAGTGGGACTCGACGATTAAAGAGTCTCTACATTTAGTAGAGTTTGGCATTCTGTACGTTCTCCTGTTTCTTGCCGCACTTACCTTTAAGGAGGTAACACCGACGGGAAATATCGTTCTTATCCTTGTTTCTTCATTATATGGACTTAGCGATGAGGTTCATCAATATTTCGTTCCCTATCGCTCCGCCACTGTGATTGATCTCATTAAAGATGTCATCGGTGTTCTTGTTGCCTCCTGGATCGTCTTTGGAGCCTACCAGAAAAAGAGGTTTCCTAAACTAGGAATCCTTCTGCATAAAATCAAATAAACCTAAAAAACGACTCGTACCCCTATTATTTACGTAATAAAAGGGGCTTTTTTGTTTCATCGCTGTAATAAATGTAAAAAAAGTCGCTGTGGCAAAAACCTGTCAACCCTCATTTATATGTATAATTTGGTAGAATTGGGCTCTCTCTACCAAGTATACTATTTTCCCATTTACTCTGAATGCCTGCTATTCTAGCATTTCCACCAATTTATTATTCTTTCCGTGCACCATCATTTTATGTCTACCATATCCTTCCAAAATTATTACAAAAACCCCGTGGTATGATTTTCTCGTAAGCAACACCGACATTTGAAATAAACTATTGGAGGTTTTTATACATGAATAAAAAGTTTATCTTATCAATCGCAGCTGCAGCAGCCTTACTTGTTTCAACACCAGGCATGAATAAAGCCGAAGCCGCTTCACCGGTGGAAGTTCAATCTAAAGTATATGTATACCATGCAGGTCAAAAAATTGACCAAGAGCAAGTAAACCAATTAATTCAAAAATATATGACAGTTGGCGGCCAACACGGAAACCAATCGTTATCTCAATTAATTACTAACCTACAAAAACAATTAAATGAACAAGCATCACAAAAGCAACAAGCTCCAAAACAAGAGCAAGTGCAAAAGCCAGTACAAAAACCTGTACAAGAGCAACCTAAAACAGAACAACCTGCTCAAAAACCAGTACAACAACAACCAAAAACAGAACAACCGGCTCAAAAGCCAGTACAAGAACAACCTAAAACAGAACAACCTGCTCAAAAGCCCGTGCAACAACCTGCACAACAAAAGCCTGTTCAAGCTGAGAAGCCAGCAGCAACAACACCTGCATCTTCTTCAGTAAGTGCTTTTGAACAAAAAGTTGTTGAGTTAACAAACCAAGAACGTGCGAAAAACGGCCTTCCAGCGTTAAAACTTGATGTAGAATTAAGTAAAGTGGCACGTGACAAATCTCGTGATATGCAAACTAAGAATTACTTCAGCCACACAAGCCCAACTTATGGTTCACCATTTGATATGATGAAAGCATATGGCATTTCTTACAACACAGCAGGCGAAAACATTGCCATGGGTCAACGTTCACCTGAAGAAGTTGTAAATGCTTGGATGAATTCTCAAGGTCACCGTGAGAACATCATGAACGCTAAATTTACACATATCGGAGTTGGACACGTAGAAGAAGGCAACTACTGGACTCAAATGTTTATCGGAAAATAATAAAAATATGCGCAAGTCATCTTCTTAAAACTGGAAGATGACTTGCGCTTTTTTTATTTCTTTGCTGTTATGGTCGTAATAAATGGTTCGGCGCTCGCAATTTCAACGCCTTGGTAGTAGTGTTGGACAATTTCAGGGTATTTTTTTCCTTCTTGGGCCATGCCGTTGGCTCCGTATTGACTCATCCCGACACCGTGGCCATTTCCTCTTGTGTTAATAATGATGTTATTTCCCTTCCGTTCCCACGAAAAGTCCGTTGACATGAGGCCCAGTTTCGTACGAATATCTTTTCCGGAGATTTTTTTGCCATTAATTTCAACGGTTCCAACCCGTTTTCCAGTCGTTCGTTCAATCACTTTACCGATTTCGCTCCCGTTTGGAACTTTAACCCCTAGCTTTTTCTCAAACTCGGCTACAGGGATTACCTTTTGACCGTTAAATTTAGGCGATTGTTTATCCCATGGACTTTCGACACTTTTTAAGTATGGCAAGGCGTTAGTCCAAATGGCATCCGAATTTTCGGTATAGCCATTACTTGTGGAGAAAAACGTCGCATCAATTGGATTTCCTTCATAAGTCAAAACTTGCCCAGTTGTTTCCTTTACCGCTTCCTCCACTTTAGCGATTTTCCAATCATAGTCAGAACCCCATACTTTCTTGAGTTCTTCACTATTCATAAAAACTTGATGGAAAACGGTATCCACAACATCAGCCTCTTTTGGTACGTCGTTATTATCATTGATCATCAGCCTTTTAACAATATAAGTCCGTGCTGTTAAGGCTTGCGCTTTTAACGCCTCTTTTTCAAAATCAGCCGGCATTTCAGAGGCTACGACCCCAACCACATAGTCTTCTAATGGAAGGTTTTCCACAACTTCTTTTGATGTCCGGTACACAGCTACCTCTATCGCAGGCTCAGTTGAGGCACTTTCGACCTTTGGTTGGGATTCCGCTTGCCTCTGAATATTTTCACCAAGCTTTCCGCTCACTTTATCCTCTCCAAACGGAAGTACTAAGAGCGTAGGGACCAACAAGGTGACAAAAAATAAGGCTGCGGCTAGTAGAACAACTGGTTTGAATTTCATCATGTTTATCCTCCATAAGGTTAGAATAAATATTCAGTTTTTTAAAAAAGATGTGTTCCTTTTTCATGTTGAATTACTAAGTCCGTTCGTTTATGAATAACATAATGAAGGCATCGTTACGAATCACGGATCCTTTTAATCAACACGGCCGTAAAACTGATTAAATTCAGGGTTTAAAATATAAGCTCTTATCAAACGCCGTATTCAAGAGCTTACAATGATCTCCTCCATTTAATCATATGGAGATGGACAAGCATTTATGACAAAAATTCAATCCTTGTATATTTTCATTTTGTTCGGTAATACTATTCGGAAGGAAGGATTTGAGGCTCATTTTCCATTCAAGGAGATATCCGTTATTTTTCCAATATAAAAAACCGCATGATGCTTCAATGCGGTTTTCTACGGAATTTTCTTATGCATTTAAATCAGAGACAATCTTCTCATCATAAGAGGCGACCTCTTCTACTTCTTTGACTCTTTCAATGTCTGCGCCTAGTGAAGCCAATTTTTCATGGAAATCAACATATCCACGGTCCAAATGCTTTAATTCAGTCACACGTGTGATACCGTCAGCTACAAGACCAGATAGAACTAAAGCCGCAGCCGCACGTAAATCTGTCGCAGCCACTTCCGCTCCTTGTAGATTTGAAGGGCCATTAATTACAACAGAACGACCTTCAATCTTCAAATCAGCATTCATACGACGGAATTCTTCGACATGCATAAAACGATTTTCAAAAACGGTCTCCGTAATCATGGAAGTTCCTTGAGCATGAAGAAGGAGTGCCATCATTTGTGATTGCATATCGGTTGGAAATCCTGGATGCGGCATTGTTTTAATGTCCACAGCCTTTAAATGATCGCTACCAATTACACGAAGCCCCTCATCCTCTTCCATAATCGTAACGCCCATTTCCACCATTTTTGCAATTAATGAGTTAAGATGCTCTGGTACGGCTCCTTTAACAAGAACATTCCCGCCTGTAATCGCTGCAGCGACCATAAAGGTTCCTGCTTCAATTCGGTCAGGAATAATATGATGTTCAGCGCCATATAACACATCGACACCTTCAATTCGAATGGTTCCTGTGCCAGCACCTTTCACTTTTGCTCCCATTTTATTAAGGAAGTTTGCTAAATCGACAATCTCTGGTTCTTTCGCTACGTTATCAATGACTGTTACTCCATCTGCTAAGACGGCAGCCATCATAATGTTTTCAGTTGCTCCTACACTTGGAAAATCCAAATATATTTTAGCTCCATGCAAACGGCCATTTTTAGCTTCTGCTTCAATAAAGCCATTTCCGACTTTCACAGTAGCTCCCATAGCCTCAAAGCCTTTTAGATGTTGATCAATCGGTCTTGATCCAATCGCACAGCCACCTGGTAAGGCGACGCGAGCACGACCATTTCTTGCAAGTAGTGAGCCCATCACTAAGACAGACGCTCTCATTTTTCTAACATATTCAAACGGTGCCTCTACACTCAACGTTCTAGATGCATCCACGATGACCGTGTTATTTTCAAAAGCCACATCGGCATTTAAATAACGTAAAACTTCATTGATGGTGTATACATCGGAGAGTGTAGGCACATCTCGAATGACACTTCTTCCATCACTTGCTAACAGTGTTGCGGCGATTACAGGTAAAACAGAGTTCTTTGCACCCTCTACTTTCACGGTTCCGCTTAACCTTTTTCCGCCACGGACGATAATTTTTTCCAAAGTATTCCCCTCCGCGTCCATTATCTCTATATTAATATTCAATCGTTATGATGGGTGTGCCAACTACAAGTGTAGTTTTTCCGCCCAAACCTTGGTTTCGTAATCCTAGTTGTAAATTAATTCTTTCTGTATGACCCTTGATCGACTCTGAAAATAGTGGAGAATACGCAGTTGCCGAAACAAAGTTGTCCTCCCTTAATGTTTCAATTTCTTCAGCCTGAAAAGCTTGTAGAAATTTGCTTGCATGGGTAGACACAGACTCATACATATTACCATCTATCTCACTGTAGATACAAGCGAAAATCATGGCTTTTTCGTGAAAGACTTCATTTATTTTTGGGAAAGTAACGTTTTGTAAAGAATCCTTGATTTCCTGATTCCAACCATTCCCATTCACCTCGTACATGAGGTAAGAATGGCCTTCTGAAGAAAGAATCGAAATCGTTTCGGTAATTCCCCATTCATTAGTAAAAACACCCGTCGCTTCCCAATTTTCTTGTTCTCCGCTTTTGATCCAATTCCAATCAGGATATTGACTCATTAACGAGCTCAATTTTTCTTCTTTTTGACTGCTTTCTAACGGTTCTCTACCATGAAGGGTCCACTGATCAATGTCAACATTCTCCTCTTCCAAAATGGAAGCCATTATAAATAAGTCCGATTTTGTTTTTGCATTTGTTATATTTAAAAATATAAGTCCAACCGCTGATAAACCAAATAAAACCATGATTAATTTTTTCATTTATTGAACCCCTCCCCTTCCTACCATTTTGGCCAAGGAGGAGAAGTTCATACAAATGAAATATCGTCACTTTTTGACATATCCGTTGTATGCAAGAAACCTTTACATGGAATCAAAATCAAATTCGCCCTGCCGACGGTGCGCCGTATTTTTGTCGAAATCGCTCGACAAAAGTACCTTTAAAAAATCGACAGGCTTGCCTTTGACTTGACTTCATTCAACAGGGATCAGAAACCCACTTTTATAAAAGTGAAGGAGTTCTGCAGCTCTCGAAATAAACCAATTGCTGAATGAAGTTAAATATGTAAATTATCGGCGCTGAACATTGTCGAATTTTGTATTATTATCTCATACTACCCTTTATTTTACTAAAAAAAACCTTTTTTGAAACATGTATGAAGACCTATATTTAGGCATTTTCCTACTATCCATAGAGATGTGGAAGCTGTCTAGACCAGAATAAATAGTCAAGAAAAAAGTTACTGACGACGCTTCCTATAACAATGGCTAACAATATATATAGCAACCTTGCCTGGGCCACCCGATTTTTACGCAAGAATTTTTCGAAATTTAACGCTTGAAGTGACCACCACGCTAATATAATAAAGACGAGATGCGAGAATATACTTAACAAAGCTTCTTGCCCATATCCCACCATTCATCCCCCCTTTTTCTTAATGTACCTATTCATTATAAACGATGAAATTGAGAAAAGGTTTCTCAATTCTATGACCTATGAAACCATGACCGCTATTAATATATGTAAATTTGCATAATGATTAACCATCGATTTCATTTATTTATCATTTATTTTACAATTCTATTACATTTTACCAAATATTTTAACAATTAGCACTAAAAAGGAAGAGTACTTTAATATTAAGCACCCTTCCTATCCCTTATCTATTACCGTAAAAAATCACCAAATTCATAAAATTGAGCTTGTAAAAAGTCAAACGCAAAGTTTGGAAAGATTCCAAATAAAATGGTTGCCGCTACACAAAGTGCTAAGACGATCCCAGTTGGCACGGGCACTTTGATCGGCTGGAGTGTTACAGCTTTACGGAAGAACATTTGTGCCAGGATCCTGAAATAATAAACATATGAAATGACTGTTGTGGCAATCATTACAGACACTAGGACATACATCGGTTGATCGAGAACAAGTGCCCCTGTAATGATATTAAGCTTCCCAATAAATCCGGCAGTCCCAGGGATCCCCGCTAACGATAAGATCATGATTCCCATCGCAACGGCAAGTGCTGGCGACCTTTGATATAACCCTGAGAAATGGCGAATATCTTCCGATTCTTTCTGATCTGTAAATAGTCCAATGATCGCAAATGCACCTAGATTCATAAACAAATAGGCCATTAAATAAAACCATAACGAATCAAACATAAAGGCCGATAAAGCAGTCAAAGCCACTAATAGATAACCAGCATGAGCGATGCTTGAGTAAGCAAAAAGTCGCTTGATATTTGTTTGCCGTAAGGCCACTACATTTCCGACCACCATCGTGACAGCAGCAATGATCGCGATAAAATCAACCATGACAAGTAAAATCGGCTCTGAGTTCGGACCGTTTGAAGCCGTTAAGAGAAAGATGGATAGAAGAATCCGAACAATAATGACAAAGCCAGCTGTTTTTGAAACGACACTTAGAAATGCTGTAACTGGTGTTGGTGCCCCTTGATAGACATCTGGCGCCCACATATGATAAGGCGCTGCTGCAATTTTAAAGGATAACCCGACAAAGATCATAAGAAAAGCAATCCCAAGCAAAAAGGCCATTTGTGAATCGTTTAATCCGACTAACACCTCACGCATATCCGCTAAATTGGTTGTTCCTGTTAGTCCATAAACATAGCTCATTCCAAACATCGTAACAGCTGTTGAAATACTGCCATTAATCACATATTTCATCGCAGATTCATTGGAGCCAATGTGTTTCTTCCGTAATCCTGCCAATATATAGGAAGAAATTGATAATAATTCGAGACCGATAAATAACGTGATTAAGTCCCCACTTGACGACATAATCATGGCGCCTAAAAGGGCGGTCATAAATAGATAGAAAAACTCTCCGCGATACTCAGATATTCCTTCTTTTGGCTCATAACCCATCGCCAACAGCATCACGAGCCCGGCACCAACTAATAGGAGCAGTTTAAACGCTTTTGCAAAAGCATCAAGTCGGAATGTATCGTATAAAATGGAAGTCACATCACGATCAAGCAGACCGAGCAATGACACAATCGCAGCAAGAATCCCAACGAAGCCAATCCAGCCGAGAATTTTTCGACTTTGCTTTTTTGGCATAAATAAATCGAGTAAAGTTATAACCGTCGCTACCCCTAGGATGATGAACTCAGGCATCATCGTTCCCCATTCAAATGATAACAATGTTTCGAGATCCATCCTTCATCACCCTCCTACCTTCAGCATGATTGATTCTAGTGTTGCTTGCAGCGGGCTGCCTAATAGATTCGGATATACGCCAATGGCGATAATTAAAGCCGTCAACACAAGCGTAGGAATCCACTCGATCCGTTGTAGATCCCAGACTCCAGCCCACTCACGGTTTTCTCTTCCATATGTGACGCCAAGCACGGCACGGAGCAAGTATACCGCCGTCATAATTATCCCAATTGCTCCTATAGCCGCGAGCCATGGCATTTCCCTAAAGAGGCCTAGGAATGCCATAAATTCACTTACAAACCCTGACAAGCCTGGCAATCCAAGTGACGCCATGACGCCTACGAGGAGAAAGCCTGCTGTAAGCGGCATCGCCTTTGCCATTCCACCTAACTTCGGAATTTCGGATGTATTCGTTCTCTCATAAAAGACCCCAACGAGGAAAAATAGCAATGCGGCAATTAATCCATGTGAAATACTTTGGAAGATTGCCCCTTGTATCCCTGCCTCATTTAATGCACCTAAGCCAATTAACACAATTCCCATGTGGGACACCGATGAATAGGCAAGAACCATCTTGAAGTCTGTTTGTGCAAAGGCCAAAAAAGCACCGTACAACAAATTGATCACCCCAAGGATGGCAAGCAAAACAGCAAAGTTTTTTGCTTGCTCCGGAAACAATCCAACGTTAAAACGAATTAACCCATACGCCCCAATTTTTAATAAAACCCCTGCATGAATCATGACAACTGCGGGTGGAGCTTGAACATGCACTCGAACCATCCAGCTATGGAGCGGCACAATCGGCATTTTAAATCCGAATGCGACTAGCAAACTAATAAAAAGTCCAAATTGCAAAGATGGTGAAATGCCATCAACGGCAATCATTTCTCGTAATTCACCAAAATTGACTGTCCCTGTCTGGGCAAACAATACGATGATCACAATTAAGAGAATGGCTGAGCCGAGTCCATTGTAAATCAGAAAGCTGAACGCCGCTTTTTCTTTCTCCTCGTATCCCCATTTACCAATGAGGAAAAAAGCAGCGATTAACGTAAACTCAAAGAATAGGAAAAATAATATAAAGTTTTGGGCTGCAAACACCCCAAGCATCCCGATTTCTAGCAATAAGAACAGAAGATAATAGCCTTTTAACTCTTTGCTGACTTTCACGGAGGCGATTGCAGCCAATGTTGCTATTATTGTTGTTAGCAACAACAGCACAAGTGACAAGCCATCAATTCCCAGTTCATACAAAACAGAATATAAATCTCCATATTGAATCGAATTTTTAAATGAGAACCAGTTGTAACTGACATCCCATTTTTTCAAGTCCGTGCCTGATCCATGTTGAAAATATAGAAACATAGAAATCACAAGCGCAGGCAATGTCGCGAGAATTCCGACTAGTTTAATTAGCTTTCCCTCTGTTTTTGGAATAAAAATGAGAATGAGCATACCAAGGAGAGGAGAAAACACTAAGAACGATAATAGATTCATTATAAATCCCCCCCTGTTAAGGCATAAATGACCACAAGGAGTGCTAGACCGACAAATGCAACTGTCCCATAAACTTGGATTTGTCCGTTTTGGACTTTCGCTCCCCATTTCCCGAGGCGATGAACAGATCCTCTAATGAGTTCAGCGAGTCCTTCAACAATAAACCATTCCACATACTTCAGGAACAGACTGAATACCTTGACGCCTGCGACAGCACTATATCGATAGATCTCATCAACAAAATATTTATTAGATAAAATGCCATGTGCAATTGGCGCTTTACCTGTCAGCCAATCACGCGAAATCGATCCCTTTCCATAGATGAGCCATGCTAGGTAGATTCCTAGCAATGAAAGGAGGGTTGCAAGAAGCATAATCCAAATGGGGCCTTCTTCGTGGCCATTTCCATTTGTTAACCAATCCCCGAGAAATGTTCCAAACCAGGGTGTGTTCACATACCCAGCCACAATTGCTAGTACCGCTAACACTGTCATCGGGAACGTCATAATTGATGGTGATTCACGGATCTCTTGATTAGAATCCCCTCTTCGTTCTCCCATAAAGATCATGAAGAACAGTCTAAACATATAGAAAGCCGTTAAAAAGGCGGTAATGACAGCTAATACAAATAGAATGGGGTGTCCCGCATTCCAAGTAGATATCAAGATTTCATCCTTACTAAAAAATCCAGATAACAACGGAACTCCACTAATCGCCATCGTACCGATTAAAAAGAGCCAACCCGTTTTCGGAAGCTTCTTCCATAATCCACCCATTTTTTCAATATCCTGTGTATGAACGGCATGAATCACACTTCCTGCCGCTAGGAACAATAAAGCTTTGAAAAAAGCGTGTGTCGTTAAGTGAAAGACGCCAGCGACATACCCTGCCGATCCTAAGGCAAGCATCATATAGCCTAGTTGACTCACCGTTGAATAGGCGAGAACTCTTTTAATATCTGTTTGAACGAGTGCAATTGTAGCGGCAAAAATCGCCGTAAATGCACCAACAATTGCGATCGTCAGTAGTGCCGCTTCACTCGCTTGGAAGAGCGGGAATAATGCAGCTACTAAATAAACTCCAGCAGCAACCATTGTGGCGGCATGAATGAGTGCCGATACAGGAGTCGGCCCTTCCATTGCATCTGGAAGCCATGTATGAAGCGGAAATTGACCTGACTTTCCGACTGCTCCCACAAAAATTAAAATCGCTGTTAACGTGATCATCCCTTCCGAAATAACCCCATCACTTACTGCTTGAAAAATTGCTGTATATTCAAAACTGCCAACTTCCCAGAATAATAGAATCATTCCAATTAACAAGCCAACATCCCCAATTCGCGTCATAATAAACGCTTTTTTGGCGGCCTTTTTGGCTTCTTCTTTGTAAAAATAAAACCCAATGAGTAAAAACGATCCCAATCCAACTAACTCCCAAAAGATATAGGTTTGCAATAAATTAGGGGATAGGACCAGCCCAAGCATGGCAAAGGTAAACAACCCTAAATAGGCGTAATATACGGATAAACGGTCATCGCCTTTCATATATCCCGCTGAGTAAATATGTACAAGAAAGCTTACGAGAGATACAATGACGAGCATTAATGCGTTTAATTGATTCACTTCAAACCCGACCGTTAAATGGAGGTTTCCAATTTGTAACCAAGGTGTTTCTGCTTTGTACGTTGACACTGTAAAACGTTCGAACAGAACAATGATTGAGAAGATAAAAGCTAATAAGGTTAAGAAAATGCCAACCTTGTCACTCGATGATTTGAGCTGTTTTCTGAACAAAGTGAGCACAAGAAATGATAGCAACGGGAATAGCGGTATGATCCATGCATTCTCTATCAATGTTAGATCCCCCTTCTATGTGTAATTTAAGGTAGACCCTATTCAGTTCTTCCAACTTTTACGGAATAGACTTTTCTGGTTTCCCTTTTATGAGGTTTCTTTTATCTAAACGATCCTTCTACTTTAATCCCACTTTTTACCCTTACTATCAATGTTTCATTGTGTTCATTTCATCAATGTTCACGGTTTTACGATTTCGATAGAGGGCAATCAAGATCGCTAAACCAATTGCTGCCTCGGCGGCTGCGACAGCCATCATGAACAAGGCAAAGATTTGTCCGTCAATCGATGGAGCAATCCCTAATTTACTAAACGCAACTAGATTAATATTTACGGAGTTTAACATTAACTCAATCGAAATAAGAACAATGACCGTATTTCGCTTCGTTAATGCCCCATATAGCCCAATACAGAAAAGGATTAAGGCTAGAGCGAGGTAGGCTGAAATTGGTACAGAACTCATTTCTGATCTACCTCCTTCTCATCATCCTGTTTTGCTAAAATAATGGCCCCGATTAAGGCGACTAAAAGCACAACTGAAGTTAATTCAAACGGAATGATATATTTGCTGTACAAGGCGATTCCAATTTGCTCGGTATTGTTTTCGTGAAGGGTCCCCGCTACTTGAGGGAACTCCAAATTATAAATTCCTAAATAAACGACAACGCCAAAGCCGATGACGCCTAGAAGCAATAATGTTTTTCTGAACCGGCCGCCTGTATTCACAACGGTATCATTTTGACGTGTAAGCATAATTCCAAACAACATAATGATCGTAATCGCCCCGGAGTAGATGAGAATTTGAACGACTGCTAGAAATTCCGCTGATAGCAGAACATAGATCCCTGCGATGCTTACGAAAGTGGCGACAAGCGCCAACACCATGTGGACAACCTTTGTTAAATGAAGGAGAAGAACGCCGCCAGCTAAAGCAATGACGGCCAAGACGATAAAGGCTAAAAATTCTCCCGAGATCATGGCTTATTCACCTGCCGTATGTTTTGATCATTTTCATCAAGCCATTCCAGATCTTTGTAAAGCTTGTCACGGCTATACTGAGCCAGTTCAAAGTTGTTCGTCATGATAATCGCCTCAGTCGGACAAACTTCCGTACATAAATCACACAAGATACATATTTCGAAATTAATATCATACGTATCGATGACCTTTTTTACCTTCGCTTCAGGGTCTGGATTTTTCTTGCCTGTCAACGTAATACAATCCGTCGGACAAATATTCGCACAGAGATTACAAACAATGCATTTATCCGGATAAAATTTTTGAATGCCGCGAAAACGATCTGGAAGAGGAAGCGGCTTATTTGGGTAGTCATAGGTTACTTTTTCACGTGCTAGATTTTTCAGTGTATAGGTTAAACCCTTCATTAATCCAAGCATGTCATCACCTCTTATCAAATTCGCCCCGCCGAATTTGCGCCCGGATCTTTATAGAGCTCGCTCTATAAAATACCCTAAAAAAAATCCGTGGCATCCGCCGGAGGCTTAACTTCATCATCTCTTAACTTTGAAGTTAGGAACTTTTATACCTGTCGCAAACTATCGGTACAAAAACTTTTGCTGAATGAAGTTAAAGGAAAGTGCCCCTTTAAGTTTTTGGGAGACCTTTGGGAATACGTGGCTTGGCCTTATACACCAAAGGTCCGTATTTAGCAAAATCTTTTCTTTAAAATAGTTTCATCAATTCTTTTACTATCGCTGTAAGAAAAATATTTGCCAGAGCGACCGGCAAAAGTACCTTCCACCCGAATTCCATGAGTTGATCTGGACGGACACGTGGGAATGTAACACGCAACCACAACAAGATGAAAAGAATTAGGCTAAATTTCAAGGCAAACCAGACAGCCCCAGGAATAAAGTCTAAAAACGGAAGCGGCAGCCATCCGCCTAAAAATAAGACAGTAACTAACGCGGACATCCCAAACATATATACATATTCCGTCAACATAAAGAAGGCAAATCGGAACCCTGAATATTCAACATGATACCCTGAAACGAGCTCTGACTCAGACTCTGGAAGGTCAAATGGAACCCGGTTTAGTTCAGCTACAGCTGCAATGAAGAATACGACAAAAGCAATCGGTTGTAATAAAATAAACCAGCCATTTTCCTGAGCCGCGACAATATCATTTAAATTCATACTGCCTGTCAATAAGATGACGCCAACGACAGACATGACAAGCGGAATTTCATAAGAAATCATTTGAGCGGCTGCCCGCATCGAACCTAAAAGTGCATATTTGTTGTTGGAAGCCCATCCGCCCGTTACAATTCCTAATGTCGTCAACCCTGATATCGCTATATAGTAAAGCAATCCAACCCCAATATCGGCAAACTGAAATTTATCAGTAAAAGGAATGACGGCCAGCACCATAAAGGATGGAGCAAACGCAATAATTGGCGCTAGTATAAATAACGGTCGATCAGCAAGTTTCGGAATGGTATCTTCTTTTAATAAAAGCTTCAGAACATCTGCAACCGTTTGGAGCAGACCCCATTTTCCACCTAATTGATTAGGACCGTGGCGTAGCTGCATGTATCCCATGACCTTCCTCTCTGCCAAAACGGCATAGGATACAAACCCGAGCAAGGCTAATAGGAAGACAACAGCAAGTAAAAAGTAAATCCCTACATTCGTTAGACTTGGACTACTTTGTAAAAGACCTTCCATTAGCCATCTACCTCCCCTAACACAATGTCAATCGCACCTAAAATGACGGTTAAGTTTGCAATGGATTCTCCTTCTAGTAGTTTTGGAAGAATTTGCAGATTGTAGAAGGATGGCCGTCTGAATTTGAGACGGTACGGCTCCTTTTTCCCATCACTAGCAATATAACAACCGATTTCCCCACGTGGAGATTCTATTCGCACGTAAGTTTCCCCTACTGGCGGTTTAATTACTTTCGGTACCTTCCCCATAATCGGACCGTCTTTAGGGAACTGTTCTACCGCCTGTTCTAGTATTTTTAGAGATTCTTCAATTTCGGCAATTCGTACTTGGTAACGCGCCCAAGCGTCACCGCCCGTTTGTACCGGGACATCAAAATCAAAACGGTCATAGATTGAGTATGGTTCATCTTTGCGCAGATCCCATTTAACGCCTGTACACCGAAGGTTCGATCCACTTAAGGAATATTGGATTGCATCCTCTTGCGTATAAGTACCAATGCCTTTTACACGGTTTAAGAAAATTTCATTCCCTGTTACCAATTGATGATATCCTTGAATTTGTTCTCTCATATATGGAATAAATTCTTTCACCTTTTCGATCCAACCGTCCGGAGCATCCCATTTGACGCCGCCGACACGCATGTAATTAAATGTCAGACGCCCGCCTGAAATTTCATTTAGCAGATTAATAATCATTTCACGGTCACGGAAGGCATAAATAAATGGACTTGTCGCCCCCAGGTCGAGTAAATAGGTGCCCCACCAAACTAAATGGCTGGCAACACGGCCTAATTCCATCGTAATGACTCGCAAATATTCCGCTCGTTCTGGAATTTCAGCATCAATCATTGTTTCAACCGCATGACAGATCACATAATTATTTGTCATTGCAGAAAGATAATCCATCCGGTCAGTATAAGGAATAATTTGCGTATAATTAAGGTTCTCCGCCAGTTTCTCAGTGCCACGATGCAAATAACCAATGACAGGCTTGGCTTCTTTTATGATTTCTCCATCTATTTTTAATACGACACGAAACACACCATGTGTACTAGGATGTTGTGGTCCAACGTTCAATAACATTTCTTCTGTCCTTAACATCGTCACACCTCCAGCTCATTCTGGTCTTCGTAATCTTTCCGAAGCGGGTATCCCACCCATTCTTCCCCGAGCATGATACGATGGAGGTTGGGATGTCCTGTGAATATAATCCCAAGTAGGTCATAGGCCTCACATTCCGGCCAATCGGCTCCAGCCCAAAGCGAAACAACAGAATCTACTTCAGGGTGATCACGGTCGAGTTTAACCTTTATGGCAACAGCTTGATTGTTTCGATATGAATAAAGATACACATACAATTCCATATGGGTTTTGAAATCCGTCCCATGCAATTCGGATAAATAGTCAAAACCTAGTTGTTCATTATATTTAAGAAATTCAGCGACTTTAAAATAGGCCTCTTTTTTGATCACAAGAGTGGGAACGTCTTTGGATAATCGATTAATATAACTTTCTTCGATTACCTCTTTGCCAAGGTGATCCACGATAACCTTGACGTATTTATCTAATAACGGTTGATTAGCTGAGGGCTCTTCCTCTGTCTCTTGTGTCTTGCTTGCTCCACTGCCTGCCTTTGCTTTTGCAGCAGCTGCTGCTTTGGCCTTGGCGGCAGCGACAGCTTTCGCCTTTGCAGCTGCAGCCGCCTTGGCTTTATCATCACCATCAGAGGATTCTTCTGAAGCTACTTGTTCCTTAGCCTTTTTCTTTGCCAAGGCGGCAGCTTTTGCTTTCACGGCCGCAGCGGCCTTTGCCTTAGCGTCATCATCGGTTGAAGCAGAGGAGCCCCCTTGTTCTTGGGCTTTCTTTTTCGCTAGTGCAGCTACTTTCGCTTTGGCAGCAGCAGCGGCTTTTTTCTTCGCTAAGTCATCATCATTCGTTACCGCTTCCGATTCCTTTGCTTCTTGAGCCTTCTTCTTTGCTTGAGCGGCAGCCTTTGCCTTTGCAGCAGCAGCGGCCTTTTGTTTTGCTAAATCATCGGTTGGTGCTTCTGCTTGTTCCTGTGCCTTTTTCTTCGCTAGTGCAGCTGCTTTGGCCTTCGCAGCTGCTTCTTTTTTTAGTTGTTCTAAGTCCTTCTCTCCGCTCATGTTACATCACCTTCTTCCCGGTTTTTGCCTCATAGCGGATTTTCTCTCTTAACTTATTTACTCCATAAATCAGTGCGGCTGGATTTGGCGGGCAGCCTGGTATGTATACATCAACAGGGACCACTTGGTCTACACCTTTTACAACAGAATATGATTTTACATATGGTCCGCCAGCTGTTGCGCACGATCCCATGGCAATGACCCATTTCGGTTCTGGCATTTGGTCGTATAAACGTTTCACAATGGGTGCCATTTTTTTCGTGACCGTCCCAGAAACAATCATGACATCTGAGTGACGTGGTGACGTTCTAAATATGGAACCAAAACGGTCAAAATCGTAATGAGCCCCTCCAACCCCCATCATTTCAATGGCACAGCACGCCAGTCCAAATGTCATTGGCCATAATGAATTGCTTCGCGCCCATGCCTTAATTTGATCGAGTGTTGCCATAAAAACATTTCTCTTTAACTCTGCCACTTCGGCCTCTGTTAAACTATCAATATTTTTTAGTTCCATTTCAACACCTTCTTTTTCCAAGCATAAATAAGTCCGATAATAAGCATAAACACGAAAATCAACATTTCAATTAAGGCAAATATTCCGAGTTTTTCATAAGCAACGGCCCACGGATATAAAAACACGGTTTCGACATCAAAAATAACAAACATGAGGGCAAATATATAATAACGAACATGAAATTGAACACGTGAATCACTAAAAGGCTCAATGCCACTTTCATAGGTGGTATACTTAGCTTCTTCCGGCTTATGTGGTCGCAATAATTTTCCAAAAAAGAGTGCTACAATAGGTAAAATAATTCCTAGTCCTAGAAAAATTGCGACAATGAGATAACTGTTTTGATAAATATGAAGAAGATCCATTCGCCAACCTCCCTTTATATTATTTGAAAATTTACTATTAACTAAATATTAGATTTTATATCATTATAGCATTATTACGAAATAGTGTCGATTGACTAATATTTATATTGCGACTCTTCCAAAAATATTTCTATAGTTAGAATGATTTTAATCTCTTATTAGAACATATTCATAAATATGATTTTCATGACGGATAAGTTATGAATCCTATACGGTGAAATAATATGTGCGGTCTTTATATTTTCCTACTGTTTGAAGGTTCATATTTTTTAAGAGTTGGTAGGCAATATGAATAGAGGTTAGATCGAGGAATTCCCTACATTGCTGGTTGGTTATACAGTGATTTAATAATAGAAACTCTTCTACTGCTCTAATATGTGCTGTTTTAGAGGAGTGTTGGCATTTCATGCATTTCCATGATCCGGAGATCCTTTTCATAGGGAGAAAATAACACTCTGGACATTGAGCCCCTTTAATTAATTCGGAAAAAGTGATGTGATAATCATCCAGTATATTGGTAATTAGTGGTTCATGATTTTTTATAATAAGTTTATGTATCCTTCTTATTTCTTTATCCATTAATATTTCCTCTCGAAAGGTCTTTTCCAAACCTTCCATTTTTGTCATGATTTGATCGGCGTATATAACCTTTTGAAAGACCCGCTTGTCCATTTTAGAAGTACTAAACATTGAATTCCCCTCATGAAACGCGACTAAATAGTCAATAGGGAATGCTTTTATTTTATACTTATTAAGCCACTCTTTTAACTGCATTTGTTGACGTATCGCTTGGTTAATAGGATTGGAATAACTGATCTCTTGGTTTTGGATGAGTTGTTTCGTATAGGGATCAATATGAAGATGACCGGCGATGTTCTTCGCTTCAATGATAAGGGAATAAAAAGGAGAGATTAATAAAGTATCAATTTGAAAGTGATGGAGATTTTTTAGGCGGAAGTCTCTAATGATTGTGTATCGGTGGTTTTTAGGTAAAAAGGATAAATGGTAGTCAACATTAAGTTCCCCACGGTACCCTGCCCTTCTTATCGATCGTTCTCTTTCAATTTCTACTCTTTTAGGATGATTTGCAGGCAAACGATTACACAATGCTTCTACTTGTCTAAGTCTTAATGGCTTTGGCCGTACATTTTGAGTCAATTTTCGTCACTCCTAATTTGCTTTATGAGGGATTACACTTTTTCGGAGAGAAATACACTTATTTCCCGGGGAAATAAAGTTACCTTTGTAAATGAATCATACAGGTATTGAGTTTACTCGTATTTATCGGGGGGTTACTCGTATTTTTAATCCATTTACTCGTATTTTCCACCCCCTTACTCGAATTTTTCCAAATTCAGGTAATTACTCCAGTCCCTCTCCCACATTATACTCGGTATCCTCCTATTGTCTATACGAACATAAAAAAACCTCCTTCATCATGAAGGAGGTTTCTGTTAAAAGTCGCCTTTGGCTACGTTTATACGATTGACTGCTCGTCGTAAAGCAAGTTCAGCACGCTTAAAATCGATAGCGGCTTGCTTGCTTTCATTTAGACGTTGTTCTGCACGTTTTTTTGCTTCCACTGCACGTTCAACGTCAATATCGACTGCTTTTTCAGCAGCTTGTGCTAAAATGGTTACTTGGTCCGGACGAACTTCTAAAAAGCCACCGGTTACCGCAACGAAGTCTGTTTTGCTACTATTTTTCAAGCGAACAGCTCCGATTGCAAGCGGTGCTACCATTGGAATATGGCCAGGCAGGATTCCAAGTTCTCCACTTTGGGCTTTTGTGCTAACCATTTCCACTTCAGACTCATAAACCGGTCCATCGGGAGTAACAACATTGACCTTCATTGTCTTCATTTTTTACCCTCCTGGTCCGAAATTATACCTCTACACCCATTTGCTTTGCTTTTTCAATTACTTCTTCAATTCTTCCTACTAGACGGAACGCATCCTCTGGAAGGTGGTCATATTTACCTGCAAGGATTTCTTTAAATCCTTTAACTGTTTCTTTAACAGGTACATAGGATCCAGGTTGTCCAGTGAACTGTTCAGCCACGTGGAAGTTTTGTGATAAGAAGTTTTGAATACGGCGTGCACGGGCAACAACTAATTTATCCTCATCAGAAAGCTCATCCATCCCTAACATTGCAATGATATCTTGAAGTTCACGATATTTTTGTAGTGTTACTTGGACTTGACGAGCGATTTCATAGTGTTCTTCTCCAACAATTT
The DNA here is from genome assembly GCF_036670015.1 of Niallia sp. XMNu-256. Classification (NCBI taxonomy): domain Bacteria; kingdom Bacillati; phylum Bacillota; class Bacilli; order Caryophanales; family Bacillaceae; genus Niallia; species Niallia sp. XMNu-256. The sequence goes on from NZ_CP137636.1 coordinate 3,983,703, forward strand.
CAGGAGATAATGCACGTGAAGTAGATGCAAGTGGATCCACCGCAGGGTAGATACCCATCTCAGATAGTTTACGCTCAAGGTTTGTTGTTGCATCTAAGTGAGCGAACGTTGTAGCTGGAGCCGGGTCAGTATAGTCATCGGCAGGTACATAAATCGCTTGAATCGATGTAACAGAACCTTTATTTGTTGATGTAATACGTTCTTGTAAACGTCCCATTTCCGTTGCAAGTGTTGGCTGATAACCAACCGCTGATGGCATACGTCCTAAAAGAGCGGATACCTCAGAACCTGCTTGTGTGAAACGGAAAATATTATCAATGAACAATAACACGTCTTGGCCTTGCTCATCACGGAAATATTCAGCCATTGTTAACCCTGTTAACGCAACACGCATACGGGCACCAGGAGGCTCGTTCATTTGTCCGAATACCATCGCTGTTTGCTTAATAACACCTGAATCTGTCATTTCCCAGTAAAGGTCATTTCCTTCACGAGTACGCTCACCTACACCAGCGAAAACAGAAATACCGCTGTGCTCTTGAGCAATGTTATTGATTAATTCCTGAATTAAAACTGTTTTACCAACACCGGCACCACCGAATAGACCGATTTTTCCCCCTTTAATATATGGAGCAAGTAGGTCTACTACTTTAATCCCTGTTTCAAGGATTTCAACTTCTGTTGATAATTCTTCAAATTTTGGTGCTTCTCTATGGATAGGGTCACGACGTTCACTTGCAGGAATTTCTTCCCCAAGGTCAATCGTATCACCTAATACGTTAAATACACGTCCAAGTGTAACGTTTCCAACTGGAACTGAAATCGGTGCACCCGTATCAAGTACATCAATGCCGCGAGTTAGTCCATCAGTTGAAGACATCGCAATTGTACGAACTGTGTCATCGCCTAGATGAAGAGCAACTTCTAGAGATATGTCAATCTCAACATTTTCATCGCGATGCGCGATTTTCAATGCGTTATTAAGTCTTGGTAGTTGTCCGCTTTCAAACTTCACGTCAACGACCGGACCCATAACCTGAACAACGCGTCCTTTGTTCATCATTTTCCCTCCTGTCGTAGTAAAGCCAAAGCGCCTCGCCCACCCTCGTCAAACTCTAGACAAGTCTCAGAGAAAGTTTTTTACCTTCCAGGAGGATTGGCTTAAGTCCCCGAGGTGTAGGCGCTATAGCTAGATCGTTCTTTTAAAAAGTACTTAAAAGCTCCATTGTCGCTGGCGTCAACGAGACGACACTCACAACCGTTTATTAGCAGGCATGAGGATGTCCGCAGGAGCTAGACTAATTATTAAAGAAAGAGAAGTGAAACCTTCTCTTCTATTATTCGAGAGCAGAGGCGCCGCCCACGATTTCTGTAATCTCCTGTGTAATAGCAGCTTGTCGAGCACGGTTATAACTTAAATCTAAGTTTCGAATAATATCATTTGCATTATCCGTCGCACTCTTCATTGCTGTCATACGTGCTGCATGTTCACTTGCTTTACTGTCTAATACAGCTCCGTAAATTAAACTTTCGGCGTATTGAGGTAATAATACTTCGAGGATTGCTTCGGCTGATGGTTCATACTCATAAGCGCTAGTCATTCCACCACCACGACTCATATCCGTGAATGGAAGTATTTTTTTCTCAGTTACATCATATTTAATTGCATTTACATAATGGCTGTAATAAATGTAGAGTTCATCAAATGTTTCATCTGCAAACATGTCTACCGTTTTACTTGTAAAGTCTTTAATGTCTGTAAAAGAAGGCTGATCGTGTAAGCCGACTATATCTAGGATCACGTTCATACCCTTTTTTACAAAAAAGTCACGTCCTACACGGCCTAGTGCAATAATAACAAATTCATCATTTGATTTATGACGTCCTTGAATCGTTCTATTTACTTCACGCAAGACATTACTATTATAAGAGCCAGCTAATCCACGATCCGCTGTAATGACGATATAACCAGTCTTCTTCACTGGCCGAGATTTTAACATTGGATGACTTGCATCCTCTGCATTTGCAGCAACCGCTGTTGTTACTTCTTGAATTTTATCCATGTATGGAACAAAGGATTTGGCATTCAGTTCTGCACGGTTCATTTTCGCTGCAGATACCATTTGCATCGCCTTTGTAATCTGACTCATCTTTTTTGTTGAGTTAATACGTTTTTTTATGTCGCGTAAAGATGCCACAGGTTCTCACCACCTTGATTCACCTTTTAAGAGGTTTAACTTACTAAAAAGTCAATTATTATTTGGCCTCATGCCTTTGAAAGAGCCTTATGGACTCTATATAGAAATGAGTGTTATGTTCGTTATTCTGAAACAGCAAATGTTTTCTTAAATTCATTGATTGCAGCTGCGAAATCCTCGTCTGCTGGCAATTCTTTCGTGTTAGCAATATGGTCTAGAATTTCTTTCTTGTTCGTCTCTAACCATGATAAATATTCAGCTTCAAAACGACGAATGTCGTGAACTGGAATATCATCTAAGAAGCCACGTGTTAACGCGTAAAGAATGGCAACTTGTTTTTCAACTTTCAATGGTTTGTTCAAGTCTTGCTTTAACACTTCAACTGTACGAGCTCCACGTTCAAGCTTTGCCTTTGTTGATGCATCTAAGTCTGAACCAAACTGAGCAAATGCTTCAAGTTCACGGTATGATGCAAGGTCAAGACGAAGCGTACCAGCAACCTTTTTCATTGCTTTGATTTGTGCAGATCCACCAACCCGGGATACAGATAACCCAGCATTGATCGCAGGACGCACACCTGAGAAGAACAAGTCTGATTGTAAGAAGATTTGTCCATCTGTAATAGAAATAACGTTTGTTGGAATATAAGCAGAAACGTCTCCAGCTTGAGTTTCAATGAAAGGTAATGCTGTGATTGATCCAGCACCTTTTGCATCACTTAATTTTGCTGCACGCTCAAGTAAGCGTGAGTGTAAGTAAAATACATCCCCTGGATATGCTTCACGACCTGGAGGACGACGAAGTAATAGGGATAATTCACGATAAGCGGAAGCTTGTTTTGTTAAATCATCATATACGACTAAAACATGCTTGCCATTATACATAAACTCTTCACCCATTGCGACACCCGCATATGGTGCTAAGTAAAGTAATGGAGCTGGTTCTGATGCTGACGCTGTTACAACGATTGTATAATCTAATGCGCCATTTTTACGAAGCGTTTCAACAACGTTACGAACGGTTGATTCTTTTTGTCCAATTGCAACATAAATACAAATCATATCTTGGTCTTTTTGGTTAATAATCGCATCAATCGCTACAGAAGTTTTCCCTGTTTGACGGTCTCCGATAATTAACTCACGCTGTCCACGACCAATCGGAACTAAAGCATCAATTGCTTTAATCCCTGTTTGTAATGGCTCATGAACAGATTTACGATCCATTACCCCAGGTGCTAAATATTCAATTGGACGAGTTTTTGAAGTTTTAATTGGACCTAATCCATCAACTGGTTGTCCAAGTGGGTTCACGACACGTCCGATCAATTCGTCCCCAACAGGAACTTCCATGATTCTACCCGTACGGCGAACTTCATCACCTTCACGAATCTCAGAGTATGGTCCTAAAATAACAATACCGACGTTATTTTCTTCTAGGTTTTGTGCTAAACCCATAACGCCATTTGAAAATTCAAGTAACTCTCCAGCCATGGCATTATCAAGACCATGAGCACGCGCAATCCCGTCACCGACTTGGATAACCGTTCCTACATCATTTACTTGAATGTCAGACTGATAACTTTCGATTTGCTGTTTTATCAGTGCACTAATTTCTTCAGCTTTAATGCTCATGAGTTTCACCCCTATCTACAACTTAACGTAACAATTGGCGTTCCAAGCGCTCTAACTTACCCTTGACGCTGCCGTCATAAATACGGTTACCGACGCGAAGTTTAATACCACCGAGCAAATTGGAATCCACTATATTTTCAATCCGAAGATCTTTTTTACCTAACTTCTTGGCAAATGTCTTAGAAAGTGCTTTTATTTCTTTTTCTGTTAAAGGACGAGCAGATGTAACTGTTGCCTCAGCAATTCCTTTTTCGTTATTTGTCAATTCAATAAAGTGATCAGCGATTTGGACAATGAGTCCTTCACGCCCGCGATCAACTAATAAATTAAATGTATTTTGTAAAAAAGGATTTGCATTTGAAAAAGCATTTTGAAGTAGTTGTTTTTTCTTATCTTTTGATAGCTTTGGAGATGACAGTAATGTGTTGAAGTCTTGATTTTGTTGAATTACTTCTCTCACTACACGAAGCTCCGTATCTAATTGATCAAGAAGCTTTTGTTCAATAGCAACCTGGAAAAGTGCGAACGCGTAGCGGTTTGCAATTGCCGGATTACTCATCGCTTCTCTCCTACCTCTTTAATATAATTGTTAATAAACTTCGTTTGTTCTTTTTCGTTTAACTCTTTTTCTATTACTTTAGAAGCAATTAGTACAGACAATGAAGTAACCTGTTCTTTAATTGCAGCAACAGCTTGTTCCTTCTGTTGTTCAATTTCAAGTTTGGCACTTTCCTTCAAGCGACCTGCTTCTGAACGTGCAGCTGTTATAATTTCCTCGCGTTGTACTTCTGCTTGTTTTTTCGCATTTTCGATTAAACCTTGTGCTTCACCCCGTGCTTCTTTTAATAAGGCACGTTGTTGGTCTAATAAATCCGCTGCCTCTTTGCGGCTTTTTTCGGCATTTTCAATTTCATTAGCGACAAATTCTTCACGTTGCTTCATCATCCCCATTAAAGGACCCCATGCAAACTTCTTAATAAGCGCTAACAAAACGATAAACATAATTAATTGGAAAAGAGCATCTCCACCATTAAAACCCGTTGCTGCTCCCAATACAAATTGTTCACCTGACACGTTCGCTTCACTCCCTTCAAACATGTTTTATCCATTTATCTCTTCATTCTTACCATCTACATTCAAATAATTGCATAAAGGAAAGGCGAAGGCTCTTAACGATTCTTCGCCATTTAATTCTATCTTGTTCAGTTAACGACCAACTACCATAAACGCAATAACTACGGCCATGATAGGAATCGCCTCAACGAACGCTACCCCTAAGATCATTGTACCTTGAAGCATACCTTTTGCTTCTGGTTGACGAGCCATACCCTCTACTGTACGTGATACGATCATACCGTTACCGATACCAGCACCTAGTGCCGCTAATCCAACTGCTATTGCTGCTGCTAATGGACCCATTATTGAATTCCTCCTTGAGATTTATGATTTATTTTTCATTATAATGTTCAATGATGAACAGCTATATATTAATGGTCATGACTAACTTTATGAGAAAGGTAGACCATTGATAACAATGTAAAGATATAAGCTTGAATAGCACCCATGAATGTTGAGAACCCTAGCCATGCAACGGTTGGAATGATCGCTGCAATCGTTCCACCAACACCTGTTGCTAAACCGCCTGCTAGTAAAGTTAGTAACACTTCACCGGCAAAGATATTACCGTAAAGACGAAGACCTAACGTTAATGTGTTAGAGAATTCCTCTACCAATTTAATTGGTAACATAAACGAAAAAGGAGTGACAAACGCTTTTAAATATTGTTTCATACCCCTTTGTTTCACTCCATAGTAATGAGCAAGACCCATTACTGTTGCAGCCAACGTTAGAGTAACAACTGGATCGGCTGTTGGTGACTTCCACCAAAGTACCCCATCATATGTAATAGCAAATGGGAGTCCTAATGTATTAGAAACAAATATATACATAATTAGGGTTATCCCCAGCACATGGAAGTGTCCCCCTTCTTTCCAATCCATACTGCTTCGAATAATGTTTCTCACAAAATCCATTATCCATTCAAAGAAATTTTGCATTCCTGTAGGTTTCATGGATAGATTTCTCGTGCATACTACAGCTATGATGAATACAATCAAACTTGCTACTGTTATCATGAGGACATTTGATAAGTTGAATGTTAAACCCAGAAATTCTACTAAAGGAGCTCCATGTCCCATTTCTAATTCACCTCACTTCTTTTATTAATTATGTGAATTCTTGTGTTCGATAAAAAAATCTATCATAATGACAACATAAGTTATCATTAATCCTATAATCACACTAACTAGATGGAGATACTGGGGATATTCCATCGCAATTAGAACCCCTAGGATCGCAGTTGCCACTCTAGAAAAGAAACCTAGCGATTTAACAACCTTTCCATTGTCAAATTGTTGGCTAAATCGATCCATTCTTTTAACCAAAAGCCATAAGTTAATCAGACTAAGGCTTGTACCTAGGATAAGGCCCAAAAATACATCCTGGTAGGATGTAAACCCCCAACCAAGTACGAATATAGCTAACAAGTAAAATATGTATGATCTAACTCGAGTAAACATGCTCCTGTATTCTGGCATTCCTATATTAATTCTCCTATGTGAATTGTTATACAACTAGTTACACAATCCACCAACTTTAATAATGAAGCATTCAATATGAATGTTAGTCCCTATCAATTTTTAGTAGTAAAAAAATATCAATCTAATTCATTCACCAAAAATGAATAAAGTGCTACCTTAATTATTATAAACGCTAACCTTAGAGATTTACAATGTTTTATCGCGATTTTATTTATTGTTAGAATCATCAGATAAATCCTGTTGTTACTCACGATATTATGTTGGAATAATTTGTTCGTTCGACCTTAAAAACATTGAAATCAAACAATTGCAAACCCTTCCACTTTATCCTCTGTTAGGATACAACAGACTTATCATCCTGTCAATGTCATTTTTGTCAGTAATGAGACAAACATCACACTTACAATCATTTTGTTCACACATTTTTCAAGAATTATTAAAACCTATATCACTATACCATAACAGACAGCCCCCTCCCCTCCTCTTATATATAACATTTGAGAAAAGGGAGGAATTGTTTTATTTGGATAAAGTATCTACAGGAGGCGCAATTTGAATCAACGTCTCAACCCAGTCCTCTTGACCTGCCTTTCTTGCAAAAACCTTCGCTACATACATCCCTTGTTCTGGTAAAGATTCTGCTGAGATTTCTTTTTGAATCAGACCTTTTCCGATATTTCTTTTCCAATCCAAAAATTGAATAAATTGGTAAGTATCAGGGTGAAATAAGGCTACACCAAATTCTTCTGCTCCTCCTGGAAGGTAAACCTCGTAGCGATAATTTCCCGGGTGATCACCTGCGCCAAAGTCAAATCCCATTACACGTGGGTAATCAGGTTCCTCTAACACAAATAAGTAGGGAAGATAGAGGGGCTTCCCATCACTTTCAACAACAATATTCCCGTCATAAACCTTCTCAGTCAATTGATCAGGATCTGCCGTCATTTGGATTTTTACTTTTCTTTTTTCACCTGGAGGGATTTCAAAAGCCATCGGCAAGTGCCATGCTATCCCTTTATGCTGTTTAGGTGTTTGAAAGGAAACTTTTTTTGGATGTTCGGATGTGTTTTCAATTGTAACGGTTTGTTCATGTTCATGATTCACGTCTGTCGCTGTGAATTTCCCAAACTTGAGTGAAGACGGATAGACAAGGGTTTCCGCTTTCAGTGACTCCTGAAGTTGAATTCTTCCTGCCCCTTGTTCATAGGTTTTGTATAGCTCCCCTTTCTCTTTATAAAGTGGTTTAGCATAATTCATTAGAGCCGCTTTTATTTTTTCAGGACCCCAGTTCGGGTGTGCCTGTTTTAAAATTGCGCAGGCCCCTGCCACATGTGGCGCCGCCATACTAGTGCCTTGTAGGGGTAAATATCCGCCCGGAATCGTACTGTTAATTGCGACACCTGGTGCCAGTATGTCAGGCTTTACCTCCCAAGTAGTGGTGACTGGTCCTCTTGAACTAAAATCTGCTAATGTATCTTTTTCTTCTATTATAATGGTTTTAATAAGGGTGAGCTTTTTATCTAACGCCTGTTTAAGGTTCTGACCATCCTTTTTCGTAATGCTCATGACAGGAATGGTACTCGTTTGCGTTAAGTTCCCAATTAACGGCCCCTTTGTGTTGTTATAAATAACGACCGCGATGGCCCCCGCCTTTTCGGCATTGCTTACCTTTTCTGAAAAGGTTAATTCCCCTCTTTCCATTAAGACAATTTTGCCCTTAACCTGTTTTAATTGTGTTTTTTTCCCCGTACCCCCATCTACTAATTCATGCGAGCGGTCAAGGTCCCAAGGTACAGATCCTTGTAAAGGCTGGAGGCGAATTCGGTCACCATCTATTTCTATATAGGGGATTTTCATTGTCGGAGTTGACGCTCCTACCGAGATTGCTTTAGAAGCAGTTCCAGGAGACCCGACCGTCCACATATTCGGACCGGAGTTCCCCGATGAAGTCACAGCAACAATCCCATGATCGACTGCGTTGTTTAAGGCCACACTTAATGGCAAATCAGGGCCATTTACACTATTCCCAAGCGATAAGTTCAAAACATCCACCTTATCTTTAATGGCTTGCTCAATGGCAGCGACGACTTGCTCGGTTGTTCCCATGCCACCTGGTCCAAGCGCACGATAGGCAATAATTGTTGCATCAGGCGCCACTCCTACCATCCTTCCGTTTGCTGCGATAATCCCGGCCACATGTGTACCATGAAACGTACCGAGACCTTCCGTCCCCTTCGTTTCCATGGGATCCCCGTCCGCATCAACCATATCCCGGCCGCCTCCATAATTGCGTCTTAAATCTTCATGCTCATAGTCAATTCCTGTGTCTATTACACCGATTTTTACCCCTTTTCCCGTAAGGCGTCGATGCTGTGAATCAAATAGTCCTCTTACCCTTTCTGCACCAATAATTTCGACATTATCTCCCTGTTGAAAAAGATCCATCACTTTGTATTGATTAACTGGAGAAAGTTTCGTCATTGGGATGTCTTCCGCTAATTTTTCGAGACTCTGTGTTGGGCCTTTTGCAGAAAAGCCGTTAAGGGCATGTTGAAAAAAATGACGGATTTCAATATCTGGATACTTTTTAATCATCGCCTTTAATTCTTGCCTCTTCATTGGCTTCTCTGTCATAAAAATTGCAATTTGATCTGCTTGTTGTTCAGATGGGATTGGAGGCAGTTTGAAGTTAGATTGAGTTGAAGCTGAAACAGAATGCATGAAAATAAAGAAAAGCAAGATGAGGATAATTGATTTTCTTTTCATAAACGAATTCCTCCTTTCTCTTTATAATTTTCTTAAGAGGAAGTTTGTATGCAGTTCCATATCGATAAGCTAAGCAAGTTTATTAGTTTTTTGCACATAAAAAAGCTAGAGAGATTCCCTAGCCTTTTCGTAAAATTAAATTCTTATTTTGTACCAAACAAACGATCGCCCGCATCGCCTAGACCTGGAACGATATAGCCGTGTTCGTTTAACTTTTCATCAAGAGCAGCAATGAAAATATCAACATCAGGATGAGCTTCTTGTAATGCTTTAACGCCCTCTGGCGCAGCGACCAAGCACATAAACTTAATATGTTTGGCGCCGCGCGTTTTTAATGAGTCGATCGCTGCAATCGCTGAGCCACCTGTCGCTAACATAGGGTCAACAACAATGAAATCTCTTTCTTTTACATCAGAAGGAAGTTTCGCATAATATTCTACTGGTTGTAACGTTTCAGGATCACGGTATAAACCAACATGTCCAACTTTTGCGGCTGGAATTAACTTAAGAACTCCATCTACCATGCCTATTCCCGCACGTAGGATTGGAACAAGTCCGATTTTTTTACCTGAAAGGACTTTTGACTTTGTTTTGTCTACAGGTGTTTCGATTTCAATTTCCTCTAATGGCATATCGCGCGTAATTTCAAATGCCATTAATGTTGCTACTTCATCAACTAATTCACGGAATTCCTTTGTACCTGTGTCTGCTTTACGAATGTATGTAAGTTTGTGCTGAATGAGTGGGTGATCAAATACATATACTTTTGCCACTTTATTCGTGCTCCTTCCGAGTTTGAAAAATTATGATCTGTCATCGTTCACTGCGTTTTATTTTACAGAAAAAAAACCGCAAGAGCAACAGGCAAGGAAGATTGCAATAATTCCCACAAAAAAGAAGGGTGCCAAGCCCCTCCAAAATGGAAGATGCTTAGCACCTTATGAATTAATATTCAGGATATAATGTAAAATTACTCGTTAAATCTTCTACTCGTTGTTTTGCTTCTGCTAATTTAGCTTCATCTTCATGGTTTTTCAAAGTTAATGCCATGATTGAAGCGATTTCTTTCATTTCTTCGCTTCCAAAGCCACGAGAGGTTACTGCAGCCGTACCGATACGGATTCCACTTGTTACAAACGGTTTTTCCGGATCATATGGGATTGTATTTTTATTAACCGTAATGCCAATGTCATCTAATACCTTTTCACCAATTTTCCCTGTAATCCCGAGAGAACGTGTATCGATTAATAACAAGTGGTTATCTGTTCCACCAGAAACAAGAGTGATGCCTTCAGCTTGAAGAGCTTCCGCTAGAACTTTTGCATTTGCTACCACATTTTTTGCATATTCTTTAAAGCCGTCTTGAAGAACTTCTCCGAATGCAACTGCCTTTGCGGCAATCACATGCATTAATGGACCCCCTTGGATTCCAGGGAAAACCGATTTATCGATTTGCTTTGCGAATTTATCTTTACATAGGATCATTCCACCACGTGGACCACGCAGAGTTTTATGTGTAGTTGTCGTTACAAAATCAGCATATGGTACAGGATTCGGATGTAGACCAGCCGCAACAAGACCAGCAATATGGGCCATATCCACCATTAAGTAAGCGCCCACTTCATCAGCGATTCCACGGAACTTTTTAAAATCAATCTCACGCGGGTATGCACTTGCACCTGCGACAATTAATTTCGGCTTATGTTGACGCGCTTTTTCTAATACATCTTGATAGTCGATTACATGGTTTTCTGGGTCAACCCCATATTCAACAAAGTTATATTGAATTCCACTAAAGTTCACTGGGCTTCCATGTGTTAAGTGACCACCGTGTGAAAGGTTCATTCCGAGAACGGTATCTCCATGTTCTAAAATTGTATAGTACACAGCCATATTTGCTTGTGCCCCAGAGTGTACTTGTACGTTTACATGCTCAGCGCCAAAAATTTCCCTCGCACGATCACGGGCAATATCCTCGACGATATCTACGTATTCACAACCACCATAATAGCGACGACCAGGATAGCCTTCTGCATATTTATTCGTTAAAACGGAGCCTTGCGCTTCCATTACCGCTTGGCTGACAAAGTTTTCGGATGCGATTAGTTCTATTTTAGAACGTTGGCGACCAAGTTCTTGCTGGATCGCTTGATACACTTTTTCGTCTTGTTGCGCTACATGTTTCATGAAGATCCCCCTTAGTAAAACTTCTTTTTTTATACTATATTAACATGAACATGTTAATAGCAAATAAAGATTTCACAAAGTTATCTATTATTCTACCTTTTTCGACTATTTTATCACACCGAACCTTTTGTGGCAATTCTTTATATATTCTACGTGTTTATAATAAAAAAGTAGAATTGTTGTCTAAAAATAAAAAGGATGGCGTTCGAATCCGAACACTATCCTTTTTATTTTTAGTTACACGATTGATTTTCACTATTTTTTACATAAACGGCCCGTTCCCCACCGATGAGCTTTGGACGCGTTTTGGCCATGGTTACATGTGCATTTCCTATTGATTTGCTCAATACACGAAGCGGAACAGCGACATGTTTTAAATGCATGCCAATAAAGGTATCACCAATATCGATTCCTGCATCTGCTTTAATAAATTCCACCATTACAGGATCTTTCATATGTTGGAATGCATAGGTAGCAAAAGAGCCGCCTGCCTTTTGAACCGGAATCACTGAGACCATCTCATATTGGTATTTCTCTGCTGTTTCCCGTTCGACTACAAGAGCACGATTTAAGTGCTCACAACATTGAATCGCTAGCGATACGCCTGTTTCTGACTGGAAGGATTGCAATGCTGAAAATAAGTCTTCAGCAATTTCAAACGTTCCCGCTGTACCAATTTTATTCCCAGCTACTTCACTTGTGCTGCAGCCAATGACAAGAAGATGTTTTTCGTTTAACTGGGCTTGTTCTTGAAACTGCGATAATATATCAGCCATTTGTGATTTAATTGAAGTCGTTGACATGATTATTTCCTCCTTTTCTTAGGTTGAGGATGAGGTTCGAACATTGTGCTGGATGATCGAACCTCTTGTGTCTGAATAGGTATTTTGTTCGGACACTAGGATGATGATTGCTTGATATGTCCAAAGGTGACTTGGATTCGAACTCTAGAGGGCACTTTGCACCTCGCTATGTTCGAAATTGATCTTCATTCGGACTCTATCAGGATTTTCTCAACTAACTTTATCAGAATAGAACTCCCCTGCTTTTACTGTTGACCGTCTTCATACTGAGTAATTTTCGCTACGCGATTGGCGTGGCGGCCGCCTTCGAACTCTCCTGAAAGCCATGTTTTAGCAATCTCACGGGCTAGTCCTGGTCCAATGACACGCTCTCCCATCGCTAATACATTGCTGTCATTGTGTTCACGAGTTACTTTTGCCGTAAATAGGTCATGAACAAGAGCACAACGGATGCCTTTTACTTTATTAGCAGCAATACTCATTCCAATGCCCGTCCCACAAATTAAGATTCCACGATCAAATTCACCGCTTGCTACTTTTTCAGCTACTGGAAGGGCATAGTCTGGGTAATCTACTGAAGTCCCGCATTCACAGCCGAAATCTTCATATTGGATGCCCATTTCATCCATTAATTTCTTTATTTCCTCACGGATATTTACACCACCGTGATCAGATGCAATTGCAACTTTCATTCCAAAAGTCCTCCTAGCTTTTCAAAAAATATCTTTACTATTATATTTTGACACACTTAGCTAAAAATAAAAACCCTTCCAACCTTCTTATACCCTCTTTCCATGTGGATGAAAAACCATTGTTCTCTGTGGATGACTGAACAATCTAGCACAGACAATAAACATGTTTCATACAACATCATGTTCAAATAGGCTTATAAAAAAAGAATAGAAGAGTTCTATGTATTTAGCTTGTCCCCACTTTTTAAACCTTAAAGACTGTGATGGTTTCTTTTAATTTCTCCGCTTGTTCCTTTAATTCAACGGTAAGCTTCTCCACATTTTCAATAACCCCGGTTTGGTATTGAATCATGGCTGATACTTCTTGGGTACCAGCGGACGTCTCTTCAGCTATGGAAGCGACCTCTTCGGATTGGGCTGATAACGCCATAATGCCAGTCATTTGATCTTTTACAAGTGCGGAAATTTCCGAAATAGAGACAGCCATATTATTAACACTTGCTGTCATTTCCTCGAGAGCCTCATCTGTTTTGGTTCCCTTTACTACTTCTTCATTTGCTGTCTGAACTTGCTTCTTAATTTGGTCGACTACACGGTTGACCCCTGTTTGAATGTTTTTCGTTAAGCTTGAAATGCCTTGAACCGCTTTCGCACTTTCATCTGCCAACTTTCGGACTTCCTCTGCGACAACGGCAAAACCTCTGCCATGTTCACCCGCGCGTGCTGCCTCAATTGATGCATTTAAGGCTAGTAAATTTGTTTGACCAGCAACCTCTCCGACCAATTTGATCACTTGTTCAATTTTTGCAGCATTCTCTTCTAATTCTTTTACCGTTTGCAATGATTCTTTATTATCATTTGAAAGGGTTTCAATTCCAGTAATAAGCGATCGAACAACTTCTTTTGCATGATTCAGATCTTTCACCATTTCGGCCGAGATCGACTCGGAATGTTTGGCCGTCTGCTCTACATTTTCTGCGATTCGTATCACACCATCAATGGATTCTGTTGTCGCCTGTATCGAGATAGCTGAGCTTTCCGCACCAACTGCAATCTCAGCTGTCGTCATTGCAATGGATGATGCCTGTTCAGTTACTGCTGCCGATTCATTCGAAATCGCCAACACCTTTTCATTTGTCTGTTTGAAATTTTCATCAATATTTTGAACAATCTCTCGTAGTTTTGTTAACATTTTATCAAACGCAACCGCTAATGAACGAATTTCATTATCGACCTTTGAGGTCTCTACCTTTTCACTTAGATCACCAGAGGCTGCCTTCATAGCAGCTTTTTCCAACTTTTGCAAAGGTCTAATGATAATAGAAGCAGCAAAATAGGCAAGAATTCCTGACCATATGATCCCTAACATAAAGGTCACAATTGAAAATGTCACTTCTCAGACTGCAATGATCTCTTTTATATAAGGATAAAGGACATAAATAAAAAATGCACTTGTCGAATAGGTAATTACAGCCAAGGTTGTTGTAAAGAACACTAACTGTTTTCTAATTCCCCATTTATACTCTCGTTTGTCTTGCACCCAGTCTCCTCCTCAACTACAATGATGGTTATTTCTTCAGTCTATCGGCTACTTTTTCAATGGCTTCCTTAATCTCTTCATAAGTTTCACGATAGACATCTACAGGACCGCCAAATGGATCGGAAATATCTCGAATTCCATCCATTCCAGCAAACTCCTTCAGTGTGTATGTTTTTGCTTGTGCTTGAGGAAACATGCTAATAACGGTAGCTTTATGTCCAGAGGTCATCGTAAAAATAAAGTCGGCCCAATCCACTAAATTTTCCGTTATCATAGAGGATTTATGGTTATGAGGAATGCTGTTTTCGTCTAAAACATTTTTCGTATTTGTGGATGCCTCCGATCCATCTGATGCAAAGGTTCCGGCTGATTTCACCTTCACTCCTGGGAGATTCATATGCTTCAATAAAGATTCTGCGATTGGACTTCTACATGTATTGCCTGTACAAACAATTAAGACGGTTGTCATGATTAATCCCCCTTTTTTCAATTATAAGCCAAATTCTTCTAGGACAATAGACTGAGTGCAAAAGATTTCCTAAACCTTCACATTTACCCACATTTATGAAATTTTTTTAGCAAACGAGTTAAAACGGAAATAATAATTTGATTCCAAAAAAGATTAAAATGGCTCCACCTAGTATTTCACTGTATTTCCCAAGCCAATCTTGAACACGGCGTCCAATAAACAAACCTAACCAAGACAGCAGCATGGCTCCCGCTCCAAAGCAAATTAAAACGAGCCACGTTTTTGCCCCATAGATCCCAAGCGACAGTCCCACTGAAAAACTATCAAGGCTCACACTTAACGCAAATAAGATTAAGCCATATCCAACGGGTGTAAGCAGGCTTTCCCCTTCTTTTTTTAAACTTGCGATGATCATTTGCAGCCCTAATACTAATAATAAGCCACCTCCGATATAACCCGCAATGGCATCGAACTTTTCTGATAAAAAGCGCCCAGCCAGGATCCCTAATAAAGGCATAAAAATATGAAAAATTCCAACCGTGATCCCGATATTAAAAACTTGCCTCAACCTGAGCCTGTACATTCCCATGCCAAGACTAATCGAGAATGCATCCATTCCGAGCGCAAGTGCCATAATCATAATTGTAACCAATTCCCCAACAAACTCCGACATCCCCATACCTCCCCGGATTTACTCTTTCCAACTTATGCAAGTGAGACAAGTTTTAGAAGGTAAATATAATAGTGGAGAATCAGGGCCCCTTTCAGAATATCGGAATGAAAAGAGACTAAGAACACTCCTCGTGCTTAGTCTCTTTGAGTTGTTATGCTTTTATCAGGCTTAACGGGCAGTAAGACCCCCATTCAAGATTCAGATTAAAATAAAAGAAGAATGGCGGGGGATCAACTGCCCGTAAAGCTCCGATTGGTGAGATAAGATTTATCTTTGGGCTTCAGCCCTTAGATAAATCAATCAGGCTCTGCGTGACTAACCATCAGTAGGGGAAGAAGGACCCCCCACTGATGGAAGTTTCACTTTATCATCTTGTGGCCAGCCGCTTTTAATAAACGGTTCATAATCGCGTTTCCGACCCCCGTATTTGGAAATATTTCACTGTAAATAATGTCTACCTGCGCTCGGTCAAAACTCCTTAGAGCGGCATAAATCGAACTTGCCACAGTTTCGAGTTGCGAACGACGGCCACATACATACAGGTCATCCGCCTTGTAAAAATGCTGATTTTCTTCCGTTGTTAATACTCCCACTTTGAGTCCTTCTTGTTGGCGTTCTTCAATTAAAGCTTGAATTTGCTCTTTCGTTCCATCCACAAGATAGAGCGGCGCATCTGGTGCATAATGGCGGTACTTCATTCCAGGAGATTTTGGGGTTTCTTTCTGATCTTTCAAAGCTGGGTCAAGCAAGACTTCACCTACAACCGCCTCCAATTGCTCCTTTGTCACCCCACCTGGTCGCAAAATCACCGGAACTTCCGTTGTACAATCCACTACCGTTGATTCAACCCCTACTCCGGTTGGGCCTCCGTCTACAATCCCGGCAATTCTCCCATCCAAATCTTCCTTCACATGTTGGGCCATGGTCGGACTTGGTTTTCCCGACCGATTTGCGCTCGGTGCTGCAATTGGTAGTCCGGTCTGCTCTAAAAGATTCAATGCAACCGGATGGTCAGGCATTCGAATCCCTACCGTCATCAAGCCTGCCGTCGTTTTCTGTGATAACGTTCCTTCTTTATATGTTAAAATAATCGTTAACGGCCCAGGCCAGAAATGTTCCATTAGGATGTTTGCTGTTTGTGGAATGTGATCCACAAAGTCAGTCAACTGCTCCTTCTTCGCAATGTGGACAATAAGTGGATTGTCACTCGGTCTCCCTTTGGCAGCAAAGATTTTCTCCACAGCTTCATCACTCTGTGCATTTCCACCTAAGCCATAGACGGTTTCAGTTGGAAAAGCAACCACTTCATTTTTCCTTAATAAATCGGCAGCCTCCTGTAGTTGTGGAAAGTTTTCCAGTTTATCCACATTTTTATCCACAATCCAATATTTTGTCCTCATTTTGTTCCACCTTTTGTACTGTTAAAATAAGTTGTTCGTTACGCTGTTTTCCCATTGAAAGTATAAAAGAACAGCCTCAATTACACAAGTGTTATCCACAAAATGTGGACAATAAGGGAAACTTTGTGGATAATTCTGTGGATATTAACAAAAACATCCCCAAATACCATGCCTAACCATCTATTGAAGGGCTAGATGTCTTTTTAAAAACACAGAGTTATCCACAGTTAAGATATGTTTAACATGGTCAGATCCGGCAAAAGCCATCGGCAACTGATCTTTATCCACCATTTCGAATCCTAGGACTTCAACAAACCTCATTGCACCTAGTTTATTTGTTGCTAAATATAAATCTTTAACCCCTTGTTGACTCGCTAGTAAAAACATTTCTTGAAATAATCTTAACAAATCATGCTCCGAAGTGTCTGCAGTCATCACCAATGAGCGTAACAACCCACTTACTCCAAAGCGCTCCATCCCTAATGTTGCCTTTACAGCTCCGTGCTCATCCTCCATGATCAAACAGGTATCTAGTATATCTTTAATTCCATTTTTATTCACATTCGCCTTTTCCAAGAAGGTTGTTAATACGTTCAAATCCTCGACCTTTGCACTGCGTACATTTACATTCATCGATTCTTCCCCCTATTTAATCTTGTTAATCTATTAATATGAATAAATAGAGTAAATAGAATCATTTTTATCTATTATAGAGAAGAATTGTCGTACTCATTCGAACATGCCTTTTTGATTACTAGAAATACACTCTTTTTCCAAACAAAAAGAAGCCCGGTAACAAGGGCCCCTCCGCTTTTATCCAAAAATCCGATCCCAAATTTCTACAATGAAGAACTTCACCTTAACTGGTTCTTCATCCTCACTTGTGAATACAGGTGCTGCGGTTTGATCAAGTTCTTGGTCTAGTTTATGCTTTACCACTTGTAATGATTTTTCTTGCTCTTCTACCTCTTGTTTTTCCTCCGCCTCGTCAAACCCTTCGCTAACGGCTACTCCATTTGAAAAATCAAGGAAACATAACGGTGGAAATAAGACACACCACCAATTTGCTCCTGTTCCCTCTCCTAACGTAATGAGGATTGCCTCGTATTCGCCAGCTGGATACAAAAATTCACCATATAATTTTGTCGGGAACTCTACTTTACCAAACTCTACTTCTACGGATTGATTAACCTGTTCTTGTTCCAAAACTTTTAGCGCAATTTGCTGAAGTTGAGGAAGTCCTTCTTGAATGACTTTTTTCGCTTCCTGCTTAGACGTTAAGTGGGAAACCCATTTTGTAATTTCTGCATTCACTTCATCCCTAATTAAATGCTTTACACGTTGATCTTCTGCACTATCACTGTTCGCTAGAATTCGAAGGCGAATCGCATCATTTGGAATAACAACCGCCTCATTTGCGGTTACTTCGTTTTTCGGTATATATAAACTTAAAATGGTTCCAATGGATAAAATTAATAAATAGATGATGGCAATATTCTTTTTCATGTTTGTTAGCACCGTCCCTTCACTAAAACATTGTGGACAGGATGCCAACTTTTTAAACTAGTAAACGTAAATTTTTATGTAAGAGATTAAGAGTCTATTATTTTACCCTTTTAAGTGGGGTTACTCGTATTATTAAGGGGGCTATTTGTATTTTCGGATCCTTTACTCGTATTTTTCCGGGGGTTACTCGTATTTCTAGACCCTTTACTCGTATTTTACCATATTTAACCAATAATAAGAGGAGTCTGAGGGCTCCTCTTTAATCCATTTCCACAAATACCATCCGATCTTTCCCATTAATATCATGAACCGTTTCTATTCTCGCTGTCGGAAAGGTTTCCCGCATAAGGGCTGCAACCGCATTACTTTGCCCGGCTCCGACTTCAAACCCAACAAGTGCCTTATCTTTTAAAACAAGCGGCAGTTGTACGGCAAATTTCCGGTAAATGTCCAACCCATCTTCCCCAGCAAATAAAGCGTGATGGGGTTCATGCTCGGTCACAACAATGGACATGTCCTGCTTGTCTCCAAGCGGAATATAAGGCGGATTCGAGATCACAACGTCAAATTTACTTCCCTTCTCAATAAAGGGTTGTAAAGCATCCCCTTGTACAAATTCAATCGAAGCATGGTGCTTCTCAGCGTTCTCCACCGCAACCTGCAACGCCTTCTCAGAAATATCGGATGCGGTCATATGTATATTCGGACGCTCTGCTTTTAGCGTAATCGCAATCGCACCGCTGCCTGTGCCAATATCGACGACATGGAGTTCCTCTTCTTCACCAAATATCCGTTTCATTCGCTGAAGGGCCCCAAGAACTAATTCCTCTGTTTCAGGACGTGGAACTAACACATGCTCGTTCACAGTGAAACTTCGGCCGTAAAACTCCTCAAATCCCATAATATACTGGATTGGCCTTCCTTCACCATGCAGCAGCACCGCCTGCTTAAATGCTTTCTCTACCTCTTGGTCAAGTTCCTCCCGCAAGTTAGCTAATAATCTAGAACGGTCCATTTCTGTGTAATAACGGAGCAATAATTCCCCCGCATTTTCGTCTCGATCTTTTTCACGTAAAAAAGAAGAAGCCCAGTTCAGAGCTTCGTAAATTTTTCCCATCGTTACCCCTCAGCACTTTCTAGTTTACTGGATTGTTCTTCCATAATAAGGGCGTTAATAAATTCATCTAGTTTGCCTTCAAGGATTTGATCCAGCTTTTGGATGGTCAAACCAATCCGGTGGTCCGTTACACGGTTTTGTGGGAAGTTGTACGTCCGAATACGTTCAGAGCGATCCCCTGTTCCAACCGCTGATTTCCGTTGTTGGTCATATTCCGCTTGTGCCTCTCGCTGGAATTTATCATAAATACGGGCACGAAGAACCTTCATCGCCTTTTCTTTGTTTTTAATTTGCGATTTCTCATCCTGACAGGATACAACAACCCCTGTTGGTAAGTGGGTCAAACGAACGGCTGACATGGTTGTATTTACACTCTGTCCCCCTGGACCACTTGAAGCAAAAGTATCGACACGAATATCCTTATCATGAATATCAATTTCGACTTCCTCTGTTTCCGGAAGGACAGCTACTGTTGCGGTTGATGTATGAATCCGACCGCCAGACTCAGTTTCTGGAACACGTTGCACACGGTGGGCACCGTTTTCAAATTTCAGCTTTGAATAAGCTCCTTGGCCATTAATCATAAAGATAATCTCTTTATAACCACCCACTCCTGTTGAATGAGTTTCAATGACATCAATTTTCCAACGTTGGGCTTCTGCGAATTTGCTGTACATACGGAATAGATCTGCTGCAAATAGAGCCGCCTCATCTCCGCCGGCAGCACCGCGAATTTCCATAATTACGTTTTTATCATCGTTCGGATCTTTCGGGATTAAAAGAATTTTAAGGCGATCTTCAAGGTCCTCGATTTTATCCTCTAGTTCGTGAACCTCTTCTTTGACCATATCTCTCATTTCTGGGTCAAGCTTATCTTCGAGCATTTCTTTTGCATCTTTTAACTGTTCACGTACGACTTTATATTCACGGTAAACAGCAACCGTCTCTTGAATGTCGGATTGTTCTTTCGAATATTCGCGTAGTTTTTTTGTATCATTTATCACTTCAGGATCACTTAATAATTCGTTCAGTCTATCATAGCGATCTTCAACTGCTTGAAGCCGATCAAACATTGCATTCACCTCTTTTGTTTATTATCAGTATTAACGGCAGTCAGACCCCCACCGATGGAAGTTTCACTTTATCTAATTATAGTATAGGCAATATTTACGGTCAAAAACGAATCAGTAATCATTTAATTGGCAAGTTATCGGGATTTGCGCTGTTTTTGGGTAGATATGCGTCATTTTATAAGCGATATGCGCCATTTCCACTTCCATTTGCGTCAATTAGATCAATTCCCTGTTCGATGCTTGACCAAACCTTATTAAAAACTCCATTAAAAAACAGGCAAAGTTGATAACCTGCCTGTTCGAAATTTCGCTTGCACTTTTTATTATTCTAGTTCCAGCGACTAGCCCCTCGAGGTCACAAGCCAATCCTGCCTGAAAGGAAAAAACACCTTTCTAGCAGGCTCGTCTTGTGCTTGTCGGGGCTGGGCAAGTCGCTTGCACTTTCTTATTTAAGACCGTATTTTTTATTGAATCGGTCAACACGACCGCCAGCTTCAGCGAATTTTTGACGTCCTGTGTAGAATGGGTGGCATTCTGAACAAGTTTCAACACGAATAGATTCTTTTACTGAACCTGTTTCAAACTCGTTACCACAAGCACATTTCACTGTAGCCTTTGTAAATTTTGGATGAATTCCTGCTTTCATTCCCTTTCATCTCCTTCCGCCCTGAGTCTTTCGAAACAGAGTTATATCCAAGTGCGACAAGCGCATCTCTAGTACAAAAAACACTCTTCATATTATAGCAAGGTCTAATTTGAATTGCAACGTTTGGATTTAATTTTCCAGCAAAAAGAATTACGAGCGTTTCGCCTTCATTTCATCATTTAAATGAGCGTAGAATTCTTCATTGGACTTCGTTTGTTTTAACTTACGAAGGAATTTCTCTGAGAAATCGTGTGAATCAGACATGGATTTACGAATCGCCCAAAGCAGATCCAATTGATCTTTCGGAATAAGCAATTCTTCCTTCCTTGTCCCAGAACGACGTATATCAATCGCAGGGAAGATTCTTCTTTCAGCCAGCGCACGGTCAAGATGAAGCTCCATGTTCCCTGTCCCTTTAAATTCTTCATAGATTACATCATCCATACGAGAGCCTGTATCAACAAGCGCTGTCGCCAAAATGGTTAAACTTCCACCTTCTTCAATGTTACGAGCAGCACCGAAGAATCGTTTTGGACGGTGGAATGCCGCTGGGTCAATTCCGCCCGACAACGTACGACCACTTGGCGGTATAACCAAGTTGTAAGCACGAGCAAGTCTTGTGATACTGTCCATAAGAATCACGACATCCCGTTTATGCTCAACTAAACGCATCGCACGCTCCAATACCAATTCAGCTACTTTAATATGGTTCTCTGGAACTTCGTCAAAGGTAGAACTGACCACATCCCCATGAACAGAACGCTCAATATCGGTTACCTCTTCTGGACGTTCATCAATAAGAAGCACAATCAGCTCTGCCTCAGGATGGTTAACCGTAATACTGTTAGCGATTTCCTTAATCAACATCGTTTTCCCTGCTTTTGGAGGCGCAACAATCAGACCACGCTGACCGAACCCAACAGGAGCAAGGATGTCCATAATTCTCGTTGAAATTTTGTTTGGTGTCGTTTCTAGTTTCATTTGGCGATCTGGATATAGCGGAGTTAAGGCTGGGAAATGGACACGTTCTTTTGATGTTTCTGGATCATCCCCGTTAACAGCTTCCACTTGCAGGAGTCCAAAATAACGTTCATTTTCTTTTGGAGGACGAACTTTTCCAGATACTTTATCCCCATTCCGTAAATCAAAACGGCGAATTTGCGATGCCGAAATATAGATATCCTCTGAACTTGGCGAATAATTAATCGGTCTTAAAAAGCCGAAGCCTTCCGATTGAATAATTTCAAGGACACCTTCCATAAAAAAGTACCCTTCCTGTTCAGCCCGTGCTTTTAAAATGGCAAAGATTAATTCTTTTTTCGTTAATTTGCTATAATAGGAAACTTTATACTCACGAGCTAATTCGTATAGCTCTTTTAACTTCATATTCTCTAAACTTGATATATTTAATCCCATAATTACACCACTCTTTTGAATTTTCAATCATCCCTTTCACAAGCGGAGCATTCCCAGGCAATCGATATATGAAAGGTATTTGGAAAGTTACATTTTGTTGAGGTACCAAAAACAATCGAAGAATATCTCTGTACATGAGTGTTCATGACAAGAAAGAAGGAATGATTTATTTTACCTCTCCTGTGGACTTAAATCAATATATTTATTTTGGAAAAGAAAGATTATTTCTCTATTTCTTGGGGACATACTGATTTAAAATCTCCAGCAGGTACATTTTTAGACCTGCCGGAGCAATTTAATAAAATTATACTATTTATTTTATTCTACAACCAAATTTGGTTTCTTAGCTAAGCTATGTGTTCCTTCGATAAAACGTACAGTACCAGACTTAGCACGCATGACAATGGAATGAGTTGTTGCGTAACCCGTTATAAATTTAACCCCTTTAAGAAGTTCGCCATCCGTAATGCCTGTAGCAGCAAAAATAGCGTCATCTCCCTTAACTAGGTCATCCATATAAAGAACTTTGGTTACATCTAAGCCCATTTCTTTACAACGTTGTAGTTCTTCATCATTTTGAGGTAATAGTTTTCCTTGTAGCTCTCCGCCTAAGCATTTTAAAGCAACAGCAGCCAAGACACCTTCTGGAGCACCACCTGCTCCGAGTAGGATATCGACACCTGTATTTTCAAAAGCTGTGTTAATGGCTCCTGCCACATCCCCCGCTTCAATCAATTTAATACGGGCACCCGCTTCACGAATTTGGTGAATGATATCTGCATGACGTTCACGATTTAAGATGGTTACGACGACATCTTCAATGGGTTTATTTTTAGCTTTGGCTACAGCTTTTAAATTATCAATCACAGGAGCGTTGATATCAATTACTCCTACAGCTTCAGGACCAACTGCTATTTTGTCCATATACATATCAGGTGCATGCAGGAGGTTGCCTTTATCTGCAACTGCTAGAACAGCAAGAGAGCCTAAGCCGCCCGATGCTACAATTTCCGTTCCCTCAACTGGATCTACCGCTACATCCACTTCAGGACCGACTCCTGTACCTAATTTTTCACCAATATAAAGCATTGGTGCTTCATCCATTTCTCCTTCACCGATGACAACTGTTCCTTGCATCGGTACGGTATCAAATACTTGTCGCATCGCAGTTGTTGCCGCATCATCTGCTTCTTCTTTTTTTCCTCTCCCTAACCAACGGGCAGATTCTTGTGCAGCCCCTTCTGTTACACGAACTAATTCCATTGTTAAACTTCTTTCCATATGATCTCTCTCCTATGTGTATGTGTAATTTACCTACCGCTGTCCTTTATGATTTCCCTAAAAATAAGAGTCTCTCTGGACGTTTGCTGTCAAATTAGGCATTCTTTGTCTGTTCAATTTCCTCTTGGGTCAAACTTTCCCGCCAAATCGTAGCACCCAAACCATTTAATTTTTCAACCATATGACTATAGCCACGGTCAATATGTTCAAGTCCAGTTACCTCAGTAACTCCATCAGCCATCAAACCTGCAACCACAAGGGCTGCCCCAGCTCTTAAATCACTTGCTTTCACTTTTGCACCTGTTAACTTGACAGGCCCATGAATAACAGCCGTGCGTCCTTCTACTTTGATGCTTGCGTTCATTCTTCTTAATTCATCTGTATGTTTAAAGCGGGCGGAATAAATCGTATCGGTTACCATGCTCGTTCCTTCCGACTTCGTTAATAGTGAAGTAAGGGGCTGTTGTAAATCCGTTGGAAACCCTGGATAGACTAACGTTTTAATATCAACCGCCTTCATTTTTGGAACCGAATGAACATACACTTGGTCATCCTTTGTTTCAACGATGACCCCCATTTCACGAAGCTTAGCAATTAAGGACTCCAAATGCTGAGGTATTACATTATCTATAATGACCCCTTCGCCGACAGCTGCGCCGAGAATGATGTATGTACCTGCCTCAATCCGATCAGGAATAATCGTATGACGACAGCCATGAAGAGTATCGACTCCATCAATACGAATAATATCCGTTCCCGCCCCTTTTATTTTTGCACCCATATTTGTTAACAATGTAGCGACATCAATAATTTCTGGTTCTTTTGCTGCATTTTCAATGATGGTACGACCTTTAGCCCGAACCGCTGCTAACATAATATTAATCGTTGCGCCCACACTAACAACATCCAAGTAAATACGTGCCCCTTTTAACTCATCAGCACGCAAATAAATTGCACCTTGTTCATTGCTTACCTTTGCACCAAGTGCCTCAAAACCTTTTATATGCTGATCGATCGGCCTTGGACCTAGATGGCATCCTCCAGGCAATCCAATAACAGCCTTTTTAAAGCGACCCAACATCGCTCCCATTAAATAGTAGGAAGCACGGAGTTTTTTTACCTTTCCGTTCGGCAAGGGCATGGAAATCATTGTTGAAGGGTCTACGGTCATATCGTTTTCAGTTATATGTACCTTCCCACCAATTTCTTCAAGCAATCCTTTTAAAATACGGACATCCGAGATATCTGGTAACCCTTCAATTGTTACAGGAGAATCAGCTAATATCGTTGCCGGAATTAAGGCAACCGCACTATTTTTGGCCCCACTGACTCGAACGGTCCCTTTTAATGGATAGCCACCTGCAATCATTAATTTTTCCATCTTGAACTCCCTTCCATGTCTAGTTGTTATCAGTGTCTTATCCAAAATTGACGAAAGCCACATCGTTTTGAGACCTTCGTAAACAAGCAAGAAAGCAAGCAAGACACTGCACAATTAACTTTTATAAAATGAATAATGGTTGTCTTTCCATCATAGGATATTTAAATGGACTTTATTCAATCTACCTATCCTTTATTTTACACAAAATATACCGTACAGCCATCAAATTGGAAAAATTTTTGAGTAAAAGAAAAAATGGGATTGTATTCGTGGAAAAGGGCGACTTATCAATGAGCCACCCTTTTTAAAATTGAAACCTTTTAACTACGAGATTTCCAATCAGCTAAGAATGCGTCAATTCCTTGGTCTGTTAATGGATGTTTAAATAATTGCTTTATCACTTTATATGGTGTTGTTGCAATGTGTGCACCGCGTAATGCAGCGTCCGTAATATGTTGAGGGTGTCTAATGGAAGCAGCAATAATTTCTGTTTCAATATCATGAATCGCAAAAATTTCAGCGATCGTTGAGATTAAATCTAACCCATTATGACCGATATCATCTAAGCGGCCTAGGAATGGTGATACGTAAGTTGCACCAGCACGAGCGGCAAGCAGAGCCTGGTTAGCACTGAAAATAAGGGTTACATTTGTCTTAATCCCTTCTTTTGAAAGGGTAGAAACTGCCTTCATTCCGTCTGGAGTCATCGGAATTTTAACAGTAATATTTGGGGCAATCGCTGCTAATTCTCGACCTTCTTTAATCATTCCTTCTGCATCAAGGGCGATCACTTCACCACTTACAGAACCTGGTACAAGTTCAGCAATTTCGCGTAAACGGTCATGGAACGAAATATCTTTCTCCTTTGCTACTAATGACGGATTTGTTGTAACGCCGGAAATAATTCCCAATTCATAAGCTTCTCTAATTTCGTCCATATTTGCAGTATCGATAAAAAATTTCATCATTATACCCCTTTCGCGATTAAAAAGTAATTACATTTTCCGGATCTTCTTGTGGAAGATCTTATCTTATATGCCAAATGCCTTGTCGTATTTTCAGTCGCAATGAAATTAATACAGCTAAAACCGCCTCCATTAAGGCGGTTTCAAAAGTATTTTAAGCTTTCCCTACAGAACCAAATTCTTTCATTTTTCCAATAACCGTTTCTTTAATTGTTTCACGCATTGGTCCTAAGTATTTACGTGGATCGTATACATCAGGATCTTTGGCTAATAATTCACGAACGGTTTTCGTTGAAGCCATTTGATTTTCAGTATTTACATTAATTTTTGCAGTACCTAAAGAAATCGCTCTCTGGATATCTTTAGTTGGGATTCCTGTGCCACCATGAAGAACTAGTGGGATACCTGTTAGATTCCCAATCTCCTCCATTTCAGCAAATCCTAGATTAGGTTCGCCCTTATACGGACCATGAACAGATCCTAATGCTGGCGCTAATGTATCAATTTTTGTACGTTCTACAAGTTCTTTACATTCTTGTGGATTCGCATAAATAACTCCGTCTGCCACTACATCATCTTCTTGTCCACCGACTGTACCTAGCTCAGCCTCAACAGAAACCCCTTTTGAATGGGCATATTCGACTACTTTTGCCGTAGTTTCTACATTTTCCTCAAAAGGATGATGAGATGCATCAATCATAACAGACGTGAAACCAGCGTCTACCGCTTCTTTACATTTTTCAAAACTTGAACCATGATCCAAGTGAATTGCAACCGGAACTGTAATATTGTAGTCTTCCATTAAACCTTCAACCATTTTTACAACTGTTTTGAAACCGCCTATATAGCGTCCAGCACCTTCAGAAACACCTAAAATGACTGGTGACTTTTGATCCTCAGCAGCTTGAAGGATCGCTTGCGCGTATTCGAGGTTGTTGATGTTAAATTGGCCAACTGCATAGCCTTCTGATTTTGCTTTATTAAGCATGTCAGTCATAGAAACTAATGGCATAATAGTTCCTCCCTTTTGTATGTAAAAAGTATTTCCATATGGCTGTTCGTTTTTAGTTTTTAGTTTTTCTATTAGGTTCAACTATTATGTAGTTTCCCTAATTTATATAAAAACTATTAAACAAATCCATTTGGAAAGTCCTCTTGTATCATATCAAAATAATCCCATAATTGCTATTGACAGCGGGAAAATAAGTGATTTTGGAAGTTTCTATTATTTTATCAGGCTTGACGGACAGTGAGGCTTCCACCTCAGGATTCTAAGTATAACTTCATTCAGCAGAATTCCCCGCCTCTATAAGCGGGGGAATAAAAGCAAAATGTTTTTGTCATTCAATGGGGGTTCAAACCCCGGCTGAAAAGTTAAGCCTCCGGCAGATGCCACGGATGGAAGTTTCACTTAATTGTTTGTAGTTTTGTTTAACAAGAATGGGTTTAGACAGGTTGGGTTAAATATTTCTTCACTGCCTCACGAATTTCTACGATATCAAACGGTTTCGCAAAATGAGTCATGGCCCCTAAGTCCATTGCCTCTTGGATCATATCTAATTCACCATAAGCGGTCATAATTATGACTTTCATATCTGGATGAATGGCTTTCACCCTTTTTAATATTTCAATCCCGTCCATACCAGGTATTTTCATATCCAAAAGAATTAAATCCGGAACATTTTCTTGAACGATTTCTAAGGCTTGCAGTCCATTTGCAGCTTGATAAGTATCATAGCCCTCTTTTTGTAAAACTTCATTAAGAAGAATCCTAATTCCATACTGATCATCTACGATAAGGATCTTTTTTCCCATTTTGCCACCTCTTCATTTGAATGGTATCCACCATATTTTTTTATCAATGCCCAATGTATCCTGGACTTTTAACTAATTTTATACTAAATTGCTTAAGTAATTATCTTTACATCGATATCTTTGCACTCTAAATATTTCTATATTTGACATATGAAATCCTTCTTTTCCTCTTAGGTAAATTTAGGTTGGTTATTCTTGTCAATATGTCATACTATTTGCGAAGTTTTATTTAAATGTAACACACAATTCTTGTTTGGAGGAGATTTTTTGTTAAAAATGTTCACAACTCAGCTTAGCGGGATTTTTACATCGATTATGGACAAACATCAAGATTCCATAGAAGATAGTGCTCGTTTGTTGTCACAAGCCATTGTTGCTGGTGGGAACATTTATGTATTTGGTACAGATGAAATGCAGGCAATTACAAGCGAGGCGCTTTCTGGAGCTGAACCGCTTCAACATGCGGTTTCCCTTCAAGAGCCAAACAAGTTGGAGTCCATCTCTTCGGTCGATCGGGTGCTTCTTGTGACGCGATCTAGTCATCAGGCTGACGCTCTTTCCCTCGCAAAGCAACTCCATGAAAGAAACATTCCATTTGTGTCTATAGCTGCTACAAATGGTGAAGGAGAATCAATTACTGATTTTGCCGAGGTTCATATTGAACTTCCCTTAAAAAAAGGTTTGATCCC
Source organism: Niallia sp. XMNu-256 (assembly GCF_036670015.1). Taxonomy (NCBI): domain Bacteria; kingdom Bacillati; phylum Bacillota; class Bacilli; order Caryophanales; family Bacillaceae; genus Niallia; species Niallia sp. XMNu-256. Next base: position 4,012,551 of record NZ_CP137636.1, read on the forward strand.
CACTGATGATGGCACCCGCACAGGCCTTCCTTTTTCAATGGTCGGTTTGTATGTGTATTATGGCATAAAGTTTACGATTGATGAGATTATTCGGGAGTTGGAGGAGGACTTGGAGTAGGTTGATTTGCTGCGAAGTGTGCATTGACTTTGGGTTTAGCAAAAAAAATGCTAAGATTCATTCCTGTGCTGGATGGATCCGTTCATCACAGCAAACTTTCTTGTTTACTGATGAGGTTGCTGTTATCCCTCAACAGATAACGGCAACTTTCCGGTTGGTCCCTTGGTTTTGCTGTTATCCCTCAACCGATAACAGCTACTTTCCCATGCTTCTCCTGGTTTTGCTGTTATCCCTCAACCGATAACAGCAACTTTCACGTGCTTCCCCTGATTTTGCTGTTATCTCTCACCCAATAACCGCAACTTCCCTTGCCTCTAGCATAAAATGCGGTTATCACTACCTCTTCTCAGAAATATCCCTTTCATCGACCCGCCAAAATAAAAAAAGCTGATCCACTTCGATAAGCGGTCAGCTTTTTTATCTATTCTTACTGTTCTTTATGTTTTAATGATGCACCGATAAAGTCACGGAATAGTGGCTGTGGACGGTTCGGTCTTGAGATAAACTCAGGATGGAATTGGGATGCAACAAACCAAGGGTGATCTTTTAATTCCACAATTTCTACAAGACGTCCATCCGGGCTTGTTCCTGAGAAAATAAAGCCTTTCTGTTCCATCATTTCACGATAGTGATTATTGAACTCGTAGCGGTGACGATGACGTTCGTAAACGACTTCATCTTGATACGCTTCATAAGCTTTCGTTTCTTCTGTTAACTTACATGGGTATAAACCAAGACGAAGGGTTCCACCTAGATCTTCGATATCCTTTTGCTCTGGAAGTAAGTCAATAATCGGATGTGAAGTATTTGGATCAATTTCAGATGTGTGGGCCCCTTCTAAGCCTAGTACATTACGAGCATATTCGATCGATGCCAGTTGCATTCCTAAGCAAATTCCTAAGAATGGGCGCTTTTGCTCACGGGCATAACGAATGGCTGAAATTTTCCCTTCAACTCCGCGGTCACCAAATCCACCCGGAACAAGGATGCCATCCACGTCAGCTAATAATTCTGCAACATTTTCATCATTTACATCTTCTGCATTAATCCACTCAATCTCAATATCGGAATCATAAGCATAGCCTGCATGTTTTAATGCTTCCACAACGGATAAATAAGCATCTTGTAATTCAACATATTTTCCAACAAGACCAATTTTTGTTGTTTTAGAAAGATGACGTACTTTATCAAGAAGAGCTGTCCATGCAGTCATATCCGCTTCTTGACACTCTAAGCCTAAATGTTTGCAGACGATTGCATCCATGTTTTGTGCCTGTAAGGCAAGCGGAATCGCTAATAGATGGTCAGCATCTTGACATTCAATAACCGATTCTTTTTCGATGTCACAGAATAACGCTAGCTTGTCCTTCATTTCTTGAGTCATTGGCATTTCTGTACGTACAACAATCAGATTTGGTTGAATCCCAAGGCTGCGCAACTCTTTTACACTATGTTGAGTAGGTTTTGTCTTCATTTCACCTGCGGCTTTAATGTATGGCACAAGGGAAACATGGATGTACATGACATTGTTTGAACCAACATCACTTTTTACTTGACGAATCGCTTCTAAAAATGGCAGAGATTCAATATCTCCAACCGTTCCGCCGATTTCAGTAATAACTACATCTGCATTTGTTTCGTGGCCTGCACGGAATAAACGCTCCTTAATTTCATTGGTAATATGTGGAATTACCTGAACAGTTCCGCCTAAATAATCTCCGCGGCGCTCTTTTTTAATAACCGTAGAATATACTTTTCCTGTTGTTACGTTGCTATATTTATTTAAATTAATATCGATTAAACGCTCATAGTGACCTAAGTCTAAATCCGTTTCCGCACCATCGTCTGTCACAAACACTTCACCGTGTTGATATGGACTCATTGTTCCTGGATCCACGTTAATATACGGATCAAATTTTTGAATCGTTACTTTCACGCCTCTATTTTTTAACAATCTTCCTAACGAAGCTGCTGTAATTCCTTTTCCTAGCGACGATACAACGCCACCGGTAACAAAGATGTATTTTGTCATGTTAAAAATTCCTCCTCTATTACAGTTTGCACATTTTCACTCTATTTAAATAAGTAAATTGATAAGGTGTCTCAGTATGCCAATTTTTGACATAACGATATAAAATGAACCTTCCATCAGCGGGGTGTCCTTCCCTCTCTGATGGATAGTTGAGGCCAGCAGCATGCTGGTCACGCAGACGTTGCCGTAGGCGTATTTAGTCTGTGTTCAACTTTCGGGTTTTTACGGAGAGTTGATCTCCCAGCAATCTTAAAAAGGGAAGTCTTGCTGACCGTTAAAACGCGGAAATAAAAATAAAAACGCTCCACTTACTTTTCTAAGTAAGGGAGCGCTACTCTTCTAAAATGAATGATCTCCGTTAAGAGCCCAAAAAGTATTCTACAAGTATAGAATCAAAAAGTCAAGACGTAATTGGAAGGACCTTATTTTTCCTCTTCTGGTTCAAGATCCTCTTCTTCCTCGTCTATTTCAAATTCATCTTCTTCAAGATCTTCATCGATTTCTAGATCCTCATCTAGGTCATCGTCAAGTTCATCATCAATTTCTTCTAAATCTTCGTCAATTTCTTCTTCTTCTAAATCATCATCCAGATCTTCTAAATCCTCGTCATCAAGATCATCATCAAGTAAGTCTTCTGGATCATCAAAACCTTCAACTTCTTCTTCTAAATCATCATCAAATCCAAGATCGTCATCCACGACTTTCTTAGCTTTCTTCTTCTTCTTCGCTTTGACAGGATTTACAATTTCTTCAGTCACTTGGTCAACTGGATACCAAACTCTTAGTCCCCATTGATTTTCACCAAGGCTTAAAAAACGGCCATCTATATTTAATTCCGTATAAAATTGGGCAATTTTCGATCTAATTTCCTCATCTGTCGTCCCACGGAGTTTCTTTAATTCTTCAACGATCTCTACAAACGGTGTCGCTTGTTTCTTTTCAGCCAAAACTTCGTACGCAATCTCTATTAAAGACATTTCAGACAATTCTTCCTTTGAGTATTGTACACTCAAGACCCGCACTTCCTTTCTCTCTACTACTACCTAATCAAATTGATTTGTGCTCGGATTCATATTTGCACTCGAGCGATCAATGTATCCGCTAGATGCTTATTAAAATATACAATGAAAACGATAAATAATCTATTCGCTAAAATACATATTCTTCATTATAAACAAATACTTGGGGTTTATGCTAGTTTTAGTCAGAGATTCTCCCGCTTATTTCTATTTTTTTGCAAATTCTTTTTCGCATATAGAAAAAAATATATAGATAGGAGTGAAAAAGGGATCGCACCTAGTTGTTTATTGTACAAATAATAGGTTAACGCACCTACCGCTATCCAGATGAGTATGATCCAAAACCATTTCAAGCCGTTCACTTCTTCCTCAATAATTTAACTTCATTCAGCATATTCACAAATAAGATTTTCCGATTTAATGGGGAGTACCGGCTGCGGCTGAATGAAGTTAAGCCTCCGACGGATGCCACGAATTTGTTAAATCATACTTATTAAGCAAGCTCGACGAAGGACAGGACATCCTCGTCAGACTAGCATGAAGATGTAACTCGCTTTGTAGCGTGATAAAAAATTTGTTCTGTTTGTTCAAGCGGAGACCATAGACATCCAGTGCCCATTGTTTAGGCACTGGGGATGAAAAGGATGCTACATATTTCGCCGATACTGCCCTCCTACCTCATATAGAGCTGACGTTATTTGTCCGAGACTTGCCACCTTTACTGTCTCCATAAGTTGAGCAAAAATGTTGCCGCCGGAAAGAGCCGTTTCTTTCAGCTTGCGTAAGGCCGCTTCCGCCTCACGTTCATGCCTTTTCTGAAATTCCTTTAAATGTCTGATTTGTGCGTCCTTCTCTTCTTCTGTCGCCCGCGCCAGCGGCATCCCGTCTATTTCTTCATGTGCACGTGGATCGGGATTCGTATACATATTGACTCCTATAATCGGCAATTCTCCTGTATGTTTTAATGTTTCATAATACATCGATTCCTCTTGGATTTTCCCACGTTGGTATTGCGTTTCCATCGCACCGAGAACCCCGCCGCGAATGTCTAATCGCTCAAATTCTTGAAGGACTGCTTCTTCTACTAAATCGGTCAATTCTTCAATAATGAATGAACCTTGTAACGGGTTTTCATTTTTCGTTAATCCATGTTCCTTCGTAATAATCATTTGAATCGCCATCGCCCGCCTGACAGATCCCTCTGTTGGAGTCGTTATCGCTTCATCATATGCATTTGTATGCAAGGAATTACAATGGTCATGGAGAGCCATTAACGCCTGCAACGTCGTGCGGATGTCGTTAAAATCCATTTCCTGTGCGTGAAGGGAGCGGCCGGATGTTTGAATATGATATTTCAATTTTTGACTTCTTTCATTGGCTCCATACCTATCCCGCATGACAATCGCCCAAATTCTCCGTGCAACCCGTCCAATCACTGTGTACTCCGGATCCAAACCATTGGAGAAAAAGAAGGACAGATTGGGTGCAAAATCATCAATTTTCATGCCCCTGCTTAAATAATATTCCACATAGGTGAACCCGTTTGCTAGCGTAAAGGCCAGCTGGGTAATTGGATTCGCCCCTGCTTCTGCTATATGATAACCAGAAATCGAGACAGAATAATAATTGCGTACCCGGTGATCAATAAAATACTGTTGAATATCTCCCATCATCCGCAAGGCAAATTCCGTTGAAAAAATACACGTATTCTGGCCTTGGTCTTCTTTTAAAATATCCGCCTGCACGGTGCCTCTCACAATCTTCAAGGTGTCAGCCCTCACCTTTTCCTTCTCAGATAAGGTTAGCGGCCGACCAAGCGTTTCTTCTTGTTTTTCGATTTGCCCGTCAATCGCTGTATTTAGAAACATCGCCAAGATAATGGGCGCTGGTCCATTAATGGTCATGGAAACAGATGTCTGTGGATCGCATAAATCAAAACCATGATACAGCTTTTTCATATCATCTAAAGTTGGAATGCTCACACCGCTTTCTCCAACTTTTCCGTAAACATCTCGTCGCTCGGCTGGATCCTCTCCATATAATGTAACAGAATCAAACGCTGTACTTAACCGTTTTGCAGGATCATCCTTTGATAAAAAGTGGAAGCGGCGATTCGTTCGTTCTGGGGTGCCCTCCCCGGCAAATTGGCGCTTCGGATCCTCCCCTTCTCGTTTAAATGGAAAAACGCCCGCTGTGTATGGAAAGGACCCTGGCACATTTTCCCGGTAAACCCACCGAAGAATTTCACCATAATCTTGATACTTTGGCAAAGTTATTTTAGGAATACGTAACCCCGATAAAGACTTCGTCTTGAGGGGAGTTGCGATTTCCTTGTCACGAATCTTTGTGACAAACGTTTCGTTCGCATACCTATCTTTTACGTTATTCCATTCCTGTAAAATTTTTATTGACTCAGGACTTAACTGCTCAAGGATTTGTTTCTTTAAATATTCTAGATAAGTTACGATATTTCCTTTGACGTTTTCATCCCCGTCCTCATTCACTTCTGTAATGGCCCCTTCGATTCTAAACAATCTTCTTGCCAGTTCGGTCTGTTCATCCACTTTTTGATGGTAAGTACGAATGGTTTGGACAATTTCCCGCAAATAATTTTGCCGCTTATTTGGAATAATCGTAGGTTGTCTCGTAACTTCCTCTTTTTTTGTAAAATGGGATTTCCAGTCCAACCCTAATTTTTTATTCATCATTTCAATACTTGCTGAAAATAAGGAATTCACCCCTGGATCATGAAATTGGCTGGCAATCGTTCCATAGACTGGCATGTCTTCAAGCCTCTTGTCAAACAGTCCATGACTGCGTTGATATTGTTTACGGACTTGCCTTCTAGCATCTTCAGACCCTTGCCGATCAAACTTATTAATAACAACACAATCAGCAAAATCAATCATATCGACTTTTTCCAACTGAGAGGGAGCACCAAATTCATTTGTCATCACATACAAGGATAAATCGCAGAAATCGGTAATCGCTGCATCGCCTTGACCAATTCCACTCGTCTCAACGATGATTAAATCAAATCCGGCTCCTTTCACAATGTGAAGCGCATCCCCTATCGCTGGGGAAAGTTCTGAGCGCGATGTTCTTGTCGCTAAGCTTCTCATAAAGATTTGGGGAGAATGAATGGCATTCATTCGGATCCGATCTCCTAACAGCGCACCCCCCGTTTTCTGTTTCGTTGGATCAATCGATAAAATCGCAATCGTTTTTTGTGGGAATTGTTGAAGAAAGCGGCGTACCCATTCATCGGTTAAGGAACTTTTTCCCGCTCCTCCTGTTCCGGTTATGCCAATAATCGGGATTATTTTCTCACTCGGTTGGATTTTTTCTAACAATGCTTTCACTTTAGAGTGTAGAGGTTTTTCTGGCTGTTCGGCCATGGTGATAAGTCTTGCAATGGTTTGTTGAGACCCTTGAGGTGATAATGAGTGGATATCAAGTTCGATTGGTAGGGAGGTCAGGGAAAAATCACATTCACGGATCATGTCATTAATCATCCCCTGAAGGCCTAAACGACGGCCATCTTCAGGGGAAAAAATACGGGAAACACCATAATCATGAAGGAGCTTTCGTTCTTGAGGGATAATTACACCGCCACCTCCTCCAAACACGCGAATATGACCCGCTCCTCTTTCACGTAATAAATCAACCATGTATTTGAAATATTCCACATGGCCGCCTTGGTAGGAAGAAACCGCAATTCCGTGGACATCTTCTTGAATGGCGGTTATGACCACCTCCTCGACCGAACGATTATGACCGAGGTGGATCACCTCCACACCGCTCGCCTGCAAAATTCTCCTCATAATATTGATGGAGGCATCATGCCCATCAAACAAGCTTGATGCTGTAACAAACCGAATCTTGTTTTTAGGTTTATATAAACATCCGCTCCCCATTTTGCTCTCCTTTCGCTGTTCTCATTCTTTTAGCTCCTTCGATCAAAAATGTTGTTTGGTATTCAATATACTCCTCTAATGTGAACATTTTTCGAAGGATCCATCGACGAAATGACCACATTTGACCAGATACATAGATATTATGGGCATACAGCTTGATTTCATCTTCGGTTAAATCTAGTTCATTGTTTTCAACACATCGGGTCAGCATTTGCGCAAATAACTCAACAAGCTCCATCTCTTTGTTTAATACATAGGCCAGTGCATCTTTTGGCAATGATTTGACCTCTTGATACAAAACAAGAATTTCATCTTGTATGTCGTCAACGACACGAAAATAATTGGCCATTCCCTGTCTTAGAGCTTCTAGCGTGGACTGCTCCGGGTCAAGGAATTTCTGCAGACGCTCCTTTACTTGGTCATAGATTCGATCACAAACAAGGTAAAGAACATCCTCTTTTTCACGAATATATTCATAAAGAGTGCCGATGCTAAATCCAGCAGCCCGGGCAATTTCCCTCGTTGTTGTTCGATGAAACCCTTTTTCAATAAACAGCTTAACCGCCCCACTAATCATCTGATCCCTGCGCTTTTTAATCAGTCGTTCATCCTTAATCGAAGCATGTACTTCCCGTTTTTTCATCCCTATCCTCTCCCTTTGCTCCATCGTATTTTTCGACTATTGCTTTAGTTAGATGAAATTTCTTATACCCCTGTTACTAGTCTTGAAATAACCAATCGTTGAATTTCCTGAGTGCCTTCGTAAATTTGGGTGATTTTGGCATCACGCATAAACCGCTCAACTGGATATTCCTTTGTATAACCATACCCCCCAAACACCTGGACGGCTTCTGTCGTTACTTTCATCGCTGTGTCACCAGCAAATAATTTCGACATGGCTGACTCTTTTGCATAAGGCAAACCAACACTTTCCCGCCAGGCTGCTTGATAGGTTAATAGTCTGGATGCCTCTATCTCTGTTGCCATATCAGCCAATTTAAAGGAGATTCCCTGATTCTGTATAATCGGTTTGCCAAATTGCTGGCGAGTTTTTGCATAATGGACAGCTGCATCAAGAGCTCCTTGAGCAATCCCTACTGCCTGAGCGGCAATCCCATTTCGACCGCCATCTAACGTCTGCATGGCGATTTTAAACCCTTCGCCTATATGACCAAGGACATTTTCCTTTGGTACTTTACAGTCTTGAAAAATAATTTCAGTCGTTGGTGAGGAGCGAATTCCTAGCTTCTTTTCCTTTTTCCCGATTGAAAAACCGGGAGTATTTTTTTCAACGATAAAAGCGGTTGTGCCTTTTTGCTTCTTTTCAGGTTGGGTTAAGGCAAACACGATATAAATATCTGCTATTCCGCCATTGGTGATAAATATTTTCGAACCATTTAAGAGATAATGGTCTCCTTCGAGCTTTGCGGTTGTTCGCATTCCCCCTGCATCTGAACCGCTGCCAGGCTCGGTTAATCCGTAAGCCCCCAAAGATTCACCTAATGCCATTGGTTTCAAATACTTCTGTTTTTGGACCTCTGTCCCAAACTTGTATATTGGAAAGCAAGCGAGAGATGTGTGGGCTGATAATGTTACAGCTGTTGAGGCGCAAACACGTGCTAATTCCTCCACTGCAATGGCATAGGCCAAGTAATCACTGCCAATCCCACCATACTCTTCAGGCCAGGGAATCCCTGTTAAACCTAACTCCGCCATTTTTGCAAAAATAGTTGGATCGTAGCTTTCTTCTTCATCCCGTTCGGCTGCTGTTGGTGCTACTTCGTTTTGGGCAAAATCACGAACCATTTGACGAATCATCTCGTGTTCATCACTTAATTTGAAATTCATCCCCATTCTCCTTTGCCTTTGATTTCTAATCCAGGCTTAAAGATGTTTACTAATGACCATTCGCTGAATTTCACTTGTTCCTTCATAAATCTCCGTAATTTTTGCATCTCGGAAAAATCGTTCCACTGGATAGTCTTTTGTATAGCCATAGCCGCCAAAAATTTGAATCGCTTCAGTTGTCACTTTCATTGCGGTTTTGGAAGAAAATAGTTTTGCTATGGACGATTCTTTTCTACAGGAACGTCCATTTTGTTTTAAAAAGGCAGCTTGATAGACTACTAATTTTGCAGCTTCGATTGCGGTAGCCATATCAGCCAGCTTAAAGCCGACCCCTTGTTGTTTTGCAATTGGACGACCGAATTGCTGGCGTGTCTTGGCGTAAGCGACAGCCTCTTCATAAGCCGCTTGGGCAATTCCTAAGCTTTGCGCAGCAATCCCAATGCGGCCAAATTCAAGGTTGGCAAGAGCAATCTTAAATCCTTCTCCTTCTTGACCCAATCGATTTTGAACCGGTATTTTCATATTTTCAAAGAGAATGGGAAGGGTTCGGGAGCCATGAAGGCCCATTTTCTTTTCATCTTTTCCAAAAATGAGACCCGGTGTGCCCTTTTCAACGATAAATGCCGTCATTCCTCTTGAGCCAAGTTCAGGATTTGTGACTGCAAATACAATATAAAGATCCGCCTCCCCACCGTTCGTAATAAACAATTTGGAGCCGTTAAGAATATAATCGTTGCCTTGTTTGACCGCTTTTGTTTTGAGGTTTTGAGCATCTGAGCCTGCATGAGATTCAGTCAGGCAAAAAGCCCCTAGATATTGGCCTGATGCGAGCTTTGGGATTAAAGTCATTTTCTGCTCTTCACTCCCAAATAATAAAATCGGATTCGTGCCAACCGATGTATGCACAGAAAGAATCACACCGATCGTGGCACTCACCTTTGATAACTCGTGAATCGTAAGAATGTAAGAGATAAAGTCCATTCCTGCGCCGCCATATTTTTCAGGGACTGGGATTCCCATTAACCCGAGATTTCCCATTTCTTTCAAAATCTGGCGGGGAAATTCGCCTGCCTCCATATTTGGAACAAAAGGCTTTACCTCCTTTTCCGCAAAGTCCATCACGAGCTCCCTTACCATCTTCTGCTCTTCCGTAAAACGCAAATCCATAGGGGTCCCCTCCTCTCAGGATCTAAACCTGGAGCGGGCTTTAAGCTATTAAGTCAAATTCGCCTTGGTGTATTTGCGCCCAGATTTTTTCGGGCCCGCTTGAAAAACGTCCTTTGAAAATCTGTGGCATCCTCCGGAGGTTTTAACTTCATTCGGCCTAGATTGACCTCCCTTAGAATGGTTAAAAGCTAGGTGTTTCAATCACCACTTGTTGAATGGAGACTTTAGCTGAATGAAGTTAAATGGATATGGCAGTTGTTAGACTTGATATTTTAAGGGAAAATGGCCATAAGCTCGAAAGCCCTATCCGTCTTACTCATACTCATAAAATCCACGGCCTGTTTTTCTCCCTAACCAGCCGGCCTTCACATACTTACGAAGCAATGGACACGGACGATATTTATCATCGCCAAATCCTTGGTGTAACGTTTCCATTATGGAAAGACAAGTGTCCAAGCCGATGAAATCAGCAAGCGTTAATGGCCCCATCGGATGATTCATTCCCAGTTTCATCACTTCATCAATGCTCTCTTTCGTTGCCACTCCTTCATATAGGGTGAAAATGGCCTCATTAATCATCGGCAATAATATTCGATTTGACACAAAGCCGGGGAAATCATTCACTTCTACAGGTGTTTTCCCTAGCCTTTCCGCTGTTTGCTTTACGGTCTGGAATACTTCATCACTTGTTGCCAATCCACGAATGATCTCGACAAGCTTCATCACTGGCACTGGATTCATAAAATGCATGCCAATCACTCGTTGCGGCCTCGTAGTCACCCCTGCGATTTCAGTAATTGGAAGCGAAGAAGTGTTGCTCGCTAGAATCGTCTCAGGCTTAACGATTTCATCTAACCGCTGAAAAATTTCTGTTTTGACTTCCATCTTTTCTACAGCCGCCTCAATTACTAAATCAGCGTCTTTGGCGTTTTCTAGTGCAGTTGTGGCAGTCAGCCGCGAAAGGTTGGCTTCTTTTTCTTCTTCGCTCATTCTTCCTTTACGAATAAGCCCTGATAGATTTTTATCGATCGTATGGACTCCCCGCTGGATCAACTCCTCGTTAAGGTCATAAACACTGACATGATAACCTCCCTGCAAACAAACTTGCGCAATTCCTGATCCCATTTGACCAGCACCAATCACCATGATTTTTTCAATATTCAATATCATTTCCTCCTAGGTGCCAAGCACCATCTTTCATTAGTCATTTAATCCTTTGGTACTTCGATCATGATGGCGTCGCCTTGACCACCGCCACTACAAATAGCTGCAATTCCTATGCCGCCACCACGCCTTTTTAATTCATACATAAGAGTAAGGATGATTCTCGCTCCACTTGCCCCAATCGGGTGACCAATTGCAATCGCGCCCCCATTAACATTGACCTTTTCGGGATCCAGTCCTGCGATTTCCATTGATGCCAGAGCAACTGCTGCGAACGCTTCGTTAATCTCAAACAAATCGATGCCTTCTAACCTTTTCCCCGTTTTCTTAAGAAGGGTGTTAATGACAAGTCCGGGGGTTACTGGGAAGTCTTTGGCTTCCACCGCTACTTCGGCATGACCAAGAATGATCGCTTGTGGCCTTCGGTTTTCCCTTTCCGCTCGCTCTTCACTCATAAGGACAAACGCACCTGCTCCATCATTGACGCCAGGCGCATTCCCAGCTGTAATGGTGCCCGTTTCCCCAAAAACAGGCTTTAGCTTCGCAAGTTTTTCCAAAGTTGTATCTTTCCGCGGCGATTCATCATGGTGGATGACTTGATTTCCTTTTTTCCCCTTTACGTCAACAGGTACGATTTCTTCCGCAAACAGTTCTTGCTCCATCACTAAGACTGCCCGCTCATGACTTCTTAATGCCCAGCGATCTTGAGCCTCCCGACTGATGTTCAATCTATTGGCAGCTTCATCCCCATAAACACCCATATGGACGCCTGTAAAACTACAAGTTAACCCATCCCCTATCATTAAATCCTTTAGTGGTGTATTTCCCATCCGTAAACCAAACCGGGCATCTTGGAGTAAAAAAGGTGCTTGGCTCATTGACTCCATTCCACCTGCAACAATAATTTCCTCGTCACCTGACCGAATCATCATGTCGGCTAATGTCACACTTCGCATCCCTGAAGCACAAACCTTATTAATGGTTTCGGTCTTAACTTGCCATGGCAGGCCTGCTTTGACGGCTGCCTGTCGAGAAGGAATCTGTCCCTGTCCTCCCTGGAGCACGGTCCCCATAATGACGCTGTTCACATCAAGGCTAGAAATTCCTGCTCGTGCCACAGCTTCTTTAATGGCGATTGCCCCAAGGTCTGAGGCTGACAGACTGCTCAAATTCCCGCCTAATTTACCAAAAGGGGTTCGAACTCCACTTACAATCACAGTTCTACTTTTCATAGGAATTCCTCCTAACGGCTGCAATGGTCTTAGAAACAGAATAATTGTGAATAAATCTTTATTATAGAGTTCAAAAAAGGGTTCCTTACTAAACATTTGAAAACGCTTTTATCTATCATTATATTACTACTTAATTTGTTTGAATAGAAACAATATACTAAAAATTTAAGATCTCGTTAATTTTTCTTGTTGGAAATCGTCCGAATTCCCAAAATTTAATCCCTTTTATTTAAAATATGTTGAGTTCTTCCGTTCCATTATGACTTTTTTATAAGGAAGAGGTGTTTTCAGAGGTAGAGATTTTCAGCTTATTGTGTTTACCCGTATTTTTTGGTCCTTTACTCGTATTTTTGGCATGGTTACCCGTATTTTTGATACACTTACTCGTATTTTTAGCATGGTTACTCGTATTGTTCACACACTTACTCGTATTTCTCCGTTTAAAACGTACATACTAAAAAGACGATAGGGAAACTAGCGGGAGGGGGCGAACTTTTGATAATCATTCTATTGCTCTTACTACTTCTAACAGTTTGGACAAGTTTAGACTTTATATTTGGTCGCAGACTGCATATAAAACAGCTTAACGTTAGAACCTATCCAGTCCGGGAAAGCTACATAAACCCCTTTACATCAGGTCCTAAATTATTTCAAGACTATTTTAATGAGTTAAAGAAAGCGGAGAAACATATTCATGTGCTTTTTTATATTTTAAAAGACGATGAGATCAGCTTAGAATTTATGTCTATTTTAAAAGAAAAGGCAAAAGAAGGTGTTGAAGTTCGGCTCCTGTTGGATTGGCTCGGTTGTTTAAAACCAAGACGCCACATAAAAAAACAATTCGAAAATACCGGAGTCCAACTAGCCTTTTCTCGAGTTCCCAAATTCCCCTTCCTTTTTTATTCCTTCAATACAAGGAATCATCGAAAAATTACGGTCATTGATGGAAAAGTCGGTTATCTTGGCGGATATAATGTCGGCAAGGAATACATTAATCATGACAAAAAACTAAACCCTTGGCGAGACTACCATTTAAAAATTCAAGGGGAAGGCGTTCAAGATCTGCAGGATGTCTTTTTGATGGATTGGCAGTCAGCTGCTAAAGTTTCAATTCACTACCACGACCCTTATTTTCCACCATTGGAAAAAGGTCCTTACCGCCACCAATTAATCCCATCTGAAGGTTTTCATCTTGAAAAAACCTTTACTAAACTAATACGTCAAGCAGAACAGTCAATATTAATTGGGACACCCTATTTTATTCCGGGAAAAAAGGTTTTTTCAGAATTAGAAGCCGCTTTAAAAAGAGGGGTAAATTTGGAGATTTTGGTTCCGGGGACAGCGGACCATCCTTTAGTAAAGGAAGCCTCTTATCCGTATTTAAGAAAGTTGATTCCACAAGGTGCTACGATTTTTCAATACAAAAAAGGCTTCTATCATGCCAAAATCCTCATTATTGATGACAAAGTCTGTGATATCGGAACCGCCAATTTTGATAAAAGAAGTTTTTACTTGAACCATGAAATCAATTGTTACACGTATGATAAAAAATATATTGAGGAAGTATTAAAGATTTTGAAGAAGGATCAAAAAAATGCCCATGTTATGACGCAAAAGGATTTGTATCCCTTAAGTCCATGGGCATTATGCAAAGAATATACAGCACGGGCCGTATCGCTATTTTTATAGGTGTCAGACCCCTTCCACAAATCGAAGGGTCTGGCACCTAATTATTTTTACATTTTTTCTGGAGCAGAAACTCCGATTAAAGCTAATGCATTTTTTAGTGTAATTTGAACGGATTTAATTAACGCTAGACGAGCCGTTGTTTTCTCAATATGCTCTGTATCCAATACTTTTTCTGCATTATAGAAACTATGGAAAGTCGAAGCTAATTCAAAAATATAGTTTGTAATGCGGTGTGGCGTTCTTTTTACAGCAGCCTCAGCAACTGCTTCTGGGAATTCTCCAAGCTTCTTTAACACATCAAATTCTTTTTCAGACTGAATATAAGAATAATCTGCATCAGATTTTACACTTAGATTTTGCTCGCCTGCTTGACGTAAAATACTGCAAATTCGGGCATGGGCATATTGTGAGTAATAAACCGGGTTTTCATTTGACTGTGAAACCGCTAAGTCTAAATCAAAGTCCATATGCGTATCCGCACTTCTCATCGCAAAGAAGTAACGGGTTGCATCCAATCCTACCTCTTCAACAAGGTCTCTCATCGTTACCGCTTTACCGGTCCGCTTACTCATTTTCATTTTTTCGCCGTTTTTATATAAATGAACGAGCTGGATGATTTCTACTTCAAGTGTATCTGCATCATGACCTAACGCCTGAATCGCTGCCTTCATTCTTGGAATATAGCCATGGTGGTCTGCACCCCAAATATTAATCAGCTTTTCAAAACCACGCTCTAACTTATCGCGGTGATAAGCAATATCAGGCAATAAATAAGTATAAGAACCATCTTGCTTAATTAATACACGGTCTTTGTCATCTTCAAAATCAGTTGAACGCAACCATGTAGCCCCGTCTTGTTCATAAATATAGCTTGCTTGCTTCAGTGCCGCTAACGCTTCATCAATTTTGCCGTTTTGATATAGAGAAGTTTCTGAGAACCATACATCAAAGCTAACTCGGAAGTCTTCCAAGTCTCTCTTTAATTTTTCCATTTCATATTTCAAGCCGTATTCACGGAATTGATCGAAACGCTCTTTTTCATCCATTTCAACGAATTGATCGCCAAACTCCTTCGCTAACCTTTTCCCAATGCCAATAATATCAGCCCCATGGTAGCCATCTTCAGGCATTGATTTGTCCATGCCAAGCGCTTGGAAATAACGAGCCTCAACGGAAAGGGCAAGATTGTTGATTTGATTCCCGGCATCATTAATATAGTATTCGCGTGATACATCATAGCCTGCTTTGTCGAGAATTTTACAAAGTGAATCTCCGACTGCAGCACCACGGGCATGTCCTAAATGTAAATCTCCCGTTGGGTTTGCTGAAACGAACTCGACTTGAACCTTCTGGCCATTTCCGACCGTTGTTTCCCCATATTTGTCATCCGCTTCAAGAATGGCAGGAATTAAATCAGTTAAATAACTGTTATTCATGTAAAAGTTGATAAATCCCGGCCCTGCAATTTCAATTTTTTCAATGGAAGCTTGTGCTTTATCAAAGTTAGCGACTAATTCCTCTGCAATCACTTTCGGTGCCTTTTTTGCCACTCGTGCTAATTGCATCGCCATGTTTGTGGAGTAATCCCCATTGGCCTTATCCTTTGGAATTTCCAACACAACATCAGGCAGTTGCTCTGCTGTTGCTAAATTTGCTTTTACGACTGCTGCTGCAATCTCGTCTTTTAATTTCGTCTTCACCTGTTCGACTATATTCATGACTGATCCTCCTCAAATCGAATCGTTAATTGATATGTACCTGCATCTGAACCTTGCATCGTTAACCGATATAATAAGTCAAATTCACCCTTTTTAGCCTCTTCGTCAAAGGATTGATGAATTCTCGATGTGGCCGTACTTAACTCCAATATTCCATATGGAGTCTCATAATTGCCTGTCATCCGTTTATTTTTTTGAAACGGAATGCGCATTTTGATGGCTCCAGTTCGTAATAATGACCCTTCATCACCAGAAATTTTCACAAGCGTTTTAATGGTCCCCTCTTCCAAGATCTCCTCATAACGAAGATAGGCTGAATTGGTTTTTTGATAAAAATGGCCAAACGTAATTAATTCATAGGTTTCTTTCTCATCCTCATTATGAATCGTCGTATTTACCGTTATTTTAACAGGCAATTGTTCCGTCTGTAAGCTGGTCAACTGCCACACCTCATTTCTATATTTTGAAAAATCAACTGACTACTCTCCCTATGTAATGTTGTTCAAGAAGCTCCGTTCATTTTCCCATCCCAAGTTATCCTTGTTCATCAATCGTTGTTTTATCTATAACCTATTAAGTATAAATTTTTTAGTAGCAGGTTTCAAGATTTCCATTAATAGAATGGCCTTTTTTGAAAAAATTCAACCCTAATCCCCTACGCTTGTCGAATTTACACCTGGATTTTTATTACACCTGCTCTATAAAAATCCGTTTCACCTGCCAGAGGCTTTAACTTTATTCAGCCAAGCTCTTGCTTCATCAGGAAATCTGCCTATTAAAGTTAAATGGTATAATATAGGGGAGTACAAATTAAGGGATTGAATACAACGATGAAAAAACGAAAAATGATTGGGTTGTTTTACGGAAATGACGAGAGGGAAAAAGTAGACGCGAAAGAAACATTTGAAGACTTACTTCACGAATTACAATCGTTTAAAATTAAACCTGAAACCGTAAGAAAGAATAAGGCCGTTTTTAAAAATACTGAATATTGGTTTATAAATATTGAAAAGGATGAAAAGGCATTAAACAAGAAGAGCTTTGATATCGTCTATATGGTGGAGCGTTTAAAAGCCGATTATCAAAGTAAAGTGTCAGATAAAGCTGGAAAGATTGATTATATTCCATACCCATTTCAAGCTTTAGTAAGTTTGGTGTTGGAAACCGTTAGGAAGTGAGGGGCCCTTAGAGGGGACCCCTTTTTCTATTTTACAAACCCTAAAATCATTTCGCGGATCATCTTGCTTGCAGTGTTAACGGTTTGTTCGGATGAATCATAAACTGGAGCCACTTCAACTAAGTCAGCTCCAACGACTTTGACATTTGAGCGGGCAATTTCATGAATGGAAGCCAACAGTTCCTTTGATGTAATTCCTCCTGCGTCAACTGTGCCTGTACCAGGTGCATGGGCCGGATCTAACACATCAATATCAATGGTTACATAGACAGGTCGACCTGATAGCTTTGGCAATACATCGGTAAGTGGTTTATGAACATCAAACTTGTAAATATGCATGCCCACTTCTTTTGCCCACTGAAATTCTTCCTTCATCCCTGACCGAATCCCAAAAGAATAAATGTTTCCTGGGCCGATTAATTCTGCGGCCTTGCGAATCGGAGTCGAGTGGGATAACGGCTCCCCTTCATATTCCAAACGTAAATCGGTATGAGCATCCATATGAATGATCGCTAAATCTGGGTATTTTTTGTACATGGCTTTAATGACAGGCCAAGTGACTAAATGTTCGCCCCCCATCCCTAATGGGAACTTTCCATCTGCCAAAATTTGATCAACGTATTCCTCAATTAAATTTAAGCTTTTTTCTGGGTTTCCAAATGGCAGCGGAATATCCCCCGCATCAAAATATTTTACTTCTTCTAATTCACGATCCAAATATGGACTGTATTCCTCTAGTCCAACCGAAACCTCCCGAATTCGTGTTGGACCAAAACGAGAGCCTGGGCGAAAACTAACTGTCCAATCCATTGGCATTCCATAGATCACCGCTTGACTATCTTTATAAGTGGGATAACTTTTAATAAAAACATTTCCTGAATAAGCTTCATCAAATCGCATGTATGTACCTCCTTTTTTTAAAATCCGGTTAGACAAAGGTTCCCTTAGTGTTCCCGAACGCAAAAAACAAACTCGGAAAAATTATAGATGAACAAACATGAATTGAAAAGAAAAACCTACAGATTCTGCTAAAAAATGTTTAAAAAATAGGAAACATTTTCATACTAATACTAACTAATCTTTATAGAGAGAAAAACGACTAACGCATTTTTATATAGGGGGTGATCAGCAATGGAAATTATAACCGATCAACGTTTTCGCAAAACGATGAAATATCTTCGTGCCTTGTTTTTTCTAGCCTGTATCGGCACAGCACTCATTGCCTTATGTATGGTTGGAGTTTTGACCTATGCCAAAGTGTTAGGTCCGCCCCCTCTCACCGTTCCGCAATCCACCTTATATTATGCGGATGATGGATCGATCATCGGAGAGAGTCACAATGGGCAAAAGCGGTATTGGGTGAACTTGGAGCACATTCATCCCCATTTAATCGACGCCACTCTTTCCATTGAAGATCGTAATTTTTACCATCACAATGGGTTTGATTATAAACGAATTGCCGGTGCTGCAATTGCCGACGTGAAAGCGATGGCTAAAGTGCAAGGAGCTAGTACAATCAGCCAGCAATTTGCCCGTAATCTTTATCTTGAACATGAAAAAACATGGAAGCGGAAGTTGAATGAGGCCTTTTATACGATCCGGCTTGAGATGAATTATTCCAAACAGGAAATTCTTGAAGGCTATTTAAATACCATTTACTATGGCAACGGTGCATATGGGGTCCAGGCTGCCAGTCAATATTACTTTGGCAAAGATGCCGCTGACTTAACGTTGGCCGAGGCCTCCATGTTAGCAGGCATTCCAAAAGGGCCAAGCATTTACTCGCCGCTTGCCAACCCAGACAAGGCAAAAGACCGGCAAGAGGTTATCTTGGCAGAGATGACGGAAAACGGATTAATTACTAAACACCAACAAGAAATGGCTAAGAATGAGGAGTTAACACTAGTTGGCGAGCATCAACATAATGCTTTAATTACCGCTCCCTACTTTCAAGATTCAGTTCGCCAAATCTTAAAAAATGATTTACAAATCGATGAACGAACAATTGCCCTTGGTGGTTTAAAGGTTTACACCACTTTAAACTTAGACCAACAAAAAATTGCAGAAGAAGTGATTGAAACAAGAATGACCGAGAACTCTGATATTCAAGTCGGATTTGTGGCGATGGATCCGAAATCTGGGTATGTGAAGGCGATGGTCGGTGGCAGGGATTATACGGAGAGCCCCTTTAACCGTGTAACTCAGGCAGTAAGGCAGCCAGGCTCAACGTTAAAACCACTGCTTTATTATGCTGCTCTGGAACAAGGCTTTACCCCTGCTACGAATATGTTTAGCACGAAAACGACCTTCCGATTTGATGATGATCGAGCGGAATACACTCCGCATAATTTTAATAATCAGTATGCGGAAGATAATGTGACGATGGCCCAGGCACTTGCAGTATCAGACAACGTTTATGCAGTCAAAACTCATTTATTTTTAGGTGAAGAAACTTTGGTTGAAACCGCCAAGCGATTCGGAATCTCCACTGATATGGTCAAAGTTCCTTCACTGGCCCTTGGCACGTCAGGGGTTAAAGTGATTGAAATGGCAAACGCCTATAGTTTGTTTGCTAATGGTGGAAAACAAGTTGAACCTGTGATGATCAAGCGCGTTGAAAATCATAAAGGGGATATTATTTACGAACATCACAAAGAGTCGAAAGTAGTGTTGCAACCCCAATTAGCCTTTGTGATGACCCATATGATGACGGGAATGTTCGATAAAAAACTAAACGGTTATGCGAGCGTAACAGGCAATTCTATGCTAAAAGAGGTTACACGAACCTATGCCGGTAAATCCGGTTCAACAGGTGGAGACCGTTGGATGATTGGTTATACGCCACAGCTCGTATCAGCGGTTTGGACTGGATATGATGATGGCCGCGAACTTGAGCTAACCGTTGATAAAACGTATGCAAAAAAGATATGGGTTCAATTTATGGAAAAGGCCCTACATGATAAGCCAGTTAAAGCCTTTAAAGCTCCGGAGGGAACGGTCGGTGTCTACATGGATCCTGCTACCGGGAAACTAGCAACCGAAGATTGTCCAGTACGGAGATTTACCTATTTTGCAACCGGAACAGAACCCACTGAATATTGTACAGAACACTTATATCAGCATGAGTCATCAAAGGATGGTAAAAAGCCTCCTGCTTCTCCTAAGGACGAAAAGCCGAAGATCCCTTGGTATAAAAAGGTTCTTCCGTGGACGTAAAAGAATGAGCCGCTGTTTGAAATCGATTGAGGTTTCAGGCCGCGGATTTTTTTGTGTTAGGCGGGATCCTGCCAATTTTACGCCCAACGCTGCATTTTGGCTATTAACACGTTATACCCCGTTTTTTTATGTATCTCTTTATTTTTGCTGTTATCCACCATTCGATAAAAGCAAATTCACACTCCTACCTCTATTTTTGCTGTTATCCCCCCTCTGATAAAAGCAAATTCGCGCTCCTACCCCTATTTTTGCTGCTATCACTCCTCCGATAAAAGCAAATTCGCACTCCTACCTCTATTTTTTCTGTTATCCACCCTCTGATAAAAGCAATTTCACGCTCCTATCCCTATTTTTGCTGCTATCACTCCACCGATAAACGCAACTTCCCCTGACCACTCCAGCGATCACCGCTATCAGAGCTAACTAACGATCCATTCAACAAAAAAACCACTATTTCATCGAAAAATAGTGGCCAACCTAAATATTCTAATCCTATCCCAGCAAATCATCCTTTAATTTCTGCGAAGAGCTTTCCCACATATCGGCATTATGGTTTTTCAAAAAGTCGCGTAATACCACTTTGGACTTTTCATCCATATGATCGACAATTATATGTCGCTTGATGGATTTGTCCATACGATTCACATGCTCAGGCAAAGACTTGTATCCTCTGCGGATCGAGCGGTCAACCGTCATTTCACAAGCGGTGACGCCCGCGTAATAAGGACCTTCTTCCGCACGGTCAATGGTTACCCACACAAGCCAATACGGCCTTCCATTTGGAACTTCCTCTTTATTAGGCAGGAACTTAATTCCCTTTTCCACTACACTGCGGGCATGTAACGCACCGATATCAATGATCGCTTCACATTCATCCACATCAATAATAACCGGAGAGACATTATTAAGGCTGAGAACGCCTTTTCCAAACCCTTTATGCCCATCCATCGGGTCATTTTTAATAATATTAAACTGAACTTTCCTTTTTTTCTTTTCTTCCATTATAAAAACTCCCTTTCTCTATTCTGTTGAAAAGTTATCTAGTACTTCATTATGTGATTAACTGAATCTCTTTATGAACACACTGCCTGTCCAAAAAAGGATCATATCGCTTTAAAAAAACCACCCCTGGAAAAAGTCATTTAACCCGCCTACTAACCACGGCAAGACAGTCCCAAAAATCGGTTGGATGGTATATCGATCAAGTGGGGTTAGTACTAAAATTAAAAAGATTAACATGCCATATTGTTCAAACTGGGTCATCTTGGCGCGAACATCCATAGGTGCCAGATCCTCAATAATCCGGTAGCCATCTAACGGTGGTATCGGCAACAAGTTAAACACAAATAACACTGCATTTAACCCAATAAAAATATTAAAAAAGTCTGAAACGAACGAAGGCAGACTTGCGGCAGCCCCTGAGGCCAGCAATCCGTACCAAATGAGGAACCCAAGACAAACTAAGATCAAGTTGCTTAACGGTCCTGCAAATGAGACTAAAATTCCTGCCAATCGCGGCTTTTTAAAGAAAAATCGGTTAACCGGAACCGGGCGAGCCCAGCCAAATCCGGCAATAAAAATTAGGATTGTACCAATTGGATCCAAATGAGAAATCGGATTCAAAGTTAATCTTCCTTGATTCTTAGCCGTGTCATCACCAAATTTCCAAGCTGTAAAAGCATGGGCAAATTCATGAACCGAAAAGGCAATAATCAAGGTGATCGCTACATACGGGATCTGTTCCAATGGGTAGGCTAAAAAACTTGAGAATCCATCCAACGGCAAAACTCCTTTGCATTTAACTTTTCGCGCTAATCTAATCAAAATTATACATGATTACTGAGATAAAGTGAAAATTGAAGCTATCGTCCCTTCTTGCGACTTGCTTATCACGAATAGTTATGGAAAACTAGACCATGTTAATAAAAAAACTAGGAGGTCCATACAAATGCCATATGTAACCGTGAAAATGCTAGAGGGCAGAACAGTCGAACAAAAAAGAGCATTAGTTGAAAAAGTAACAGAAGCGGTTGTTGAAACAACGGGAGCGACAAGAGAAAAGGTCACTGTTTTCATCGAGGAAATGAACAAAAACGATTACGGGACAGGTGGAAAGCTTTTTAGCGATCAATAAAAAGCCGTTTCTTCGTATCAAAAAAGAGGAGCCTGATCGCCTATGAAAAGATAGGTGATCGACTCCTCTTTATTCATCCATTAAACAAGCTGAACTTTCCCTTTTAAAGTCTCAATATATTCATAAGCTTGGTCCACTTCTTCTACTGTATATCGCTGTTTGCTTTTTAATGTAAACACTTTGTCTTGGACCTCTTCACGCGGTAAATTATTAAAATATAAAACCGTTGAAACGAGTTCAAGGAATCTCGCATTTTGACCATTCATATCGATCATACAATCTTGCAAATGGGGGATATCCATTTTATTCACAGCTAAAAATTGCTTGCCATCCTCTGTTAGCGTATAACGATATTGGTAGTAACCACCTTTTTTCTCTTTGACTTCATTGAGAAAGCCCATATTACAAAGCTCCTCAATTCGAAGTGTGAGCTCCTCTGAATAGGGGCCAAAAAAATGAAACTGGAATTTCTCCGCAAATGGAAAGGTTAATTTTTTCGCAATAAAAATCATCTTTTGCAACTTTTTTCTGCCGATAATTTCACCAGACTCAGCAATCGCATGCATGATTTTAGTGTGATCCTCTAACATTCGTTCAACTCCTACCTTTTCCCATCTCTTCATATAGTGCCATTAGTCACGATCTGCTAAATCTAAAAGTTCACGAATTTGCTTCTTAATATTCCCTTTTGAACGATTATCATATAAAAAGTCGGCTGGAAAATAGAGTTTGTGGTCTGTTCTCCTTTTTCCAGAAATCGCATCGACAATTTCTGATTCCCGTGAAAGCTCGTGAATGTCTCCATTTTTCATGAGTAACCCAATAGGCAAGCGCTCTTCTTCCTCACCCGGCCGGTAAAAATCGTACGGCAAATCTGATGAAGAGTCGACAACCAAATAATAATCAGGGTCAATTCCCGCCTTCTCAAACAAGACCGAAAGCTCAGCAACCTTCCGATATTCTTTCGCCGGATCAAACTCCGCATACTTAAATAAGTTTCGATTGACGAAACGACGACATAAATCACTCAAAATCGGGTCATCCTCATCCTGCCACATTTGAAAATAATACAGAATGACCGATTCATCTAACCTTAAATAATCCTCAAGGGTAATTTCTGATTCGAATAAGGAATAAAAGTGGATCGGATGATATTTAAAAGAATAATATTGTTCATGAAGCGCTTTTGCTCGGTGTAATATTTTCGTTAAAATAACCTCTGCACTGCGAGTCACCGGATGAAAATATACTTGCCAATACATTTGATAGCGACTCATAATATAATCCTCTACTGCATGCATGCCGCTTTTCTTAATGACGACTTGATCCTCCAGCGGCCTCATCACTCTCAGGATCCGCTCCATATCAAAATGACCATAACTTACACCCGTAAAATAAGCGTCACGTTGCAAATAATCCATCCGGTCTGCATCAATTTGACTCGAAATCAAGCTAACAACTAATTTATCTTTATATGTTTTGGCAATTACCTCTGCAACTTTTTTAGGGAAGTCAGCGTCTACCTTTTGTAAAACAGCATGAACCTCTGTATCTCCTAATATAATCGCTTGTGTAAATTGTTCATGGTCTAATTGGAATACCTTTTCGAAGGAATGTGAGAAAGGCCCATGCCCTAAATCGTGAAGCAATGCAGCACAAAGAGAAAGCAAGCGTTCTTCTTGGTTCCAACCAGGACGCCCCGCGAATACATCATCGACAATACGCCGAATGATTTCATATACACCTAGAGAATGGTTAAACCGGCTATGTTCTGCACCGTGAAAAGTTAAATACGTTGTACCTAGCTGTTTGATTCTTCTTAACCGCTGGAACTCCTTTGTTCCAATCAAGTCCCAGATTACACGGTCACGCACATGCACATAACGATGAACAGGGTCTTTAAATACCTTCTCTTCTGAAAGCTTTTCTTGTGAATAGGCCATTTTCTTCCCTCTTTCATTAGGTCATACCTTTCTAATCTATTCTCCATTACATTCCACAAATCCTTCCAATAATCGACAAAAGCCAAACATGAGCTCACGTACATTTGCTAGATAAAGTGAAACTTCCATAAGTGGGGAGTTCCTTTATCTCTTACTGATGATTAGCTGAGGCTAGCAGGCCTGCTGGTCACACAGACGTTGCGGAAAGCGCATTTCATCTGTGTTCATTATTTCAGAGCTTTACGATCCATAATCCCCCAGTATCTTCTATTTTTGCAAATAGAATTTTGAAGCGGGTCTTACTTCCCGTTAGATCTGATAAAAGGAGAAAAACTCCCATAAATGGAAGTTCCGGTTATTTTTTTAACTTCTTTTTAATTTTTTCCTCTAGCTCTTCTTCAGTCAAAGCCGCTAGTGGTCGATTATTGACAAACGCAAAGGTCTTTTTGCGACCTGGTCCGCAGTATGATTGACAGCCTATCTCAATACTTGCATCAGGATCAATCTTTTTCAATAAGGGGATTAATGTTTTCAAATTCACTGCCTGACAATCATCGCAGACTCGAAACTCTGTTGCCATTTATTCTACATCCCTTTCTATTAACCAACTCACTCTTCTATTAAGTAGTGAGTTTTAAAACATGCTTTTTTCACTATGAGGTATTTTACAGCTTAATGTAGTGAATTGCAAGTTGACCTTTTTTCAGGCTTAACGGGCAGTAAGATCCCCACCTCAAGATTCTAAGTAAAATAAAAGAAGATAGGCGGGGGATCAACTGTCCGTAAAGCTCCGATGGGTGAAATAAGATTTATCTTTGGGCTTTAGCCCTTAAATAAATCAATCAGGCTCTGCGTGACTAAATCAGTGTGGATGAAAGAAAACCCCCACTGATGGAAGTTTCACTTTATTGAAAAATTTTTACAAATATAATCTACTATCCTTTTAATCACTGTATAAGACTTCTTAAAGTTGGACATCATGAAGATAACGAAATTATTTTATAAAATAAAAAACTACTTTAATGGGAGTTGAAGAAATTGAAAGTAAGACAAGATGCATGGACAGAAGAAGATGATTTACTACTAGCTGAAACGGTTCTAAGACATGTGAGAGAAGGCAGCACACAACTGAATGCCTTTGAAGAAGTAGGTGACAAGCTTAATAGAACCTCTGCGGCTTGTGGCTTCAGATGGAATGCAGTCGTAAGACATAACTATGAAAAAGCGTTGCAATTAGCGAAAAAGCAACGAAAGCAAAGACAAAGAATTCTCGGCAAAGACCAAGGTGGCAAAAAGAAACTATTATACTCACCACCACAACCTAGTATAGAAGAAATTGAGTCCATTGCTGTAACCCCAAGTGTAGAGATGCCGGTTCAACCTGAATTCCAAGAGTTTCCAAGCATGGAAGTCGAAATGAGCGAAGAAATGAGTGTTCCAGTACAAACAAATCCGGTGAACCCAACAACCGTGGCACCAAATTCAGGTTCTATTGATTATGTTATTACTTATTTAGAAAACTTAAAACGTTCTAATCTACACCTTGATATTTTAAAAACGGAGAATGAAAGATTAAAACGTGAATTAGCAGACGCACGAGCAAAAAATAAAGAGCTAGAGATGAAAATTGAAGAAATGGAAGAAAACACAGGAATCATGCAAGAAGATTACGAGACATTAATGAAAATTATGAATCGTGCCCGCAAACTTGCCCTGTTTGAGGAAGAGGACCGTTCTAATACTACCTTTAAAATGGACCGAAATGGGAACTTAGAAAAGGTCGCTGAGTAGGAGATTGGCAACAATTCCTTTATGAGGCTTAACGGGCAGTAAGGGTCCCATCCAAAGATTCTAAGTATAATATAAGACATAGGTGGGGAATCAACTGTCCGCAAAAAGCTCCGAAATTGAACACAGACTGAATCCACCTACGCAACGTCTGTGCGACCAGCACCCTGCTGGCCCCCACTTATAGAATTTCACTCTATAAGCCGCAGCATAAGAAGCTTGCGGCTTTTTATCATTCCCCTAATACATGATTATTTCTCTCTATCACTCTCTCTAGATACCCTTGATATAATGAAACTTCTTCCGTTGATAATGACTCTGCTGTAAGCCTATTGGACTTTGTTTGAAGTACTTTAAGAAACCTTAGCATCACATCTTGTATCGTCAAGTTCGTAGACAGAAGCTCTGATAACGAAGCCATGACCTCTGGAACAATATCAGGGTATATATGCTTCGTTTCCATTCCTTTTTTACTACGTTCATAAAATTGTTTAATCAGCTCAGCCCGTTCGCTGCCACTGCCCGTAATACATAGATAGATTTGAACGGCAACCCCGCCTCGAATTCGCCGCTGTGAAATCCCAGCAAACTTTTTTCCATCTATACTCAGATCATAGCTTCCTGGACAATACGAACCAACTATTTCTCGGGCCTCGATCTCCACATCAACATCGCGAAACATCTCTTTAATGAGTTCCCACATCGCATCATATCCGCGATTGATGTCAATTCTTTTCACACTTTCAGGCAGAACAAGTGACAAGTTTAAGACTCCTTCATCCAAAACAACTGCCAGACCGCCTGAATTTCTTACGATAACGTCATAGCCATTTTCACGTAAAAAGGCTACCCCGTCTTGTAAGAAAGGCAACTTTGTATCTTGTATTCCTAGTACAATCGTTTTTTGATGTACCCATGATCTTGCTGTTGCAGGGGAAAGTTCTTTTCCCACAGCTGCACAGAGTGTGTCATCGATTGCGAAGGACTCTAGTGCACGGTTATATAAACCTGCGGAGGATTGGTCAATAACCCTCCAATGGTCTTGTGTTAATAAGTCATAACTTGTCTCCATGAGATTCTCCTAAATTCTTGTTTACTAATCACTAGTATAACACGATTGCTTTCATTATAATAACGCCCTTAAGTGAAGTTGCTCCAAAACCGAGTAGGGCAACTTGGACAACTTGCTCCATATTCAGCGTGTTTCCATACAAAAGAGCCCATCTATTGATAGGCTCTCACTTACCTTATTTTGCTAGTGCTTGGGCAGCCGTAATTAATGCTAATTTATAGACATCATCTTCATTACACCCACGAGAAAGGTCATTCACTGGGGCATTTAATCCTTGTAAAATTGGACCTACTGCATCAAAATTACCTAAACGTTGGGCAATTTTGTAACCGATATTACCCGCTTCAAGACTTGGGAATACAAATACAGTGGCATCCCCTTGAAGAACAGAGCCAGGCGCTTTCTTTTTCGCAACAGAAGGAACAAAAGCTGCGTCAAATTGGAATTCTCCATCAACTACTAATTGTGGAGCACGTTTCTTTGCCTCTTCAACGGCCTTTGCAACCTTCTCTGTTTCAGGAGATTTAGCTGACCCTTTTGTTGAGAAACTTAACATGGCCACACGTGGTTCAACATCAAACATTTCTGCTGTTTTGGCACTTTCAATCGCAATTTCAGCCAAATCATTGCTGTCAGGAGAAATGTTAATCGCACAATCAGCAAAAACATATTTTTCATCCTCACGAGCCATGATGAACACGCCTGATGTTTTGCTGACGCCTTCTTTTGTTTTAATAATTTGTAGGGCAGGTCGTACCGTGTCAGCCGTTGAGTGAGCTGCACCGCTAACAAGACCATCCGCTTTACCTGTATAAACCAGCATTGTTCCAAAATAGTTTTCATCTAAAAGCGTTTTACGTGCTGATTCTTCTGTTGCTTTTCCTTTACGACGCTCAATAAATGAAGCAACTAACGCATCAAATTCCGCATAACTAGCTGGATCATAGATTTCAGCATTATCCAATGATACATTCAATTCTTTTGCTTTCGCTTCAACTTGCTCAATATTTCCCACAATAATCGGGGTTAACACTCCATCTGCAGCTAAACGTCCCGCTGCTGCTAACACTCTTTCATCTAACCCTTCCGGAAAAACAATTTTTAGATTTTTACCTGACACTTTATCTTTTAGACCTGAGAATAAGTCACTCATTTGATGACCTCCTAATCAATTTCCATTCCATTACTAGAATACTACAATTGGCATTTTTCAACAATTAACGACAAATATGTAATATAATCCCAATTAATAAAAAATCGTTTCATTGTTACCTATACTATTATTTCTCTTTTTCTTTTCATTATGCACAAACCACTGTTCTTCGGTTTAGGGTTTCTTTCATGAGCAAATGGTAAAACTATGCTATAGTAGTGTTAAAATCGAAATAGGAGTGGTAGTAATGAGTGAAGCAGCAAAAACATTGGATGGCTGGTATTGCTTACATGATTTCCGCACGGTGGATTGGAGTTCATGGAAAGATTTATCTAGTGAGGAAAGAGAATCCGCCCTTCAGGAATTTAGAAGTTTATTAGACAAACTGAATGGAACTCAAAGCGAGAATAACGGCAGTCATGCTCTTTATACAATTGTTGGCCAAAAAGCTGATTTTATGATGATGATTTTACGTCCAACGATGGAAGAGCTTAATGAATTAGAAACTGAATTTAACAAGACAAAGCTGGCCGAGTATACGATTCCATCTGGGTCATATGTTTCAGTTGTAGAGCTTAGTAATTACCTTTCTTCAGATGATGGAGAAGATCCATATCAAAACCCTCATGTTCGCTCAAGACTATACCCAATTTTACCAAAGGCAAACCATGTTTGTTTCTATCCAATGGACAAGCGTCGCCAAGGAAATGATAACTGGTATATGTTGTCTATGTCTGAGCGTCAGGAATTAATGAGAAGTCATGGCATGATTGGCCGTCAATATGCCGGAAAAGTGAAACAAATCATTACCGGCTCCGTTGGTTTTGATGATTACGAGTGGGGCGTTACCTTATTTGCAGATGATGTGATTCAATTTAAAAAGCTTATTTATGAAATGCGCTTTGATGAAGTAAGTGCAAGATACGGTGAATTTGGTGCTTTCTTTGTTGGAAATATTCTTTCTGAAGAAAAAATCCATTCATTTTTTGATGTGAAGTAAAAGTTAAGAGGGTGGCGTCGCGACGTCGCCCTCTTTTTGTCCTCATTTTCCCACTTTAACCGGGAATGGATGCCTGCGCAAACCATCTTAGTGACCCGCATTGCTGCTGACCCTCATTTTAAATCTCCATGTTTTTGTCATAATCAAGCCTCTTTTTCCATATTCATTATTTAGTGAGTAGTACTTATAACTTGAGTCATCTTTTATATGATATTTTCAACCTTTATTAAGGGAACTAGGAGGGAATTACATGAATCAATATTATCCATACAAGCAAAATCCATATCACGGGGGAGCTGGACCGATGCAGCCAGCGGTTGCTCCACAATATCAATACCCACAATATCCGCAGGCTGGATTTATACCACCTACTGGAGGTGGAGGGGCACCTGGGACAGTCGGTGGAGCAGGAATGCTCCCAATGGAACAATCTTATATTGAAAATATTCTGCGCCTAAATCGTGGCAAGCTTGCAACTGTTCATGCCACATTTGAAGGTAACCGCGAATGGAATGCAAAAACATGGACGGGGATTATCGAGGCTGCTGGGAGAGATCATTTAATTCTCAGTGACCCTGAAACCGGCCAACGTTTATTACTGCCGATGGTTTACCTTGATTATGTGACATTTACTGAAGAAATTGAATATGAACCATCCTTTGGTGGTACTGGTGGTCTTGCGACTTTTCCACCGAGATAAAGGGAAACTCCCATCAATAGGGGGACTTACTGCTCATTAAGTCTAATAGAAAGGGAGTTCGACATCATCTCGAACTCCCTTTTCATATAGCGATATGTAACTGTATCGGTTTGATTTATTCACTTACAAATATTTAACAGCCGCTACAATCATTAACACCCAAGCAATGATAAACGATACACCGCCTAGAGGAGTGATCGCTCCTAACATACTAATCTTCGTTATACTTAGGACAAACAAACTTCCTGAAAACAATAGAATCCCAATGACCATTAACCAACCTGACCATGACAATAACGTATTTCCTGGCAGTTTCCCCATTAACAATCCGACCAATATAATCCCAACTGCATGCAGCATCTGGTATGTAACCCCTGTTCCCCACGTTTCTAAATATCTAGGTTCAAGGATTCGTTCAAGAATATGAGCACCAAATGCTCCGAACGCAACGGAAAGAGCCGTAAATACAGCCCCAATAATCACAAATATTTTCATTAAGACTCCTTCTCCCTTCCTTTATTTTAGGCTCTTTTCTCAGACATTGTTGCTTATAGTATAAAAAACAGGATGTTTAACCTAAGTTTTTCACTGTGTATCAGGTTTTAACAGAAGAGAAAAGAGCTGAAAACTGAATTGAAGCCCGGAAATAGCTATGTCCACGTTAAAATTAGCCTTTAAATTTTAACAACAAACTTTACGAAAACAGCTTTATTTTAAAAATCAAAAATGGACTCTCCATTTGACTCTTCATCGATAATTAATCGTTGTGGTTGGTTTGGCAAACTTGATCCTTGTCCTGTATAAATGGGTTTTGCCACTTGCAAATTGGATGATTGGCTCACGGTTGTGTTTGTTGTAGACGGTTCTTCTAAAATAAGTTCACACATTGTTTTTATTGCATGAATTCGCTCGCGAATCACGGCATCTGAACCCGTTTCCTTCGCTTCCTTTAACTTTTCTTCCATCTTATGTAAGAGCTTATCAACTGAAATTTCCATAATTACCTCCAAAAGCATATCCTTAACCTTTCATTAAATATTTTACACGAAAAGGAAAATAATAGCACCTTTAAGACGGAAAGTAGTTTTTGCAAAACAAAGGAAGATTGTAAACTAGCTATAATCAGTTATAAAATATATATGAAAAAGCGATGACCGTTTATCCAGCCATCGCTTTTTTATATCATTATCAAATTCGTTCATCTAATCAATTATAGAACATCCATTGGATTTAATAGTCTGCCATTTTGATGGACTTCAAAGTGAAGGTGCATTCCTGTTGAATGTCCAGTTGAGCCCATGACACCAATTTGCTGACCTTTTGATACAGTTTGTCCAGCCGATACATTTAATGAGGACATATGTGCATATAAAGTCATATAGCCATTCGGGTGATTGATTTTAACATAGTTACCAAATGAATCATGCCAGCCGGCAAATGTAACGGTTCCGCCTTGTGATGCTAAGATGGCGCGATTTGATACGCCTGCAATATCAATTCCTTTATGTAGACGTCCCCAACGTTGTCCTTGATAAGAAGTGATAATTCCACCTACTGCTGGCCAGCCAAATCCTCCGCTTGTCTTTACAGAAGCTGCTGGGGCTGGGGCAGAGTTTGTAGTTGTCGCTGGTGCTGTACTATTTGATGTTTGAGCAGCTGGTTGTGATGCACTTGCAGCTTTTGCAGCTTCTTCTGCTGCTTTTGCCGCTGCTGCAGCCTTAGCCGCTTCTTCAGCCAATAATGCCTCTTTCTTTTCAACTAAAGTACTTACTTCCGCTTGTAACTTACCTTCTTTATCTTCTAACTCCTGCATCTTTTGGTTTGTCTCAGCTTCCATTGCTTTTAAATCAGTCAGCATGGTTTCTAATGATTGCAGTCTAGTCTCCACTTCTAACTTTGCATTTTCCACACGTTCCATATCTCTAGCATGTTCTTCAAGAATCGTTTTATCTGCTGTAACAATGGTTGCTACTGCTTCTGTCCGATTAATAAAATCGCTAAAGCTTTGCGCACCTAATAATACTTCTAAGTAGCTGACCGTTCCACCTGACTCTTGTAACGAACGTGCACGCTCTTTTAGAACAACATTACGTGCTTCAATTCGTTTCTCAATTTCAGCAATCTCATTTTGCAAACTTTCAATTTCAGTCTTTGTCGTAGAAATCTCTTGATTTTTCTGTTCTATTTTTGTTTGTGTTTCATTCACTGTCTCTGTTAGCTTTTTTAATTGTGCTGATGCTTGTTGCAATTGTTCTTCTAAACTACTAATTTCTTCATTAATCGCTGTAACAGATTCTGCTTTAGCCGGTGTGCCGCCTAGAATACCTGCAAAACCTATAATTGATATTAATATAATACTCATTATAGTCTTCTTCAAAATATTTCGCTCCCTACTAACTTATGTATAAAGATAACGATGCCCTTGTTATCTTCGTAAAATCATTCATGTATAGAGTCTATTGATGATTATATCGCTTTATTTTACTTGATGACCTTTTGTAAAAATTTTGTTAGATAACATAATGTTAATGCCAAATTAGCCATATAACTTTAACATAGCTACTTTTATGTAAAATAGGTAACAATCACCTATCAACATTTTCCAAATCCTTACCCATTATAACGTCGAATAATGTAGATTAATAGATTATTTTCATTTCATTTATGTTACAAAACGACTACAAACTTGTAATGCAACAAAAAAAGAGCACGAACTTTGTCGTACTCTTTATCAACAATTAGCCTAATATTCGATTATATAGCGTCTTTGCAGCTGTTAAATCCTTTGTTCCATGAACAAGTGCTCGACCATCCTTAAAAATCACGATTCTCTCTTGATTGGTCTCAACGGATATAAGGTATGGGTTTCCCTTCACCTCGTAACCAACACTTGTTAATTGATTCGCCAGTTCCTCTAATGAAATTTCTAGTGGTCTAGCCGGTCGAACTTGAACGGTATCCCTTCCACAAAGGACCGTTGATTTTGTTAAATTATCACTATCTAAAAATGGATAAGTCCGCTCGTTTCCACATGATAAACAAGATTCATCTTTTGCCTTTGTCATTTTCATGCTTGAATATTGATTTCTCCATAGATCGAAGCTGACAAAGGTCGTGCGAACCGCTTCCCAGTCCTCTACAAGAATCTTTAATGCCTCTGCCGTTTGTAGAGAAACAACCATCCCAACCGTAGGTGAAATAACACCGACTGTATCACAAGTCATTCCTTGCTGCATCGGGAGCGACTTTAACAAGCAATTTAGACAAGGAGTTTTTCCTGGGATAATCGTAAAGCTCATGCCAAAGCTTCCAATAATTGCCCCATATACCCATGGAACATTATATTTCTGTGAGATATCGTTTATAGCTAACCTTGTTTCAAAGTTATCTGTCGCATCGATGATTAAATCTTTGCCTTGCACTAATTCTGCTAGCAATTCAGGAGTTGCATCACCGATAACAGAATGAATGGTCACCTCTGAATTGATTTGTTTTAAGCGTTTTTCAGCCGCCGCTGCTTTTGGTAGCTTTTGCTCAACATCTTGTTCTGTATAAAGCTGTTGGCGCTGAAGATTACTGGCCTCAACATAATCTCGGTCCACAATCGTGATGGCACCAACGCCTGCTCTTGTCAGCATTTCTGCGTTTCCCGAGCCAAGTGCCCCAGCCCCAATCATCAAAACATGCTTCGAGCGAATTTTTTCCTGTCCTTCTTTCCCTATGGGTGAAAATAACATCTGCCGGGAATATCGTTCAAACATATGACACCTCCAAATGGAGAGGATTTTTTAATAATAATTACTGCTATCAGGGCGTTATTCGTATTTTTCGGACCTTTACTCGTATTTTTAATGGGGTTATTCGTATACTTTACCCCTTTACTCGTATTTTCAGGGGGGTTACTCGTATTTTACCATTAATACCCATATTGATCCTTAGTGAAACAGCAGAACCGTCCCCCTGTTTCATCCCCCACTAACAGGTGGAATGAATGCGATGACGTCACCATTTTGTATGATGTCGTCGCCTGTGGCAAATTCCTCGTTAATGGAGACCATGATGTTGTCTACTTTTAGGTCGTATTTTTCCGCTATTTGTTGTTTAAGGCCGGTAACTGTTAGACCGTTCGCTTCCATTTCTACGTGATCTTGGCCAACGACATCGCGTAGGTGAGCAAAAAAGAGAATATTATTCATTTAAATCACTCTCCTCAGGTTTTCCAGATGGATAGGCCACCGTTTCTTTTTGATCCCCAATCCATTCTTCGCCATCTTCCCAATGTTCTTTCTTCCAAATAGGAACGATTTCTTTAATTCTTTCAATCGCATATCGATTTGCTTCATAGGCATCTGGCCGGTGTGGAGTGGAAACAGCAATCACAACAGCCACATCGGTAATATCCAATTTGCCAACTCTATGTGTGATGGCTACAGTAGAACCTGGCCACTTTTCTTCAATTTCATCGCCGATTTGTTCTAGCTTTTTAACAGCCATTGCCTCATATGCCTCATAAATAAGATAAAGTGTCTTCTTTCCATGGGTTAGTTCCCTTACTGTGCCGATAAAAGTCGTAATTGCACCTGCCTCACGGCGAACAACTTTATCAATCACTTCCTGTATATTAATTGGATCCTTTGAAATTTCATAATACTTCATTGTTTCCCATACACCTCCATTAAGGTTAATCCTTCCCAAAATAAATGGGCTCTGGATGATCGACCACCAAATAGCCACCAATTTCGGCAACATCTTGTTTAAAAGCTTCACTTTGAATGACAGATACTAACCCTTGTCCAGCTTGACTTTCATAAAATTCCTTCGTCATTAATAAATCATAGCTTTCATCTGACACTGGAATAAAATCAATATCCATCGTTTTTGCTGCAGAATAAATGCCTAGACCGATTGCCTCTTCATCCACCTTCACTTCAGCTGCAACACTTAAGTGGGAAAACATTTCCCGGTTGTACCCAATGATACTCTCAGAAGTGAGCCCTGCTTCTTTTAATAACAAATCAAACAAGATTCTAGTACCTGCCCCTTTTTGGCGATTAACAAATTGAGCCTTTTTATCGGTAATATCCTTTATACTCTGTATCCCCATCGGATTGCCTTTAGCTACAAACCAGCCCTGTTGACGCTTTAAAAAAGGATATAGAACCACTTCTTCTCCCGCTAAAAACCTCTTAATATACGGGATATTATAGGTGTTACTTTCAGGATCAAGCAAGTGGACCCCAGCGACATGGGCTTCGCCTTTTTTAATCGCCATCAATCCAGCCATACTGCCGACATGAGACGAAATAATTTTCGTACTCGTGTTAACCTTTTTCAAATGCGAAGATAATAAATCAATCGTTAAATCATGGCTCCCATTAAAAACGATCGCTTGGCTGATTTCCTCAATCGGTTTTAATAGCTCGACTTCAACTGTTTCTCCTTGCTCAAAACCAAGGATTTGTGACGGAATGTGAAGCATCCCATCTGCCTTCACAAGGCTCATCGTTACACCGGCAGCTCTTGGCAATGGATTGGCAACATATTCCCCGTTGACATGACCAATACTCATCCGAATAAAGTCTTCCGCTCCCATCGTACCGACAATCCGGCGACCTAACTTCACCTTTAATGTTGGCCGCTTTGGTACCGGTACTTGTAAATAGTCACAAACTAGCGGCTGAACAAACCATTCTAAATCCAAATAGGCGGAGACAGGGTAACCAGGAACCCCAATAACAAGCTTGTCTTTAATTTTCCCAAGCACGATCGGTTTGCCAGGTCTTGTTGCGACCCCATGTGTATAAACCTCACCCAATTCCTCAATAATATGAACCGTATAATCTTCAGAACCTGCGGAAGATCCTGCATTAATAATGACAATGTCAGCATGGTCAACCGCATGTAGCAATACGTTTTTAATGTCTTCTGGCTCATCATTAACAATGGAAGTTAGCTGTGGTTCACCGCCCCATTCATGGATATAGTTCGCCATCACCGAGCCATTAAATTCAACCAGTTTTCCTGGCGGGGTTTCTCCATTCGGAAACACGAGCTCATCTCCCGTTGGAATAATGGACACGACCGGTTTTTTCATCACAGGAATTTCGATGCATTGTGAAGCAAGCAAAACGCCAATATCGACAGGACGGACTTTGTGACCTTGTGGAAATAGCATTTCCTCTTGAACAATATCCTCACCAATTGGGCGGATATGTTGCCAAGGTGAAGCTGGCTCAATAATTTCCACCGTTTCCTCATCAAGTTCTTGAACATATTCAATCATAATTACCGCGTTATAGGGTGAAGGGATTTCATTCCCTGTATTTACGTACACAAATCCTTCATTCAGCTTCAGAGCAACGGGGTTTTGCTCATGGGCGGCAAATGTTTCCTCAGCTTTCACAGCGATCCCATCCATGGCTGAGGCATGATAATGCGGACTTGACATTTTTGCAAAAATGGGTGCAGCGGTTACTCTGCCTAATGCTTGTGTACTTGGAATCGTTTCAACCTGTCGCTCAGGATTAAAATTACGTAACAGTTCTTGTAAAGCTTCTTCTCTTGGTGTGTCTTGCAAATAAATTTTGCGTTTATATTTTGCCCTCTTCATTCCGATCACCTACCCAAATAATCTGACTGTCACCGTATCTCCTTTTTGAACACCTTCGCTTTTTTCCGGAATTTCAATCATTCCTTCACTTTTTACTAGGGTCGATATAAGCCCAGACTTCCCCAGAATCGGCTCTGCATACCATTGATTATTTTCATAGTAAACTTGTGCCCGAATATAATCGGTTCTTCCCATTGTAGAAGGAAGATTCTTTGTTACAACCGCTTTCGCTAAGTTTTTCTCAGTGCCATTCCAACCTTGTAATCTATGTAAAATGGCCTTACCAAAAAGATAAAAAATGATCATCGCTGAAGCAGGATGACCGGGCAGGCCCATAATCGGTTTCCCATTAGCAGATGCTAAAATCGTAGGTTTACCTGGCTTTATTGAAACGCCATGAACAAATACACCTGGCTTGCCAAGGGAATCAATCACTTCAACCGAATAGTCTTTCGTTCCAACCGAGCTTCCTCCTGAAAGAATAAAGCAATCGGTTTTTTCAAGCATTTCTTTGGTCGCCCTTTCTAACTCATCACGGCGATCCTCCACAATTCCACCATACAAAAATTCACAGCCCCACTCGGTTACAAGGGAGCCAATCGTAATCCCGTTCATATCACGAACTTGTCCAATTCCAAGCTCTTTTGTTTCTATTGGAACAATTTCATCTCCTGTTGAAAGATAGCCAATTACAGGTTTACGGTAAACGGTTACCTCCGTAATTCCTTGAGAAGCTAAGGCTCCTAATTCTTGAGCGCGCAACTTTGTTCCAACGGTAACAAGAAGCTCTCCTTCTTTTAAATCTTCCCCAACTGAAATCACATTTTCCCCTGGTGCGACTTGTCTGTATAAATTAAGTAGGCCGCTTAAATCCTCACAGTGTTCAATCATGATCACCGCATCACTGCCTTCAGGAAGCATACCACCAGTAGGGACATACATCGCTTCACCAGCCTGTACCGCCTTGTCTGGAGCCTCCCCCATCAAGACTTCACCTGTTACTGTGAGAAATCCGGGCATGTTTTCCGAGGAACCAAATGTATCGGCCGCCTTTACGGCATAACCGTCAACAGACGAGCGACGAAACCCAGGAACATTTTCTTTCACAATGATGTCTTCCGCCAAAATATAATTCAATGCTTCATGTAGAGGTTTTACCTCTTTTTCAGATAAAGGTTTGATCCACTCGTCAATAAGAGAAAACGTTTCCTCAACTGATTTTACTTGGAAAAATTTCATGATTCGCTCCCACCACCTTTTGTCTTTATGAGATCCATTGCTTGATGATATTCATTTGGGTGATTCATATTAAAAAAGTAAATATGCTCTGTAGAAATGCCTTGAGCAGTTAATTCCTCGTTTATTACTATTTTAACATGAATAGTATGTAATAGTTGTCTAATACGGAGTTGTTTTTCAGAAAGTGATTGGGCGACACGCGGCACGATTTGTTTGCGATAGGCTGCAAAAAGGGGATGCAACTGCCCATCTATTTCCGGTACAGCTGCCTGGTAATGGTCTAAAAGGGTAAGTAAGTACTTACCCAAGTCTATCGAAATAAAAGGCATGTCACAGGCGACAATCAAGTTTTTTTCTGTGTTTGACGCAGATAAACCTGCCTCAATCCCAGCAAGGGGGCCCATATCCTTCTGTTTGTCCTCCACCATTGGAAGTTGTAAAAATTCATAGTCACTGAAATGGTTCGTGACGATAATGATGTGATCCACCATTTGTTCTAAACTCTCAACGATCCGTTCAATGACCGTTTTCCCTTCTATTGTAAGAAGGGCTTTATTTGTACCCATTCTACTTGATTTACCACCTGCTAAAATAATGCCTGTTGTTTTCATAATTAATTAAACACCTCTTAGTGAGAAGCTTCTTCTTCCTCTTCCCCATATCCATAACCGTTTTCTTGTGCCATATAGTCTAAGTGAATACTTTTTAGATCTAGTAATTCTGGTGTTGCTACTTTTAATAACTTCCGAGTATCAATAACTTTAGTATACCCGTTACAAGACTTACATGCATAGATTTCTGCACTATCATCCTCTTCCACTCTTATAACGACAACTTGTCCCGGTTCTTCTGTTCCACAATGGGCGCAGCTAATTTTCTTCTCTTCCCATGCAAAATGGCATCTTGAACAAGTGACTTCCTTTTTACCGATTTTATTCAGTACTGCTAGTCTAGGAGGCTCTCCGCAAACTGGACAGGATCCTTTGTGTGCCTTTTTTGGAATCTGTTCACTTACCTCCTGGGCCGCTTTCTGAATAAAAGGTCGCAGAGCATTTTCAGCTAAAAATAATGGCAGCCACTCTGGAAGACCATGTTCTTTAGCGTAATCTGCAAAATAATAGGAATTTACGGCAACCGCTTCTCTTACCCATCTTTCTAGTATTTCATTGGTTAATAGTGACTTTATTTTATCTATGTCCTGTGCTGAGTCTGATTTATTCTCTACTATAATCTTTGAAAGTTGATCCATCACCGCGCTGTAATCCTTTACATGAATATGTAACTCAAGATGGGGAAGCAAAGGATAATCCTTTATTGTAGCGCCTTCCTGGTTGATCACCTCTTTCCCTGACAAGGATTGTAGCTCCCGTTGCGTTAAATCTGAAATGGCTTCTTGGAACATTAGATATTCTGAACTTATAACATTAGTTTTCATTATTTTCACCTCAGAAATAGTAATAAACAAATATGAAACGAGGCTGACTCGAGGTAGCTCAACTCCCACAACGAACAAATATCAAACCCATTTACCATTGATATGTGTTATTTTATTGTGGGGGTCTGACACGAACATTCCTCAAGTCAGCCTCTCTTTCTGTTT
Source organism: Niallia sp. XMNu-256 (assembly GCF_036670015.1). NCBI lineage: Bacteria > Bacillati > Bacillota > Bacilli > Caryophanales > Bacillaceae > Niallia > Niallia sp. XMNu-256. Next base: position 4,052,087 of record NZ_CP137636.1, read on the forward strand.
ATTTCTTAAAAAGCATAATTCTCTGTCTAGCAGAAGTGCCGCCGCTTTTCTTTGTCTAGCTGCGGAGCCTACCTCCTCGAGGTCATAAGGTTTTTCTTTGGGCTTCAGCCCTTAGAAAAATCAATCAGGCTCTGCGTGACAAGCCAATCCATCAAGAAGGTTAAAGTACAACCTTCGTGCCGGCTTGTCTTGTGCTTGTCGGGGGTGGGCAAGGCGCCTCCGCTTTTCTGGGTATTATGCCCCTTTGTTTTGATTTTTCTCTTCTTCTTTTCTAGCTTGTTCTTCTTCTGCTACGATTTCATTGTACCAATTTTCATGGTGATGTTTGGCATAGTCTTCTGAACAATATCCTGTTGTCATCCCTTCAAGTGATGCTTTAGAGGATGGATTTTTACTAGACAAGTAGATGTGCCCAATTATAACCATAAACGATAAGCCTAAAGCAATGTTGTGAATCGGGTATGACCAGTCAATGGCCCATCCTGGAAAATACTGAGGTACCCACATCACGACTCCAGAAGCAACAAACATAAAGAATGTAAAGATTTGCATTAGAGAGTTTAATTTTTCTCCACCACTGATAAAGTCTTGCGGAGGATTTTTGACTTTAAAGCCAAACATATCAAATGGGAAGTTCATTAAATACTTAATATCATGTTTACCCCATTTGAATGCATTTTTTAGCCAGTGAAACATACTTTTTCGATCAAAGATTAACATATAGATCGGGAACAATACGAAGGCAATCGCTGCACCTCTATGAATTAAGCGTGCCATTGCCGGTCCGCCAAATAATACATACAACCAGTCAAAGAACTCGGTGTACATGGCAAGTCCTGTTAAATAGAGGACGAAATAAGAAATGGCATAACCCCAGTGAAAGATCATGAAGTGAATCGAAAAACGTTTTACCTTCCCATCAACAATTTTCGGTTTGCGCTTACTCATGATGATCCTCACCTTCCTTTCCTCTATTCTTAAACTTTAATGCACCCTGTACAGCCATTGCAGCTAAAATACCAGCTGTTGTTGCACCAGCCATTAGTTTTCCGACCGGTTGAGCAATATCTTTCCAAATCACTTGAGAAAGCTTTGCTTGTGGATTTTCAGGAAGTCCATACACTGATGGCTTTTCAGCTAATAAATAAACCGTTGCTGTTCCATCAATTCCAGGCGGGTTATAAATATTTGCATTTGGATAACGCTCTTTCACCACTGCCAAACGGGCTTCTGCATCGCGCAAAACGGATTGTTTGTCACCAAATACAAGGCAGTCTGTATGACATGCTGTTACACAAGCTGGCTGTAACCCATTTTCAAGACGGCTTGTACAAAGGTCACACTTTTGAGCAAGACGGTATTCTTTTCCTTTTTGATCTTTATAAGTGGCAAGTTGGATGACATCAAAGTAACAACCTTGAACACAATAACCGCAACCTACACATAGATCATTGTCAATCACAACTGAACCGAATTCTGTATGACTAATCGCATTTTCTGGACAGGCCAATTCACATCCAGCTGTTGTACAGTGCAAGCAAGCTGCATGACGGAATAACCAATCAAAACCGCCATCTGCTCTCTCATGCTCATCATATGTGATTATATTCCACGTATTGGCTGTCAAAGCTTCATGGGATTGCATACTTCCATGAAACTCTTCCGGCTCAGCCGGAAGATCGTTCCAGTTTTTACAAGCGACCATACATGCACGGCAACCATCACATTTCGTTACATCAACAAACTTTATAAACTCTCCCATTATTTCGACCTCCTAACATCACATAGGAATGCTTTGTACTCAGGGATAAAGGAGTTTGCATCCCCAATATGTGGCGTTAATCGGTTTGCGCTCGCTCCAGTAGCAATTCCTTTATAGCCAAACTGCCAAGGCATCCCGATATGGTGTACGGTTTTTCCTTTTAATTTGTATGGCTTAAATCGTTTTGTCACCATCGCATAGGCTTCAATTTCACCACGAGCGGATGAAACAATCATTTTGTCTTTGTTATTAATTCCTTTTTCCTTCGCTAATTCCTCACTGATTTCCACAAACATATGTGGGACAAGTTCAGCAAGCCATGGAACATTTCTTGTCATTGAACCTGTTTGCCAGTGTTCAGATACACGATAGGTTGTCGCAATAATTGGGAAGTCTTTAAATTCACCTTTTGTTTCTAGTTTCTTTTCACCAAATGGCACAGCTGGGTTAAATTGTGTGCTTGATATTTGGTTTTCTAATGGGAATTCCCATGGTTCATAGTGTTCAGGGAAAGGTCCCTCATTCATTTTAGCTGAGAATAAATCACCTTTACCGGTTTCCTGCATAATGAATGGATCGTTGAATGTTGGATCATCCGGGCCTTTTGTTGCTGTAAAGTCTGGAACATCATAACCAATCCATTTCCCTTGAACCGTATCCCATTGAATTCCAATACGATCCTCGCTCCATGCTTTCCCATTTAAGTCTGCACTTGCACGGTTGTAAAGGATCCGTCTGTTCATTGGCCATGCATAAGACCAATTAAGGAAGTTACTCATTCCTTCGTTTGAATTATCCCGACGTTTTGATAGGTTGCCTTCTTCCGGATAGAATCCACAGTAGATCCAGTTTCCGCAAGCTGTGCTTCCATCGTCTTTCAAATTTCCAAATCCATTGATTTGTTGTTTTGTTACTACATCATAGCCATTGATTTCACAGCAAACTAAGTCAATATCAGGATGATGTCCTGGACCATAGTTCCACGTTAACGCTTTAATCGGTGCATCTTCAGACTTTGAACTATTTGCATAAGCTTCTTTTAAGCGAAGGGCAATTTCATGAGTAATTTCTAAGTCTGCTTTTGAATGACCTTTTGGAGGAAGTGCTTGCCAACGGTATTGCATCCAACGACCAGAGTTTGTAACAGAACCATCCTTTTCAAATGACGAACATGCTGGTAAGAAGATAACTTCTGTTTGAATGGACGCTGGGTCAGAACCTGCCTCTTTTTGCCAGAATGAAGCTGTTTCCGTTTCCATTAAGTCGATCGCAACCATCCATTTTAAGTTGGCCATTGATTTTTGAGATTGACCAGAGTTTGGTCCCCCAACAACTGGGTTAGAACCATACAAAATTAAACCTTCTAATTCTTTGTTGTACATCGCATCGAACAATCTTAAATAAGAATAGTTTCTGCCTGCCGTAATTTTTGGCATAAAGTGATAGCCAAATTCATTTTCAGCAGTGGCATTTTCACCATAGAAGGATTTCAACATACTTGTGTAAAACTTCGGATGGTTTGTTTTGTAACCAGATTTAGGTGTAATACGGTCTAAGAAAGTTTGATAGGTTGCATCATTGGAATTTGGTACATCCATATAGCCAGGTACGTTGTGGTATAGTAGACCGAAGTCTGTTGAACCTTGAACGTTTGATTCACCACGTAATGCTTGTACTCCACCGCCAGAAATACCAATGTTACCTAGAAGAAGTTGAATGATTCCATAGATACGAATGTTTTGAGAACCTACTGTATGCTGTGTTCCACCCATTGCATAAAGGATTGTACCCGCTTTCCCAACCTCACCAGTAGAACCGAAAACCTCACAAACCTTTAAATAAGTCTCTTTATCTGTACCAGTTATTCCAACTACTGTATCTACATCATAACGATCATAATGTTTCTTCATTAATTGGAATACACATCGTGGATCTTGTAATGTTGGGTCTTTTAATAGATTTCCTTCTTCATCCAATTTATATGCCCATTTTGTCTTATCATACTTTCTCGTTTTCTCGTCATAACCGCTGAACATTCCATCATCAAATGTGTAAGCATCGTCAACGACTAAAGCGGCATTTGTATATTGTTCAACATATTCTTTATGATAGAGTTGGTTATCGAGAATATATTTGACCATCCCGCCAACAAATGCAATATCCGTACCTGAGCGAAGTTGTCCATAGTAATCTGACATTTGCGCGGTTCTTGTATAACGAGGGTCAATTGTAATTAATTTTGCACCCTTTTGTTGTGCCTTTGAAATCCATCTAAAGCTAATTGGATGATTTTCTGCAGGGTTTGCTCCTAATACTAATAGCACATTAGCATATTGAAGATCGTTCCAGTGATTTGTCATTGCGCCACGACCAAACGTAGGTGCCAGACCGGCAACCGTTGAACTGTGTCATATTCGGGCCTGGTGTTCAATGAACGATAATCCGAGTCCTGCACGGAATAATTTATGGTTTAGGTGACATTCTTCATTATCAAGTGCAGCTCCGCCAAGATAGGCAATATTATCTAGTCTATTCACGATAACGCCATTTTCTTTATGGATCATACCTCTGTCACGTGATTCTTTAATATTTTTAACTACTTTATCGTAAGCAAATTCCCAGTCAACTTCTTGCCATTTATTACTTCCAGGTGCTCGGTATAAAGGAGTTGTAACCCGTTTTTCCGATGTATATAGTTGACGGATTGTTGTCCCTTTACTACATAGTGTACCTTCATTGATTGGGTGATCAGGATCGCCCTCAGTGTAGACAACATCATTTTTACTAGCATATACTAGAATTCCACAGCCAACCGAGCAATACGGACAAATGGTTGGAGTTGGTGTTAACTCGGCGATTTTAAACGTACTGGCTTTAGCTTTTGCGGATGTTTCGTCAAAACCAAGCTCTGCAACCGCTAGAGTCGCTGCCATGGCACCAGAGATTTTTAAAAACTTTCTTCTGGTCATTTCCATGTTTCTTTCCCCCTAACTTGTAGTCATTTCTTTGTGTCAATCATTGGGTAATACTATCAACCTTTACTGATAGTGATTTTCTCTATGATAAAACCATTAAATTTGGTTGAGCCCCCATCGTTGGGTTGCTTACATCTTCAATGACCCTGCCTTTAGATGTGTAGATCATGGCCATTTTTCCTCGTAAATATCCGACTACTTCAATGTTTAAGTATTTGGCTAATTGGACCGCTTGTTTTGTTGCTGCAGTTCTTGAACCAATGGTTGCAAAGCCAAATTTTGCGGCTTTTGAAAGCATTTCATAGGAGACTCTTCCTGTTGTAAGGAGGATAAGAGAGTCTGGGTTTAATTGATTTCTAACTGCATATCCGATTGCCTTATCTACAGCATTATGGCGGCCAATATCTTCTCTAATGACCATGGCCCCTGTTTGATCAATAATACAGGCTCCATGCATCCCGCCTGTTTCAAGGTACAACGGTGAATTCCTAGCAAATTCAGCTTGTTTTTTCAAAAGATAGCTAAGCTTATATGTTCGATCGTTTGAAATTTTGTTAAATGCTTTCACATCTGTCATCGAAAAAAAGGTTACTCCTCTTCCACAGCCTGCTGTATAATGCTTTTTCTTGTTTAGCATTTTTTCGGCATCAATTTCACTGTTTAATTCAACGCGAATTTCTCCATATTCTTCATCCACTAAAAGTGTAACGATATCTTCTGCCTTATCGATTAATCCTTCTGAAAACAAGTACCCGTATGCCCAGTCTTCCAAGTCTTGATTAGTCAACTGAAATACCGCTACTTCATATCCATTCACCTTTAACGTAATTGGATATTCTTCCGGACACCCTTTGTTTTTCATTACCATCTACCTCTTTCATTAAGAAAATGAAATGAGCTGCGTAATAGGTAGTATCATAGATCAATTAATTGAAAACGCTTTCTATGACAACCACAAAAGCATTACCTATTTCACATTTTTCTTTATAAAAAATTTAAAGTTTTTATACCGGAAAATAATATCTATCTAATGATAGTAAAAACTTTAGATATTCTTTTTCCATATGACTCTATGTTAATCTCTATTTGAATTTTCAACAGTAACTTAAATCACATCTAAAACGAGAAATATGGCTAAAATTTGAATTTTGTTCACTTGTGAATACTTGAGCATTCTACTTTTATGTGATTGGGTGTGATTAATTTGTTCTCCTTTATACTGTCTTTACGGCAGCAATATCTTAATGTTTACACATTTTTCTTCGCATTTTTCGATTGAATCTTGTAGTCTAGGGATACTAATCCTATATATCTGAGTTAAGGAGGGAATTTATTGTGAATGATCCATTTAAAGCATTGGTAGTGAATAAAACCGAAACAGACTTTAATGTTAAGGTGAAGGAGTTGACCCTCGATCAGTTGCCTGCTGGGGAAGTATTAATTAAGGTAGAATATTCCGGTATTAATTACAAAGATGGACTGGCCACGATTCCGGATGGAAATATTGTTCGCTCTTATCCATTCGTACTAGGTATTGACTTGGCAGGAGTTGTTGTCTCTTCAGAAGATCCACGTTTTCAAAAAGGGGATGAAGTGATTGCGACTAGTTATGAGATCGGCGTCACCCATTTTGGCGGTTACAGTGAATATGCTCGGATTCCGGCAGATTGGATTGTGCCTTTGCCTAAAAATCTCACATTAAAAGAGGCAATGATTTATGGAACAGCAGGATTTACGGCTGCTCTTTCCATCCATCAATTAGAGGAAAGCGGAATTACTCCAGATAAAGGGAAGGTGTTAGTAACCGGTTCAACAGGTGGCGTTGGCAGCTTAGCAGTGGCCATGTTGGCAAGGCTCGGCTATCAAGTTGTAGCAAGTACCGGTAAAGAGTCCCAACATGATTTTCTCAAAAACCTCGGAGCTACGGAAATCCTTTCACGCGAAGAGATCGTTAGTGAAAAAATAAAGCCATTGGATAAACAACAATGGATCGGTGCCGTTGATCCCGTCGGCGGGAATACGCTAGCAGCCATCCTCAGTAAAGTTCAATATGGTGGTGCGGTTGCGGTGAGCGGCCTTACAGGAGGTCCTAAAGTTCCCACAACGGTCTTTCCGTTTATTCTTCGCGGCGTTCGTTTATTAGGAATCGATTCTGTTTATTGTCCAATGGATATCCGCTTAAAGGTTTGGGAAAAAATGGCCAATGAATACAAACCAAACACCGCTCTACTGCATAGCATCGAAAAGGAAATTAGTCTAGAAGAGTTACCAGTCCATTTGCCTCTATTACTAAAAGGACAAGCAAGAGGAAGATACGTAGTTAAGATCTAAACCTACCCATGAGCAGAATCAAAAAGGGGCTGTGCATCTAAAATGTACAGTCCTTGCTTTTGAGGTCATAGAAACGAAACGATCGCATTTTTATCACATTTTTAGTATGATGAAAATATTCTTTTTCCTAAATAACATCTTCTATTTTCAAATATAAAAAATTTAAAGGAGGCCACACCGTTATGGAACCGGTCATTGTTGAAGCAGTCCAACGAGAATTGGACAAATATGCGAACAAAGAAGTTTACATCCATCTTGAAACAACAAGTGGTGCTTATGCCTCTCATTTTAATGAAGGCTTTTTCAACTCAGGTGCCTACATCCGTAACGCACTTGTCCAATATGAAAGAGGAAAAATTGCCGGAAACGGACCTTTTCGTATTGGTTTAAAATTACCGATCGGATGGATTTATGCTGAAGGAATTACTCACTTTGAAGTAGATGATCAAGATCGATTATTATTAGCAGGCCATGACTATCAAGGAAAACTTGCTGTTTGCCTTGAAATTAGTCAAACCCCATTCTCATAAAGAAAGGAGTCTTTTTACATGGAGATTGAAAAAGAACGGCATGTCTTAGTCGTTTTCCCGCATCCTGATGATGAAGCATTCGGTGTATCTGGAACAATGGCTGCCCATGTCGCCAACGGAACGCCTGTGACATATGCTTGCTTAACGTTAGGGGAGATGGGTCGAAATTTAGGCGATCCCCCTTTTGCAACAAGGGAATCACTGCCGCTCATCCGTAAAAACGAATTAATAGACGCAGCGGAAGCCATTGGTCTAAAGGATTTACGAATGCTTGGATACCGCGACAAAACGCTTGAGTTTGAAGACGAAGAGAAGATTATTGCTGATATAACTGCAATTATAAATGAGGTAAATCCTTCTTTAGTTATTTCCTTTTATCCAGGCTATGCGGTTCATCCAGACCATGATGCAACAGGGGCTGCCGTCGTTAAAGCAGTTGAACGAATTTCACCTAGTGAGCGTCCGAAACTTCACGTCCTTGCATTTTCTAATGGCTGTGAGGAGGAAATTGGTCAAGCGGATGTTGTATATGATGTCACATCTTTTGCCGATATAAAGATTGCCGCTCTCTTGTCTCATCGCTCACAAGCCCAATTGATGGTAGCGGGATTAGAGGAGAAGTATGAACAAGGCGACCCCGACGTACTAGCACGAATCAATTTCGAAAGGTTTTGGACTTACCGATTTACAGATTAAAACAAAAAAGAAGTCAATGGCCTAATTAGTGAGCCTATTGACTTCTTTTCTATTAAAAGTCTTACATACTGATATTTAAATGTTGCTTTAATTGATTGACTTCCTTTTTTATCGGTGCTAATGTGATCGATGCGAGAAAAGTGACTAGCTTTTCAATCGCTAATTTATCATGCTGTTTAACAACCATGGTCTCGAGTGTATCCAGGATTTCAGGACTCTTCATGATTTTGCTGTTTCTAACTGGCATCGTTTCCAGCTTTATACGAATCCTCTTTAATAAATGACCTACTGTTTCAAACTCCTGATCTTTCTTTTCCACCATATCACTTCTCCCTCCCGAATCATAGAAACCTTGATTAGCATTAGTAGAAATCAATCCTTATGCAGAAAAATCAAATGCGCTAAGATAATCCTTGAATCTGCGGCATCTGTTTCTGCCTTATAAGAATTAACTATATTGATAATCATTATACCTAAACCGTATGTAAAAATTCCATTGGAAAGTATTTATTTATCTAACATATTTTCACTTTAAGTATTTACTCCCTTCCCGCACACTTAGTGGAGCCAATTGATGGGATGAGATGAAGTTCCGAACGGACTCTGAATTGGTTTTTGAATATTCCCTTAATGCCCAGCCAATTGCTTTTTGGATAAAGAATTCTTTGCTATTTGCGTTTTGCTCAATAAAGCGATACAAAAGCGATTCATTTGTTTGTTCTTTATATTTTAATTGAAAAAGAATTGCTGTTCTTCTAAGCCAAAGATGATCTCCATATGCCCAACCTTCAATGAATTCAGGTATAACTTCTGGAGACTTTCGAGCTATTTCCCCCACTGATTTAGTAGCGAGGGCATCCACCGTGTCCCACCATGATTTGGTAGTAATTAACTTCTCCATTATCGTAATCTGAGATCCATCTAATTTATTTAGTAATTTTTCCAAGTAATCAAGAGCCGCATATTGATATTCCCTTTCGTCCTGCTCCCATAATGTCATTACCCATTCAGGATCAAACGATTGACTTAAAATCCCAGTTTGTCGGTAAAACAACCTTAACAATTTGGTTCTTTCCGGCTTTTTAATCCCTAGAAACGGAAATCTATTTTTCATATAATTTGCCATTGGCTCGGCTAATTCCTGGTTTCGTTCGTTGTTAAAATGAAACATTAACGTGGTTAAATGATCTTCCATAAATGATATTCCTCCGTCTAATCGTTGGCTTGTACTTTTTTCTAAAATAGACAAAGTCACAATAAAGTGAAACTTCCATCAGTGGGATTTTCTTTCATCCCCCACTGATGGTTAGTTCAGGCCAGCAGGCTTATATCACGAAAACGGGTCTTTACAAGCAGTTGCCCAACACCCATTCTATATTTACCCATTTCGAACCTAAAATGAGAGGCTTACTGCTTGTTATGACATTTAATTACTGCTTTTCCTGGGAAATAAGTTCAATTTCACTTTGGATCCTATGTTTATGTTTTTCTACAATAGTAAAATCCATATGTTCAATGTAAATAGCTTCAAGTTTTTCCCGTAGAGTTTTGGCATTTGCCAAACACCCTGTTCCTTGAGTCATCTTATCTCGATATTTAATTTGGCATTCGTTTAACTCTTTTTCATACAATTCATCCGTTCCAGCCGCAATGACCGTTCCATACATTTCAATAATTTCATCACTATCACGAGATGGGAAATATTCATGTGGAGCCGTACTGTCAAATATGGCGATTCCCAGTTCTCGAATAATGACCATATCTAAACTTTGCGGATCAAAGCCACAATGATAAACTTCTAAATCAAATCCACGGTTTTCCCCTTCAGTGACAATTTTTTTCAACATCGTCGATTTCCCACAACCAGGACGTCCTTTAATAAAATAACGCTTCTCAATGTCCGCTGTTAAATTGGAGACAAAGTCTACAGGGCCGATTGGTGTGGCTGCACCTAGAAATCGATGTTGGATTTTAGATGGCTTATTTAAAGTAACTTCACCGAAGAAAGATTCTTTTAGTTTTTCCGTTAACTCATCAGCTTTTGCAAGATCCATATTTTTATAATAAATTTTCTCCCACTCATCATGAATCTTTAAAGCTTCTCCATACGTTTTGTAAGCATTCTGAAAAGCTTCACTCACCTTTTTTGATAAATCCTTAATTTCAGACTTCCTAGACGCTAATCCTTTTGAATCCCAAGCCTCACCTAAATTAATGTATTCCTCTACCGCACCAGGTAATTTAGGTTCAATCACATGTGGTGCCGTTCCGTCGAAAATTCCCACCATTAAAGAAGGAACAATCACGCCATCTACAGAATCTGGATCAGATGAACAATGTAAAAATTCAATGTCATACCCTTTTTCTGACCAATGGTTGCCAACACTTTTGATTAATGTGGACTTACCTGTACCAGGGCCGCCTTTTAAAATAAAGATTCGGTCAAGGTCTGCTAAACTTGAGTCAAATAAGCTGTAAAATCCCCGTGCAGTATTTCCGCCAGCAAAATAACGTATCACTCTACCTGACACAAACACGTCCCCCTTCATATCGCTTTGCAATACATGAATCAATCCTCTTTTTACCGTATGCAACTTGTTTAGAATAGGTGATTGCCTATTGAAAAAATATACAGAAAGACCCATAGGCTGAGGCGAATGCCCCGTAAAAAGATGAAAAGACCCTTTATAAAGGATCTCTTTTAATGAATTTATTTTAGGTTAACGCTTTCCTGCATTTTCACTTAAAATATCTTTATGAATCCAAATCCCAGCCTGTGACCCTTCTCCCATGGCAATGGTGACTTGTTCCGAATGGGCGACTACATCCCCTGCTGCCCAAACTCGTGGAACATTTGTCATTTTTGAACGAGGGTCAACAAGCATGTGTTTATTTTCCAATAACTCAACGCCCAATTGTTTTGCCAGCTGAGATCGGACCTCATTTCCGCCAAATGCAATGAATCCATGTTCCGCTTCAATTTTATCGCCATTTTCAAGTAAAACACCTTGGAACTGTGAATCATTTGCCAGTACGGTCTTAATACTATATTCGATATATTGGACTCCATGATCATCCAACCATTTCCGATCACTGTCTTTAATCGGTTCCTGCTCATGATTAATATAGATCAATTCTTTTGTCCAATAAGATAAGGTCTTAGCCATTCCTACACCCGTACGACCTGAACCCATAATAATTGTTCGTTTGTCCTTAACCTCATAACCATCACAGTCAGGACAAACATACACACTAATTCCTAAACACGGTCCTAATTCGGAAAAAGGGGGAATCCGGTCCATTACCCCTGTCGCCAATAAAATCCTTTTCGTCGTAAAAGTTTTTCCAGTGGACGTCTCAAGTTGAAAGCCGCCTTCTCCCTGAGTTGCTGACTCTACCTTATCATTAACAAATTGAATTCCCAGGCCTTCTGCATGACTTTTTCCGATTTCACGAAGATGCAGCCCGCTCACTCCATCTGGGTACCCTAAAATATTATGATAACTATGACATATGGATGAACGTCCATCACCCGAATCAATGACAAGCACTTGATGCATATATCTTCCCAGCTGGATTGCAGCTTGCAAACCGGCAATGCCTCCGCCCACAATAATACATTCATATTCCATTGTTTAAGACCTCCTATTGGTTTCCTATTAGGATAACCAATCAAGTGAGATCAATGACGGAAACGTTCCTCCCGAGAGCGACTGTGTTTTGTTTTTTTGATTTGGAAGATCGTTCGATTCAACACCTCTGAAAAAACAAGTCCAACTGCAATTGCTCCTGAAATCAAAAATGCTTTTGCTGCGAGCTGAATGGCGACACTATAGTCATTCAGAACAAAATGCCTCATTGCATCATAAGCCAAGCCCCCTGGAACAAGCGGAATAATTCCGGCAACATTAAAAATAATTACTGGATTTTTATAAAGCCTTGCAAATAATTGACCAATTAATCCAATAATAACCGCAGCCATTAAAGAGGCGACAACCGAATCGATCCCGGTTTCCACTAGTAGAAAATAACAAATCCAACCAACCATTCCAGAGAGCCCGCCTTGAAACAATCGGTTTTTTGGGACATTAAATAATACCCCAAAGGAAGCAGATGCAAAAAAACTTGTAATAAGCTGTTGAATGACCATTTGATCTCCTCACATCTTTATGTTTTCATTGACTAAATTTACGAAATCGCCCTCGGCTGAAAATCAGGGCTACTCAAGGCCAACTCATAAGACCTTAAAAACAAAACCAACAACAACAGCGATACCTGTCCCAATCGATAAGGCCGTTAAGAAAGCGTCCGCTCCTTTCGCCAGAGCAGAAGCAAAATGTCCATCCATTAAGTCTCTAACAGCATTGGTAATGAGAAGTCCGGGAACGAGCGTCATAACAGAAGCAATGATGATTTTATCTATTTCCGTTCCCCAACCATTCCAAACAGCTGTAACAGCGAGCAAACCAATGACAAAGGAGGCTGCTCCTTCGGCAAAAAACTTAATTTTAATGACTTTATGTAAATAAATATAGAAGGAATGTCCGATTCCACCTGTAATCATCGCAGGTAAAAAATCACCCCATCCGCCTCTAAACATAATTAAAAAAGAACCACTTACGATCATCGCAGCAAATATTTGAATCCATAATGGATAAGAGAGGTCGATACGAGCAATTTCCTTTAAATCGGAAAGAGCCTGCTCTACGGTCATTTGTCCCTCACTAATTTTCCGTGAAATCCCATTAACAATGGCCACTTTTTGTAAATCAGTTGACCGATCAACAACCCTTATTAACTTAACCCGATCATCTCGATGCGCAGCAAAAAAGATTCCCATCGGTTGGACAAAGCTTTGCGAATCAGACAAACCAAAGGCAGAGGCCATTCTGTTCATCGTGTCTTCAATCCGAGCGGTTTCCGCTCCACTTCTTAATAAAATCTCACCGGCAAGCATGCAAACTTCAACAATTTTACCAATTTCCCGCTTCGTTAAATCCACTATCATCGCCCCATGAATGTCAATTGTTATCCTAATCTACCGTGCAGTAAGACTCCCACCTCAACGATCGTCTAGAATCGATAAAGGAGATAAGGGGGAGAATACCGCCCATAAAAAAAGCTCTGAACGAATGAACACAGACTACTTACGCCTGCAGAACGTCTTCGTGAACAGCATACTTCAGGCTACTCATAAGTAGAAGATGAGGAACTCCCCATTAATGGAAGTTACACTTTATCTCACTTTTATCCTATAAAAAAAGTCTTGTCAACTGTAGACAAGACTTTGTTAGAAAAATATCATTATTTTAAAACATCATGGTCAACATAACGTTCGCCATTGATTTCACTTAATACGTTGATTGCGACACGAGCGCCATCACCAGCTGTTACAATTGTATGTGCACTTACGCCGGCAACCACTCCAGTTGCCCAAATGCCTTTTTTATTTGTTTCACCCTCAGCATTTGTTACAATTGCTGTTTTCATTCTAGGCTCTCTGTGATCTTTTGTTTCAAGGCCTACTTTTTCAGCAAGAGATGCTAAAGCACCAGTTGCAAGAATAACATGCGCCGCTTGATAGGTTGCGCCGCTTTCTGTTTCAACTGTAAAGTTTCCAGCTTCTCCAGTAATGTTTGCAACCGTTTCTTCTTTAATCTCCGCCCCAAATTTTTCCGCTGACTTTTTACCAACTTCAAGCATATCCGGTCCTGTAATTTCTTCTACACCGTAATGGTTTAGCATTAAGGCTCTTGCCGTCATACTTTTATTTGAGTCAAGAAGAAGGGTTTTCTTTCCAGCCTTTGCCGTGTAAATTGCTGCACTTCCACCAGCAGGGCCGCCACCAATAACTACGATATCGTACATATTCCCTCATCCTTTCTGAATTATTACTACTTCTACCATAATTCTTTCTTTTCAAAATGTAAAATAAAAAGCATGTCGTCTTCTATTTTCAATATGATACACTTTTAGGTGGAATATTTTACATTTTCGAGAGAAAGACTGTTGAAGTGATGATTAAATATTGTGTTTTTTTCAAAGGAGGAGAGTCGTTTGAAAGACGAAATTATTGAGAGATTTACGAGGTATGTGAAAGTAGACACACAATCAAACGCTGAGGTAGAGTCATGTCCTTCAACCCCTGGTCAACTAACACTTGCCAACATGTTAGTTGAAGAATTAAAAGAAATTGGAATGGAAGAGGTAACAATCGATGAAAATGGATATGTAATGGCAACTTTACCGTCTAATACGGATAAGCAAGTCCCGACTGTAGGCTTCTTAGCTCATGTTGATACCGCAACAGACTTTACTGGTAAAAATGTAAACCCGCAACTCGTTGAAAACTATGATGGTCAGGATATTGTATTAAATAAAGAGTTACAAGTGGTTTTATCAAAAGAGAGTTTTCCTGAATTAGTAGATTACAAAGGACATACGTTAATTACAACAGACGGTACCACCTTGCTTGGCGCCGACGACAAGGCTGGAATTGCTGAAATTATGACGGCAATGGATTATTTAATCAAACACCCAGAAATCAAGCATGGAAAAGTAAGAGTGGCTTTTACACCTGATGAGGAGATCGGCAGGGGGCCACATAAATTTGATGTTAAAGAGTTTGGAGCAGATTTTGCCTATACAATGGATGGCGGACCACTTGGTGAATTAGAATATGAGAGTTTTAATGCCGCGGCAGCCAAACTAACGTTTAAAGGAACAAATGTCCATCCCGGAACTGCCAAAGGGAAAATGGTTAATTCGATGAAGCTCGCAATAGATTTCAATAACCGGTTACCTGCTCAAGAATTTCCGGAACAAACCGAAGGCTATGAAGGTTTCTATCATCTCCTTTCTTTTCAAGGGGATGTGGAGGAAACGGTTTTACATTATATTATCCGGGACCATGACCGAGCATTATTTGAAAAACGGAAAGAAACCGTTCGCTCGATTGCTACAGATTTACAACAAAAATACGGTGAAGAGCGGGTACAATTAGAAATGAATGATCAATATTATAATATGAGAGAAAAAATTGAACCTGTGAAGCAAATTGTCGATGTTGCTTATAAAGCCATGGAAAACTTGGACATTAAACCGATTGTTAAACCAATTCGAGGGGGCACAGATGGCTCACAATTATCCTACATGGGACTCCCAACTCCAAATATCTTTGCCGGCGGAGAAAACTTTCATGGCAAATTTGAATATGTCTCAGTTGAAAATATGATAAAAGCAACGGAAGTCATCGTTGAAATTGTCAAGCTGATTGAGGATGAGGAATTGTCTTTGAACAAGGCTTAATTCATCATTAACTAAACAGTGCTGTTCTCTACAGGTCTTCATTGCTCTTATGAAGACCTGTAGACCTTTTTGGTGCTCCTAGAACTCTAGTTTCGGCTTCATCCCTCTTATGAAGACTTTTTTAGCGCTCACGGAACTCTAGTTTTGCCTTCATCCCCCTTATGAAAACTTTTTTAGCGCTCCTGGAACTTTGTTTTCGGCTTCATCGCCCTTATGAAGACCTTTTTGATCCTCCCGGAACTCTGTTTTCGGCTTCATCGCCCTTATGAAGACCTTTTTAGCACTCCCGGAACTTTGTTTCCGCCTTCATCACCCTTATGAAGACCTTTTTAGCACTCCTGGAACTTTGTTTCCGTCTTCATCCCCCTTATGAAAGCCTTTTTAGCGCTCCCGGAACTTTGTTTCCGTCTTCATCGCCCTTATGAAGACCTTTTTAGCCCTCCCGGAACTCTGTTTTCGGCTTCATCGCCCTTATGAAGACCTTTTTAGCGCTCCCACAACCCTGTTTTCGTCTTCATCGTTCTAATGAAGAT
The DNA here is from genome assembly GCF_036670015.1 of Niallia sp. XMNu-256. Lineage (NCBI taxonomy): Bacteria > Bacillati > Bacillota > Bacilli > Caryophanales > Bacillaceae > Niallia > Niallia sp. XMNu-256. Next base: position 4,068,222 of record NZ_CP137636.1, read on the forward strand.
CTTTTTAGCACTCCTGGAACTTTGTTTCCGTCTTCATCGCCCTTATGAAGACCCTTTTGATCCTCGCATAACTCTATGCTGACCTCCATCTCCTTCCATTTAATTGAACCTGACAGAATGATTAAATAGAATAAAGCCCTGAAGGGTCATTTCAAGGCTTACACTGTTTAAACTATTGGTTAAGACACCTTAACATCTACAGGTGTTCCAGAGTCTTTATTTCTCCGTTTTTCAATCCATCTGTCAATGGCAGGCATCATGTAATAATCGAATCCCAAAAATCGACCAGAACCATTCATTAAGGCAATCGATGCAGGCAAGGCCATAAATTTGTCCATACCAAGCATAGCGGATAGTGTAAACATAACGAGCATTCCTACACTTACAAAGCTAAATAACCAAGTAAATAAGCCTAGTAAAATAGCAATTCCAAGGAATAACTCAAGGAAGACTACCATCTTTTGCATGAAAATAGCTACTTCAGGAGTAGGCATCATTATTTTCATAATTGCTTCAAACCAGCCTGGCATTATTTCTAAAATGGGAGCTGTAAACACTTCTGCTCCACCACCCCCGCCTCCGCCTGCTGCTGCACTTGCGCTACTAGCAGCTGTTGAAGCACCACTTGTGGTTGTTTGTAACCAACTAAATGGCATTTTGACAGACTCATCGACTAACCATGAATCACTTCCCAAACCTGATGCTAAATCCTTAGATTCCCATTTTGTTGCTCCCCACAATTTAGAGCCAGCTTCATCAAGCCAAAACCAAGCAACCATTAATTGCAAAGGAAAACTCCAAATCACACGACCGTATCGTCTTATTGCATTTTGAATGAACTTTAGCAATAGGATCAGCTCCCAACAGATATATTTTTTTATCAAAAATATACACTTTTATTTCCTAATGAATAAAAGGATGATTAGAATAATTGATAGAAACCTTGTATGGAGAAAAATAATTATTCTTTATACTTCTATTATGAACCATAATTGCCGTCATTTCTGTGACCAGTACAAGCTTTAAACAAAAAGTGTCCCGTAATGAAAGATTACGGGACACTCATTTTTTATTCTCGAAGATAGCGATAGTAGACTAGTTTTTCAACATGAGTTAATAAATAATTAGCCATAATTCCAATTGCAATGCCTGAAAGAACACCAATAAAGGAGAGAACAGGTAAGTACAGTAACACAGTCCATGTCTGAGCAATCCAGCTGGCAACTAACAATTGTCCAACATTATGCATGATGGCGCCTGCGACACTAACACCAATTAAGCTGATTCTTGATGGTCCTAACTGCTTAACAGCAATCATTCCAAATAAGCTTAGGATTGCCCCTGAGGCACTATACATAAAAGAAGATAAATTCCCCCCTAATAAAGCAGCCAATGTTAACCGTATCGCTACCACTTTTGTCGTATCTTTAACAGAAAGTGTATATAATGCCATACATGTAATGATGTTCGCTAATCCGAGCTTGGCACCGGGAGCAAATGCAAATGGAGAAGGGATGGCCCGTTCAATTAAGCTAATAATGACAGCTTGTGCCGCTAACAAAGCAATATAAACGAGGCGCTGATTTTTTGTCACATTCAAGACTCCCTTCCATTTCCACTACTTTATCCTTATGAACTAATGATCATATCATTCGGTTGCTCTCCAGCTGTTGATTTTATTTCAAGGACTAATTTATGCGGCAAACAAACAGCCGTTTCTCCCGGCTTAGATATAAAACCAAAACGAACACAGACTTGGTCATAACAATTTGCACCTTTAATACGAATGCTCTCGCCACGAACTTCTATAGTATTATAGCCACCGTCATCTGTATGAATATCAAAGACCTCTGATTCTGTATTCCCTGTTAATGTGATTCTTCTCACTTCTTCGTTGTTCACCGTAATAACAGCAACCGTTTCCGTCTCCCCAAAACCAGCCAGTTCCGACGTTTTTTCAGCCTGTTGATAGCTAAAAATTACAATAGGAAGAAAAGAAAGCAATACAAGCAAAAGGGTAATAATAATATCCCCACTTTTAATCATATTGGAAAATGATCGCATCTTTCTTTTCCCCCTTTTAAAAGTATTATTTGATCCCTAACAACTTAGGGTCTCCGATTTAATGATATATGTATTCAATGAAGATAAGAAAAGCGTGAAACATAAAGCCTCACGCTTAATCATATTTATCACTTTTTATGGTCTTTGTAAATAGCCCGTTCCTTACCATACCACCAGTTACCTAGTTTTTTACCTAAGAATGGTAATACATAATAATCAAGACCTAAGAATCTTCCAGCACCGTTCATCACTGCGAAAGATGCAGGTAACGCCCAGAACTTATCCCAACCGAGCATTGCTGTTAATGTGAACATAAGTAACATGCTGACACTTGCAAAGCCTGCTAACCAAGTAAATAAACCAAATAGAATTAAGAGTCCTAAAGCAAATTCAAAAATTCCCACGAATCCTTGCATAAAGATCGCAACTTCAGGAGTAGGCATCATTACTTTCATGATTGCCTCAAACCAACCTGGCATTGTATCTAAAATTGGAGGTGCAATTGCAGTAGCTTCAGCTCCACCTTCAGCCCATTCACTAGCGCCGCTTGTTGCGGTTTGTAACCATTCAAATGGCATTTTAACCGATTTATCAACAATCCACGAATCTGATCCAAGTCCACTAAATAAGTCTTTCTCTGCCCATTTAGTAGCTCCCCAGATCTTAGAACCGCCTTCTTCAATCCAGAACCAAGCAAGGTATAAACGAATTGGGAAAGTCCAGATCACATTGCCATAACGAGTTGTCACATCACGGAAAATATTTCGCTTATCTTTTGTATGGAAAAATTCATGTTTAATATATTGCCAAATATAATAGCCACTGCTAATTGTTAGGAAGTAATAAATGTTAACGATATGCTTCATAAAGTTTGCAAACCAACCGCTCAGGCGAATTCCGCTAAGGTTTGCTACCCCATAACGCCCACCAATTGAAACCATTGTCCCATGATATTTTCCTTTAAAAGCGGTTTTCTGGCCACCGCTAATCTCCGCAATGATATTTTTTGCAGCCGTTGCACCTGTTTGTTCAGCTGCTTCAACAATTTGTGGAATTGGTTTACCATCTTCTTCATAGTAAGCTAAGTCCCCGACAACATATGTGTCTTTTAAGCCTTCTGCCTCCATGTATTCATTAACAAGTAAACGTCCTGCACGGCCACTTGACATTCCATAATCTTTCGTGTCGGAATTCGCTTTAATACCAGCTGTCCAAATTAATGTATGTGTAGGAATTTCCTCGCCTGATTTTAACTTAATGGAATCAGGTTTAACTTCGACAATCGCAGAGTTCTTAAGGATTTTTACACCTTGTTTTTCTAAATATTTTTCTGCTTTGCCAGCATCTGTACGATCCAATGTATTTAAAATCGTTGGAGCAGCTTCTACTACATATAATGTAAAATCTTCTGGATCTAATTTATTATCCTTTGCTAAACGAACCTTCCATTCAATAAGTTCCCCAACCATTTCAATTCCAGTGAACCCGGAACCACAGACGATAAACGTTAACATCGCTTTCCGTTTGGCTTCATCTGGTTCAGTTGCTGCCTTGCGAACCGTTTCTTCAATATGTGTACGTAGTTTTACAGCATCTTCCCAAGACCATAATGTAAAACCATGCTCTTTTACACCAGGTGTACCGAAGTCATTCGCTTCCGCACCCATTCCTAATACTAAATAATCGTATGAAAAAGTACCTATTTCAGTTGTCACCACTTTTTTCTCATGGTCAACATGTGTAACATTGTCAGTTACTAATTTAACTTTTGTACGGTTAAATAATTTGCGAAGGTCAAATAAAATGTCATTTGGCTCAACGCGATGAGCAGCTACTTCATGAAGTTCGGTCATCATTGTATGATACGAATGACGATCAATCAAAGTAATTTCAACAGAATCGTCTCTTTTATACTTTTTGGCAAGCTTTTTAGCGGCGTGCACACCAGCATAACCCGCACCGATGATAACGATTTTTTTCTCTGCCACGCTCTTCATTCCCCTCATAAATTAATTTCAATAAAATATATATATAATGCCCTTCCACAACAATATTGTGAACTAGTGAACAACTACAACTTCATATTACATATGTTTATACATAAAGTCTATGGTTTTCATAAAAAATTAACAAATTTCGACAAGTTCACAAAAAATTCATAAAAAAGTAAACCTGTATTTAATATACCCGTAAACCACAAAAATATGTATGATTTTCCCCTATAAATATAGCTTTCTCTCTATATGAGAAGTTAAAAACATTGTCACATTTTGCCGTCAAAAGCTATAGACAGCTTAAATAAAACAAGTTAACATGAAGTTGTTGAAAGTTTGTGAGAAGTTTATCAATGAAGAAGTTCACAAACGTTGACCAATTATAGAGGGAAAGAGGATGAAGATAATGAAAATTGGTAAAAAAACATTTGTTACATCCATGGCTGTATCCTTAGCTCTAATCTTAGGTGCATGTGGAAATAACGAAGCAGCAGACGCACCAAAAGAAGAAACACCAACAGAAACTGCTACAGAAAACACTGAAACTACTGAAAATGAACAAGCTACTGAAACTGCAGCACCTAAGAAACTTGCTGGCGCTGAATTACAAGATGGAACTTATACATTAGAAGAAAAAGAAATTAGCGATAAAGGGTGGAAAGCAACTTTCTCAATCAAGGTTGAAGATGGAAAGATTACCGAATCTAATTACAATTACGTAAACGCTGATGGTAAATTAAAAACTGATGATGAAGAATACCAAAAATCTATGTCTGAAAAAACGGGTGTAGGTCCTCAAGATTACATTCCAACATTAAATGATGATTTAATTGCCAAACAAGATGCACAACAAGTTGAAGTTGTGACTGGTGCCACTCACTCTGCTGAATCATTTAAAAACTATGCTCAACAATTAATCCAAGCCGCACAAGCTGGAAATACTGAAACCATCGTTATTGATGCAGCTGCACCATTGCAAGATGGTGAATATTCACTAGAAGAGAAAAACCTTGGTGCAACTGGCTGGAGAACTGTATTCAAAATGACTGTTAAAGATGGCAAAATCGTCACTTCTGATTACAACAATGTAAATGCAGAAAATCAATTAAAAACAGATGATGATGAATACCAAAAAAATATGTCTGAAAAAGCTGGTACTGGTCCACAAGAATTTATTCCAGCTTTAAATGATGATTTAGTTGCAAAACAAGCTGCTGGTGACATTGAAGTTGTAACTGGTGCAACTGGCACTTCTAATGGTTTCATTCTTTATGCACAACAACTAATTAATGCAGCTCAAAAAGGTGATACTAACCCTATCGTTATTGACAATATTGTTTTTGAAAAGAAATAATAATAGTGGGCACCTTTTAACAACATCAGTATCTTTAAAGGCTTTAGAGGTGACTCTAAAGCCTTTCGTTTTTTCAGTATACGTTTAACAGGCTGTAAGACCCTTGTCTTAAAATTTTAAGTTATAATAAACGTGATTGGTGAAGGCAACTTTCCGTAAAGCTCCGATCTATGAAATAAGATTTAGTTTTGGGCTTTAGCCCTTGGATCAATCAATCTCTGCATGACTTAACCATCAGCGGGAAATAAAGCCCCCCCCATTTATAGAAGTTTCACTTTGTTAAATGGTAGAATGATAGAACAATGCCGAGTTTTAGAGAATTTGAAAGGTTTGGGATAATTATGAAGAAAACCATTCTATTTTCCATATTAGCTGTATTATTGACAGTAATGGTTGGCTGTAATGGTTCAAAAGAAGAAGCAAACGATAAAAATGATAAGAAGATGGCTTCATCCCCCTACGAAAGAACTGAGTTTCTAATGGGTACGGTTGTAAACATCAAAATTTATGATGAAGGCAAACAAGATGTATTAGATCCTGTTTTTGAGCGGATTAATTGGTTAGCTGATCATACCACTATTAATGAAACAGAGGATGAGAACTCAGAAATTGCCTTAATTAACGAAAAAGCAGGGGTAGAGCCTGTAACAGTATCTGATGATATTTACGAACTGATAAAGGCCGGTCTTGACTATAGCATGAAAGCTGAAGGCTCCTACGATATTACGATTGGTCCTTTAACAAACATGTGGAAAATCGGTTATCCGGATGCCCGTAAACCTGAACAGTCAGAAATCGATGCAGTACTTCCGTTAATAAATTATAAAGAGATTGAACTAGACGAGGCAAATAAAACGGTCTTTCTCAAAAAGTCTGGTATGCAACTAGATTTAGGATCAATTGCAAAAGGGTTTATTGCAGATGAAACAGTTGAAGTATTAAAAGAACATGGTGTAACATCAGCTATTGTCGATTTAGGTGGCAATATTATTGTCGTTGGTAATAGCCCTTCTGGGAATAAGTGGAATGTTGGCATCCAGGAACCCGATGCAGACGCTGCCCGTGGAGCTGTTGTTGGGAAAATACAAGAATCTGACCGATCGATTGTAACATCCGGAATTTATGAACGGGTTCTTAATATTGATGGAGAAAGCTATCATCACTTATTGGATCCGAAAACAGGTTATCCATTTAATAACGACATCGCTGGCGTCACGATTGTTTCCGATCAATCAATTGATGGAGATGGTCTGTCTACTTCCGTATTTTCAAAAGGAATAGAAGGAGGACTCCAGTTTATTGAACAATTTGAAGGAGCCGAAGCTATTTTTATCAGCCATGATAAAAAGGTTTATCTCACTTCAGGAATAAAAGACAATTTTGAACTCACAAATGAGGAATATGAAATAGTAAACTAAATGACATCAAAAGGGGGAATCATGATGTCTATACGAACATTTTTAGAATTTGTTGAAATAAGAACAAAGTTAGCCAGTTTATTTCCATTTTTAGTAGGCTTACTTTTCGTCATATATCGCTTTGATGCTTTTAAACCGATCAACACGGTGATTTTCTTTTTCGCGATGTTGATATTCGATTTAACTACTACCGCGATTAATAACTACATGGACTATAAAAAAGCAACAACAGATGAATATCGTAAGCGTGAAAATATTATTGGACAGGATAATATTCCAATCGGATTAGCAAAGTTTACCATTTTTGCTATGTTATTTACCGCCATGGGATTGGGAATCTGGCTAGTTTTTCTTACTGATCTATTAGTTCTTTTTATCGGGATCCTTTGCTTTATCATTGGAGTTTTTTATACGTATGGACCTGTACCCATCTCACGAATTCCACTTGGCGAAGTTTTCTCAGGAGTCACAATGGGTTTCGGGATTTTATTCCTAGTTGTTTATGTTAATGCGTATGATCATGGAATTGCAAATCTAATTGTGAACGGAAGCTTCATCAGTTTGCAAGCCGATTTAGTCTTATTGGGTGAAATCTTATTAGTATCGCTGCCATGTATTTTTACAATTGCTAATATCATGTTAGCCAACAATATCTGTGATTTAGAGGATGATATCAAAAATCGCCGTTTCACATTGCCTTATTATATTGGCAAAAAACGAGCTGTAACTCTGTACAACATTCTTTATGCCGCCACCTTTATCTCTATATTAACTGCTGTTATATTAAACATTTTACCGATTGTATTATTATTATCATTACTTATCATTGTACCTGTATCGAAACATATTAGTTTATTTAATAAAAAGCAGGTTAAGTCAGAAACTTTCTCTCTTGCAATTAAAAACTTAGTATTTATCAATGGATCAATTATTGCAATGATGGTCGTATCATTCATTGTATAAGGAGGAACATTCATGGGGGAACCAATAATTGAAGTAAAACACCTATCCTTTCGATATGATCAACGAGTGAAATCGAGAACTCTATCTGACGTTTCTTTGACGATTAATAAAGGTGAGTGGGTGGCAATTGTTGGGCAGAATGGTTCTGGAAAATCGACATTAGCCAGAATGTTAGTCGGTTTATTTACCCCGGAAAGCGGCAAAATTATCATCGGCGGACAAGAATTAAATGATGACTCTAAATGGGATGTAAGACGTCGAATTGGGATGGTCTTTCAAAATCCCGATAATCAATTTATTGGTACAAGCGTTCAAGATGATGTTGCCTTTAGCTTAGAAAACTTAAACTTGCCATATGAGGAAATGAAAACAAGAGTAAACCAAGCCATTGATATGGTTGGTTTATCATCTTATAAATTACACGATCCCTCCCATTTATCAGGTGGCCAAAAACAGCGGGTTGCCATTGCAGGTGTATTAGCGCTAAACCCGGATGTACTCGTATTAGATGAGGCGTTCGTCATGTTAGACCCTAGAAGTCGACGTGAATTGCTGCAAATATTGCAGGATTTAAATCAAAAACATAAGATAACGATTCTCTCGATCACACATGATATGAATGAGGCCGCCTCTGCTGATCGAATCTTAATCATGAAAAAAGGAAAACTAGTCAACAGTGGTACTCCTAAGGAAGTTTTTTCAGAAGTGCAGGATCTAGAACCTCCTTTTGTTGAAAAATTACGACGTACCCTTTTAGAACGAAATAGAAAGGTTCCGCAAGAATATATGTCGGAAGCAGAGATGGTGCGTTGGTTATGGAAGTAAATTTTGAAAGAGTGTCTGCTGATTACCAAGTTGGACCACTAAGGACACCATTCGTATTACGTGACGTTGACGTCAATCTCCCATCTGGCAGTTATACAGCTGTCGTCGGCTACACAGGTTCCGGAAAATCAAGTTTATTAAAAGCAATGAATGGTTTATTGATTCCTAAACAAGGACAAGTTCAAATTGGCTCAGATGTAATCAAACAGGATAATAATAAAGCTGCCCTGAAATCCATTCGCAAGAAGGTCGGAATGGTCTTTCAATTTCCTGAATCCCAATTATTTGCTGAAACGGTTGAAAAGGACATTTGCTTTGGCCCCTTAAATTTTGGTGTTGCAGAAGAAGAAGCAAATGAGATTGCAAAAAAGGTCATTCATCAAGTCGGTTTATCAGAAGAGTTTTTAAAGAAGTCGCCCTTTTCCCTTTCAGGCGGCCAGAAACGACGGGTTGCGATTGCAGGAATTTTGGCGATGCAACCTGATATTCTTGTTTTAGACGAACCAGGAGCAGGACTTGATCCCTCTGGAAAAAGAGAAATTATGGATTTAATCGAGTCTTGGCATAAAGAGCGGAGAATGACAACCGTCTTAGTCACTCATGATATGGAAGATGTGATTAATTATGCAGAAAAAGTAGTTGTTATGGAAAAGGGAACGGTTGTTTTTCACGATACCGTTCTCAACTTGTTTGCTGACCTCGCACAAGTTGAAAAGTGGCATCTTGATGTTCCTGATGCCAGACGGTTCCAACTGGAGATCGAAGCCAAAACAGGTGTGCGTTTGAATCAGGTGTGCTTAACTGTTGAGGATTTAGCGGATGCACTTATCGAGGTGGGACTTGTATGAATAAATTGATATTAGGCCGATACTTCCCAGGTGATTCTTGGATTCATCGCCTTGATCCAAGGTCAAAGTTAGTTGCCTGTATTTATTTTATCTTTGTTTTATTTTTGGCTAATAACTGGCAAACCTATGCCCTCCTTTGGTTATTTACGTTTACAGTTATGTACCTCTCAGGTGTCAGTTTTACTACTTACATTCGTGGCGTCAAACCGTTAATATGGTTAATTTTATTCACAGTATTTTTACAAGTATTATTTACTTCAGGTGGAGAGGTTTACTTTGAATGGGGACCGATTACGATTACCTACTTTGGGTTAACAAATGGCTTTTTTATTTTCTGCCGATTTGTTATGATCGTGTTTATTTCGACGGTCGTGACGCTGACGACAAAGCCGATTGATTTAACAGATGGCATTAATTCACTGCTCCGTCCTTTACGTGCTTTGAAAATCCCTGTAGATGAATTTTCCTTAATGCTCTCAATTTCGTTGCGCTTTATTCCAAACCTGCTTGATGAAACGCAAAAAATCATGGATGCGCAACGTGCCCGTGGCACGGAATTCGGTGAAGGGAACCTATTTCAACAAATGAAAAAGCTCGTACCGATCTTTTTACCCCTGTTTGTTAGTTCGTTAAACCGTTCAGAGGAGTTAGCGAATGCAATGGAGGTTAGAGGCTATCAATCAGGAGAAAAACGCTCTACATTCCGACAGCTAAACTGGCAACCCCGTGACACTTTTTGTTTATTATTGATGCTGGTCTTAACCATTGGATTAGTCTTTCTTCGCAATGGCGGGGGAATTTTACATTAATGACAGACGAACAGAAAAGGGTCCATCACGATTATTTATACAATAATCATGATGGACCCTTTTTCATTTTTATCGCGAGAAATTGTATGGTTTGAACAAAATGCCTCAACCTTAACCTTTCCTATCCAGATCGTTCATCATTCCGATTCCGTACTCCAATCATTACCCAGCCATGTCCGAAATCGACTCGGAACTGACTCCTTAAACCAACAGCAACCCATCTAAATCTAAAATCTCAATTCGCTTCTTTGGCTTTTGTTTAATCAATCTTTGTTCCTCTAAATCAGTTAAGCGCCGACTAATGGTTTCTGGTGTCGTTCCTAAATAAGATGCCAAATCTTTTTTACTCATTGGCAGCACAAATTCATGTGCTCCGTCATTTCTTTCTGAGCATTCCACTAAAAACAAGGCAAGTCGGGTTTCCACTTTTTCAGTTGCATTTACAGTCGTTTGCTTTTCAGCTTGCTGAAGTCGATTGGAAAACTCTGTGAGAATTTTTAATGAAATCGACGGATACTTCAAGAGAAACTCCTGTAAGTCCCCACGTTTAATCAAACATACATCTGTATCAATAATGGCCTCTGCATATGCCTCATGTACACCATTTTGAAATAACGCAAGTTCACCTGTAAAGTCCCCCGGTTGTAACATCCTAACAAGCTGTTCCTTACCAGACTCAGATAATCGATAAATTCTTATTTTTCCTTTATTCACAATGTATAAGGAGTCTGATTCATCCCCTGCGTGATAGATAATTTCCCCCTTTTTAAATGATGCCGAATGGACCGTCTTCATGATTTCATCCATTTGAACAGGCTCCAAATGATTAAAAATGGGCACCAATGATACACAAGCTTTATGAGAACGATTACAATTATGGTGAATACACCCATCAACCTTAGTCATAACAATCCACCTTTCATTGCATAAAAAGACTTATAACTATTATATAAGATCATTATAAGCTCCTTTATTTGTTTAAAATACTTTTGAAATTCATACAGCATATCCCCAGGTTTATGGTTCTAATTGAAGCACTATCTATGCTATTTTTATCACTCTCACTGTAACGTTAACGGTGATAATAAAACTTGATGAAGGTCAAGTTTGGGAAAGTTTAAACGATTTAATCTTGGAATTTATCCAATCTTGTAAAAAAGTCGATGAGAAAATGATAAAATAAATTTTGTGTTGGCAATAAGTGACGGTCCTTTGGAATTATAATTCCAACCGTTCGGGTTACGCTTGGCTCAACGATTGGGACTTTGACTGTGGAACGGGGAACCCCATCTATCAGGGTAATCTCTGGAATGATGGCAACACCAAGACCAGCTGAGACCAAGCCTCTAATCGCATCAATGTCCTCCCCTTCAAAAGTAACCGTCGGCTGAAATCCCTGTTGTTCACAAGCCTCAAAAAGAATTTCACGCAAAATATATCCTTTCGGGAATAAAATAAATCCATCTTCCCGTAACTGACTTAACTTTAATGTAGGCGATTTTGCCAATGGATGATCAATTGGAAGTAACGCGACAAGGTTTTCTGAAAATAAGATACTCCCCCTTACCTTTTTTTCCCTCATTGGAACAGGGCCAAGAAGGGCCATATCAATCTCGCCTTTGGCAACACGGTCAATTAAGTCATAATATGCACCTTGTTTTAACTGAAACTTAACGTCCGGATATCTTTCTCTAAAAGCAGATATAGCTGTCGGCATTGTGTAGGTAGCCAAACTAGTAGGGAAGCCAATCCGAATGGTTCCATGACCAGGATCGAGATATTCTTCAATCTCTCGCTGCGCATTTTCTAAAATGGCTATGGCTTCTTCCATATGTTTAAGAAATACTTTTCCGATTGGGGTTAGTTTGACATTGCGTCCTTCCCGAACAAATAAATCAACCCCTAATTCTGATTCTAAATTAAAGATTTGTCGGCTAACTGCTGATTGAGCCACATGTAGATAATTTGCTGCCTCTGTCACATGTTCTCTTTTAGCCACTTCAATAAAATATTGAATTTGTCTTAATTCCATTCCATGCACCACTCCAAGCATTTAACTTGCTTTTTCGATCAATCTCATTTTAGCATGATTTCAATCTAAATTATATATTGTTTGTATTACTTAAAAAGCAATATAATAGTTTTATGAAATAAATAAACCCTCAAAGTTTGTTAAATGTTTAACAATCTCCGAAAGTAAAAAATCTATAAATCACGAAGACCTCACTCCGAATCATATAGGTTTTTTAATTTCCCTACTTTAAGCAAAGCATTTAATTTGAAAGGAATGATCGTTTTGGTTACGAAATCAATTACAGAAACACAAGGCGCTAAATATGTAAAGGAAGTTTATGAAGCCGTTAAAAAGCGCAATCCTCATGAAGCTGAATTTCACCAAGCGGTAAAAGAAATTTTAGATTCGTTAATTCCTGTTTTCGATAAACATCCACACTATATAGACCAAGGGGTTCTTGAGCGTATTGTTGAACCTGAAAGACTCATTACCTTTAGAGTTCCTTGGGTGGACGACAATGGTAAAGTTCATGTTAACCGTGGTTTCCGCGTACAATTTAACAGTGCGATCGGACCTTATAAAGGTGGATTACGTTTCCATCCATCTGTAAATGCCAGCATCATCAAGTTTCTAGGGTTTGAACAAATTTTCAAAAACTCCTTAACAGGTCAACCAATCGGTGGCGGTAAAGGTGGTTCTGACTTTGATCCAAAGGGAAAATCAGACGCTGAAATCATGCGTTTTTGCCAAAGCTTTATGACAGAGCTACACAATTACATTGGACCTGATAAAGACGTTCCGGCCGGTGATATTGGTGTCGGCGCTAGAGAAGTAGGCTATATGTTCGGACAATATAAAAGACTGCAAAACGCCTTCCATGCAGGTGTTCTAACAGGTAAGAAGGTTGGCTTTGGCGGAAGTTTAGGACGGACAGAAGCTACTGGATTTGGGACCGTTTATTTTGTACAAGAGATGTTAAAAGATAAAGGTCTTGACTTCAAAGACAGCACAGTCATTGTTTCTGGTTCTGGTAACGTGGCTATTTACGCCATGGAAAAGGCGCAAGAATTTGGCGCTAAAGTAGTAGCCTGCAGTGACTCTAACGGTTATATTTATGATAAAAACGGCATAAATCTTGACACAGTTAAACGCCTTAAAGAGGTAGAAAGAACACGAATTAGTGAATACGTAAAAGAACACCCTAGCGCAGACTATTTTGAGGGTTGTGAAAATATTTGGTTAATTCCATGTGACATTGCTCTTCCATGTGCAACACAAAATGAAATTGATGAAACGTCTGCAAAAATCCTTGTCACAAATGGGGTTAAAGCCGTTGGAGAAGGAGCGAATATGCCTTCAACATTAGAAGCGATCGAAGTCTTCCTTTCAAACGACGTCCTATTTGCACCTGGTAAGGCAGCAAATGCTGGTGGAGTTGCAGTTTCTGCATTAGAAATGGCTCAAAACAGCGCTAGAATTTCTTGGACTTTTGAAGAAGTGGATACGAAATTACATGAAATAATGGTAAACATTTACCGTAACAGCATGAAGGCTTCTGAAGAATACGGCCATCCGGGTAATTTAGTCGTTGGCTCCAACATTGCTGGCTTCTTAAAAGTGGCAGACGCTATGATTGCTCAAGGGATTATTTAATTACTAACGAATAGATGAAAAAAGGTCTCCAGATTGACGTATGTCGTCTAGAGACCTTTTTGTTTTTATTTAGTACATTATTTATTCATGGCAGCTAAAAAGTCACCTAGCAAATCGTCATCATCCATTTCCTCTGCTGAATCTTCCACATTTTCCTCTGCCTGTTGTTGTTTGATCGCTTCCCAATCAAACCCGTCTAAATCGTCTTCCATGTCGCCTGCGTCAAATGGATCGTTTTGAGAATCACTTTCTAAAGGATCCATTGTCGCCGCCACCTCATGACTTCCACTATTCAATAATTCCGGCACTTCTTCTTCTTGAAGATAAAGAGCCTCATCAATATTTAACGAGTTGCTTGTAAGCGACGCCAGCAAGGATGTCGCCCGAATCGGATCAGAAATTAGATGATGGAGAATCGTTCCTAATAATGCTTCCGAATGCTCGTGTTTCAGCCAATCTCTTTGCGCCTTTGTTAATCCCTTAGGGAGAGGTATTGTAATCAATTCTCTCTCGCTAGAATGGGCATTATTCACACCCTCTAGGGCAAACTCTGCTATTTTACTCGAGAAGTTCCTACGTTCAGTTTCTTTAAGCCTTTGTAATTGTTTTAAAGTGTGGTCTGGAGTATCAGAGGGGATTCGGAAAGAAATCGTTTGTCCCCTCTTCACCTCGCTTGCAGAAGGCTTACTCATTTAGCATCACCATTATTTTGTATTTACAGGCTTTTTACCTTCATCCGTTTTTGGCTTTTGTTGTTGATGTTGATGTTTTTGTTGTTGTTTTTCTTGCTTTCTCACAAAGTCCATAATCAGCTTATAATAAGCATTTGCCATCATCCAAATGCTTTCCCTTTCATCCTCAAAGAAATCAATATTGTAGCCATCAAGACTATTATTTAATGTTTTTAGATAGTCTTTTAGTACATTTGAGCCACCGCCAATAAAATAGCAGATTTCCGTTTGTGAATTATTTTTCCATGTATTTCGTAATAAACGATATTGTTTCTTCGCTAAGTCTAATAGAATGCGATCGGTAATATCATGAACGCTTGTCCGACTTCCTTTTACCATGATATGGTTACGATCATGTTTTTTCGTTAAAATTTCTACCACATCTCTACGACTATCTAACTCAACACCGTGTTTTCTTCTAATTTCATCTCTTATTTCTTCTAATGCTTCAGAAACTCCTAAATTAAACCCTTGAGCTTTATCATCATCCACTTTACGGTTCTTAATTACTGCAATATCAGTAGATAAGCCTCCGATATCTTGAATAATCATTCTCTTATCGATTAGATCCTTATTAATAATATTCAAGTTATTATCCATTACAAGGTTAATGTAAGCAGCAAAGCCCTCTGGATAAACTTTTACCTCATCAAACTTAATATTTACCTTAATTCCTTGGTATTTTGGCGTGATTAAAAATTCCACTTGGTGAACGTTACCAAGTAGTCTTGAACGATAACCAGCATCTCTTCCTTCCTTTACTTCACGAAGAGGCAGACCTGTTCCAAGGGTATAGTTTGCATCAATAATATTTCCATTTCGGCGGAAGATACTAGCATTTTGTTCTCTAACTGCATCTAAAGCAATAGTTGTAAAAAGCATAACTAATGTTTGATCTTCTTCAGATTTATTGCTTCCTGGATCTAATTCAGTAGCATTATGGCTTTTTGTTGCTAAAGTACCTACACGATAAATAGCATTATTATCGTTTAGGGCAGGGGAGTGTACTTTAACATGAATGCCTTCAAGTGGATCCTGTTCGTCTAGCTCTTCAATTCCAATGACTGGGCGGTTCTCCACATCAATAGCCATAATATTAGGGATATTAAGTTCAAAATCAAATTTTCCAAATAAAGCTTTAACCGAATCATTTCCTACATCAACTGCTGCAATTCTAGAATTACTCATACATTACATCCTTTCTTTACTTTCATATCATTTTCATAGAGTTATAACTCTTGTTAGAGATGGATTATGTGATTTTAAGATTACACAAGATTGGTAGTTTTTTCAATACAGATGAACGAAAGAAAAATAAATGTAATAATGTAGACAATTTTGTAAACTTGTAAACATGTTTACGTTTTTTGTATACATGTTTACGTAATACGTATACATGTTGATATGCCGGGATGTGTACGTTTTTGTAAACATGTTTACATTTTTGTTTGCAATTGTATGCATATTTGTGTACATGTTTACACTTTTCGTATACTTGTAAACACTTTTGTAAACATGCGAAAAACACAAAAAGTAGCTCCGGAAAATATTAAAAAGATCCAGAACCACCCTCTGCTTAAATAATTAAAATAGTCAAAATTAGGCTTAACATTAGGCTTTATTAAATAAATTAAGTTTATCAATTCGCTCTACAGCCTCAATTAAGCGGTCCTCATCTAATAACAGACCCACACGAATATAACCTTCGCCAAACTGCCCAAAGCCATTTCCAGCTGCAACTGCTACATCTGCCTTATCTAATAAATAATCTGCAAATTCCTCACTCGTAAATCCAGAAGGAACAGGAAGCCAGACAAAAAAGGAGCCTGTTGATGGTTGAACATCCCACCCAATTCGACGGCATGCGTTTATAAAAGTATTGCGGCGGCTTTCATAGCGCTCTACTAACTCATCAACACATTTCTGATCACCAGTTAATGCAGCAACAGCGGCTTTTTGCACAGCAGGGAACAAGCTGCAATATAAATGGTCTTGAATTAGATTAATCGCCTCAATAATATCAGCATTTCCAACGGCAAAACCGACACGCCACCCTGCCATATTATACGTTTTCGATAAGGTGTACATTTCAATTCCGACATCTTTTGCCCCCTCAACCTCAAGAAAGCTAGTAGGCCTTTTTCCATCAAAACCAATGGCGCCATAAGCAAAGTCATGTAATACAGCAATATGATTTTCCTTTGCAAAAGCAACCGTTTCTTCAAAGAAGGCTTTATTTGCAGTTGCCCCAGTTGGATTGTTAGGGTAATTAAGATACATAAGCTTCGCTAAAGCTTTTTGGTCTTCAGTAAAATCAGCATAATTAGGTAAGTATTGATTCTCTGCTACTAACGGAAATGTCTCATAGCGAACATTGGCCAGAGCAATCGCTGACAAATAATCAGGGTAACCAGGATCTGGCAGCAACATTAGATCACCTTCATTTAGTAAACACATCGGCAATTCGACAAGTCCTGTTTTTGTCCCGAACAGAACCGCTACTTCCTTCTCAGGGTCAAGATCAACCGAATATTGTTTTTTGTAAAAATCAGCTGCTGCCTCTTTCACCTCTGGGATGCCACGAAACAAAGAGTATTTATGAGTTTGAGGATCTTCAGCTGCCACCTGTAAGGCCTTGACGATATGAGGTGGTGTCGGCTGGTCGGGATTGCCTTGTCCTAAGTTGATAATATCCCTTCCCTCTGCGACTGCCTTATTAACCTTATTCACAAGTGTAGAGAAAAATTGTACTGGGAGTTTCTTTAATCGATCTGAAATTTCCATGGTAGCCACCTTTATTCGCATAATGTTATAGTTGTAAATGTAATAAAATTTTATCAGGCTTTAATTAAACTTGTCTAGGGCGGTGTAATAATGAAAATTGCATGTGTTCAGATGGACATTGCGTTTGGTCAACCGGATATTAACTTTTCTAAAGTTGAAAATTACATTATAGAAGCAGCCAATCATCACTCAGATGTAATTGTATTTCCTGAAATGTGGAATACAGGCTATGCCTTGAATGAATTAGCTACACTGGCAGATGAAAATGGAACGATGACGAAGCAATTGTTATCAAAACTATCAAAAAAATTCGCTATTAATATTGTAGCTGGTTCGGTTGCAACAAACAGGGATGGAAAGTTTTACAACACAATGTATGTCTCAGATCGAAATGGAAATATTATTTCTCAATATGATAAGGCTCACCTCTTTAAGTTGATGGATGAGCATTTATTTTTGGAGTCTGGACAAGGCGACAATGTTTTCCAATTGGATGGTGTCACTTGCGGAGGCATTATATGTTATGATCTCCGTTTTCCAGAATGGACGCGCAAACATATATTAAACGATGCTAAAATCATGTTTGTTCCTGCTCAATGGCCAACAAAACGGATTGATCATTGGCAATTACTTTTACAAGCGCGGGCCATTGAAAATCAGTGTTTTATTGTTGGCGTCAACCGTGTTGGTCATGACCCTAACAACGATTTTAGCGGTCACTCAATGGTCATTGCTCCGTGGGGCGAACTCCTCGTTAGTGAACAAACAAATGAAGGAATTTACTATACTAATATAGATTTTGATGAAGTAGATAAAGTCCGTCATACCATTCCTGTATTCAAAGACCGGAGAACTGATTTATATTAACAATTGACTTTATATTATAATAATAACGGTCATTTATTATTGACAAAAGAATGATAGATTAGTACTATTCATATATCATTTAATTTCTACTTTTAAAGCTATAACCCACTTATCCAGAGTGACTGAGGGAAAGGCCCTGTGACGTCCAGCAACCCCCATTAGGGAAGGTGCTAAATCCTGCAGAATATATTTATTCTGAAAGATAAGTCGAAATTTAACTTGTATTTCGATGCTTCTTTCAAAGGAAAGAAGCTTTTTTAAAATAGGAAAACTTTTTATTCCTATCGAAATACACAGTTTTAAGAAAGAAGGTACCTTATGATTGAAATTAAGAACCTCACAAAAATATATAAAACAAAAAGCGGCTCAGTTAAAGGTGTTGATAACGTATCATTAACCATTAAAAAAGGCCAAATATATGGAATCGTCGGCTATTCAGGTGCCGGGAAAAGTTCCCTTTTACGATGTATTAACCTACTAGAACGACCTTCTTCTGGTGACATTTTAGTAGATGGTGTCAACTTAATGAAACTGGGCAGTGATGGGTTGCGAAAAGCACGCCTAAAAATCGGCATGATTTTTCAACATTTCTATTTAATTAGTCAAAAAACAGTTGCTGAGAATATCGCTTTTTCCCTAAAAGCGGCAAAAGTTCCCGCTAATAAGATTGATACCCGGGTTGATGAATTATTAGAAATGGTTGGCCTTTCTGATAAAAAGAATGTATATCCCGCACAACTGAGCGGTGGTCAAAAACAACGAGTTGGAATTGCCCGAGCGCTTGCTAATAACCCTAATGTTTTATTATGTGACGAGGCAACATCAGCACTTGACCCAACAACAACAAGGTCAATATTAAAATTACTGAAAAAAATTAATGAAGAGTTAAATATCACCATTGTGTTAATCACGCATGAAATGGATGTTGTAAAAGAAATCTGTCATCATATGGCGATTATGCAGGATGGAAAGGTTATTGAAGAAGGACCCGTGTATGATATTTTTGCCAATCCAAATGCAGAGCTAACAAGAGAATTTATCAGCTCTGTCGTTTCTTATGAAATTCCAAACGCGATTTTAGAAAAATGTAAAGGCACCCTTGTAAAGGTCACTTTTAAAGGTGATATTGCGGGTGAAGGAGTTATCTCCGAAACACTTAAACAATTTAATGTTCACGGAAACTTCCTACATGGTTCAATTGAATATATTCAGGAATCCCCTTTAGGTGTCTTTATCATGGAAGTCATTGGTTTAGAGGAAGATATTGAGCAAGCCATCCAATATATTCGCAAGCGGGAAGCCGAAGTGGAGGTGTTACGTCATGGGGTTTGATTTTCAGCATTTTATTGAACTATTGCCTGAGATTAATACCGCCTTTTTTCAAACCCTTTATATGATTGCCATCTCATTGGTAGTTGCACTTGTCATTGGTTTGCCAATCGGAATTCTATTATTTATTACTGATAAAGGGTTATTTTGGGAAAACCGTCTCGTTCAGACTGTATTAGGCTTTATCGTCAATTTGATTCGTTCAATTCCCTTTATCATCTTGCTAGTAGCTTTAATTCCTTTAACGAAAGCAATTGTAGGAACCCAAATTGGGCCAACAGCAGCAAGTGTTTCTCTATCTGTCGCGGCAATCCCCTTTTTCGCGAGGATTGTTGAGACTGCTTTAAGAGAAATTGATAAAGGCGTCATTGAAGCGGCAATCGCTGCAGGCGCCACACCATGGATGATTATTAAAGATGTGCTATTGTTAGAAGCAAAGTCGGGGATCATTTCAGGAATTACCCTTACATTAATTAGTTTAATCGGATTTTCAGCGATGGCTGGAACCGTCGGTGGTGGCGGTATTGGAGACTTAGCCATTCGATTTGGATATTACCGCTATGATAATACGATCATGATCACCACCGTCATCATCCTCGTTGTACTCGTTCAAGTGATTCAAATCCTTGGCGACTTTATTGCAAAGGCTGTTGATAAACGATAAAGAGCACTCTTATTGATAGTTAAAGCAACTCTATTTTTTAAAATTTATTAATAAAAGAAAGAAGGTTTACTTATGAAAAAATGGTTAATAGGATTAGTAGTATTATTAGCAGTATCACTATTAGCAGCGTGTGGCGCCGGCGACACCGAAGAAGGTACTGATACAGCAGAATCAAAGGATATTGAATTAGGTGCGACAGCAGGTCCATACAGTGATATGCTTAAAAACGCGATTATCCCTGGCCTTGAAGAAAAAGGTTACACAGTAAAATTAACAGAGTTCAGTGACTACATCCAACCGAATAACGCACTTGATACTGGTGACATTGATGCAAACCTTTTCCAACATACAATTTACCTTGAGGACTTCGCAGAACAAAACAATATGGATTTAACTCCTTTAATTATTGTACCTACAGCACCAATGGGCATTTACTCAGAAGTGTATAAGTCTCTTGATGAAATTAAAGATGGCGCTACAGTTGCCGTTCCAAATGATCCAACGAATGCAGCTCGTGCATTTAATACATTACAAGACGCTGGTTTGTTAACAGTAAGTCAAGATGCAGATCCTCTAACTGTTTCTGAAAGAGATGTCGTTGAAAACCCTAAAAATCTAAAATTCCAACCAATTGAAGCTGGTCAGCTGCCACGTGCAGTTGAGAGTGCAGACCTTTCTGCCGTACCAGGTAACTTTGCAATTGCAGCAAAAATGAATCTACTTGACGCATTACAACTTGAAAATATGGATGATCGTTACCGTAATGTTGTTGCAGTGAAAACTGAAAACAAAGATTCACAATTAGCAAAGGATATTAAAGAAGTCGTTGAATCTGATAAATTTGAAAAAGTAATTGATGATGAATTCCAAGGTTTTGGAAAGCCAGAATGGATGATTAAATAAAGTTCATGTATTTAACCCCCTTATCGATTTTGATAAGGGTTTTTTTATCAAAAAATCGGTATGATTAAATTAAAAAAGGAGATTTCTATATGGAAACTATTTTTGTACATGGAGCCCCTAGTGAGTATGTACTAGAAACCGGAATTTTAAATAGATTAGAAGCTAAATTGTTAGAACGGGGATTTAAAAAGGTTCTCATTGTTCACGGAGAAAAATCTTGGGCAGCAGCAAAGCCGTATTGGCCGGCTTTAACAGAGATTGAAGCAACCCAATATCAATATCATGGAGAAAACTCGTTATCGGAAATTGGTGCGGTTTCAAAACTTGTAATTAAAGGTTCTTATGATGCGATCATTGGCGTTGGAGGCGGTAAAATCCTTGATTTAGTAAAATCAGCTGGAAATGTCACACATAAACCGTCTGTCCTCATCCCTACTCTGGCATCGAATTGTTCTCCTTGGACACCTGTAAGCGTCATTTATGATGACGCAGGTACGTTTACCCGCTTCGATGTCTATCCTGTTGGAGCATCACTCGTATTAATCGAACCAGAAATTTTGTTAAACGGCCCTCTTGATATGTTCATTGCAGGGATTGCCGATACCCTAGCCAAATGGTATGAAGCCGATGTTCAACTCGCTCCTATTGAAACTAAATCCGTACCGTTGGAAATCTGTTACTTCACAGCAAAACAATGTAAGGATCTCTTATTACAATACTCCGAAGGTGCTGTGAATGCTGTTAAAGCCGGTATATTGAACGATGACTTCATAAAGGTAACTGAAACGATCATCATGCTTGGCGGAATGGTTGGCGGCTTTGGGGACCATTATGGCCGTGTCGCAGGCGCCCATGCCGTACACAACGGGTTAACGGTTTTAGAAGAGACTCATCATGCTTTACATGGTGAAAAGGTCGCCTATGGAATCCTTGTCCAATTAGTCTTGGAAAATAAATGGGATGAAATTGATCAGATTCTCCCATTCTATCAACAATTAAATTTACCTCTATCCATTGAAAATCTTGGCATTACACATGTTACCGATGAAATGATTAAACAAGTGGCAGAAAAAAACCGTGATTCCGGAAGAATCCATTCATGTTCTGCCTGCTGAAATGACCGCTGAAGTTGTCAGCAAAGCGATAAAGGATTTAGAAGCATATAGTCGTTCCACTCTCTTATTGTAAAAATAAAAAGCTTATCAATCGACTCTCCCGTTTGATAAGCTTTTACTTCATAAATATCAAATAGTCCCTATTGCCCGACCAGGTTAGTGACCATCAATAGAGTCGTTCCATTACTTGATATCTCTTGAAAAAATAATTTCATAGTATGAAGCACTACCATACAAAGATCCACTTGGTGAAAAAATCTGTACTAATTCCCATCCATCTTTAGCGTATTTATTAATAATTTCTTTATAATCCTCTGCAGGTTTTGTTGAAACTCCCTTTATTCCCTTTAAATTAATCTTGATAAATTGATATTCCTTCAATAGAATCGCCTCTTCTAAAATAAATTAAAGAATTTGCTTTACCATTTTAATATCGGAAATTACACTTTTGTCCATTACAGTTCCATTTTTGTTAATAACAAATAGGAATGGTTTAGATTTAAGAAATAGCTCTTCCATTGTAATAAAAGAAAATTCATATAAATTTTTATCATAATTATATTTATTTAAATAATCTATAGTTTCCTTTTCATTACTTATAAAGAGAATTTTAATTAAATTACCTTTTTTTTCTGATGTATAAAGTTCTTTTAACAATTTTTGACAGGCTATGCAATCAATATCTAAGCAGAGCAGTCCACTATATTCTTCTGTAAAGTAAAACTGATTTAAATTAATGGGGATCTTTCCCCCAAGTGGAATACTTCCTTGAGAAAGGACCATATTAATAATCTTTGGTACACTTCGAATCAAGGAAAGGGTCATAATTAAATTTACAACTAAGACTACACATAGAGTAATAATTAACCAATTGTTCATACTGCTCTCCTACTTTTACCTTAATAAAATCGTGTATTTATTAACATAAGAAAGAATAAACTTTGATCCAATAAGAATCCCCGCAAAGATAATGCCCATTATTTCCATTTGGGTTTCTATAAAAATACTGATTATAAAAACAATAAGAGTAAAAAGGTTTTTTAAAATTTTTGATACAGAAACTTTTTCAATGATAATGTCACCAAAACAACCACATTCTTGTTGCTCCTTATTCGTAATTAAGGAGTAGTTAATGACTAGTGTTGCTAGAATATATAGAGTTATAGCTATATATATACCAACGAATTGGGTAGTAGGAATTAATAAAAGTAACCCACCAATTATTTCAATTATTGAGAAAAGGACAGTTATGGATTTATACATGATTTCACTATGATGACTTTTAAGTTGCAAATTTATTAACCTCTTAAAGTTTTGATAGAAGTTTTCATGACTATACAATTTAAAAAGGCCAGAAATTAACAGCAAAAAGGACTGATAATATAGGAAGATACTGATTAAATTATCCAATTTTTCTTAACTTTCTTTTTCTAATGACATTTACTAATACACCGGTGATTGTCCCTGCTACAATCCAGTAGATAATTTGACTAGCAAATCCAGATATGGACAAATTTAAATCTACACTTACAATCGTATTGTTAGAGCCCGTATTCCAGGTAGAAATGCTTTCAATAAAATTACCCATTGTATTTGATTTCGAAAAGAAATAAAAAGGAATTAAAGTGATTAAACTTGCTAAAAAGGCACTTAAAGCTCCTGCTAAGATTAAATTGTATTTATTTTGACCAATGGTTGCTATTAAAGCCGTTATGATTGGTGTAAGAAGTACAACCAACATCATTATTAAAAGAAAAGCAAGGTTTGACGAGCTTTCTTGATAAATCCATATATTTAGCATTAAAACGATAGAGACTAATATGAAACCAGTTAGTATACTCAACATTATTTTTTTCATTTTAAAACCTCCTAAAAAGAAACCAACATATTATAGGCCAAGTGAATCATAAAACAAGGCAAAAGGTTTTTTGTTTTATAATATATAATTCCAAAAATTAAACCTAAAGGAAAACGAATAAGCAAATTATCTATTAAAGATGTATCTTGGTGAAACCCAATTGCAAATATTAGTGAGCATAAAACGATTGCAAGAATGGCATTCATGCTCTCTGTCATCCTTCTCTGTAAGATTCCTCTAAATAACAGTTCCTCTCCAAAACATGATACAGAGAAGTGTATCAAAACAGGCATTGCCATAGTAAAGTTACTAAAAATTACAAATGTAAGAATCGCTATACTAATTACATAAGTCCCTACTTCTACTAATCTATTCTCTCCTATTAACCTGAATCCAATCGTCCTTAATTGAGTATTTCCAATCTTCACTTCAAATATTGTTGGGACAATCACTAAAGCTATTAGCATTGGAAGTGTACCAATTAATAAAAACGGGGCTGGATCGTATGTTAAGCTATCTTTTTTAATGGAAAATATATTATGATCAAAAAAAAACGCAAAAGAAAATAAGAGAGCAATCATGAGAATATAAGAGATGTAAACAATACTAACACCAACAGTTGTTTTGATAAATGCATTTTGCACACTCATGATTTAACCTCTTTAAATCTAACCAACGGAATACAGATTAGTAGCAAGCCAATGATATAAATAAATAAAATCATTAGATCTTGATATTGAAAATTACGGTTAAAATCCGTAATTGTTAACGGCAACCACTCATCTATAACACCGTACGCATTTAACAATGAGGATAATAGGGATAATCCTATTGTGCCGAAGATAACACCTATATTCCCAAATAGCAGGGCCAAATTAAAGGATAACAAAATAAATATGAGGGCTAACGAAATGAATGAGGCACAAGCAATCAATATATTTAAAACCTCACTTGTTTTGCCCACTATTGTAATATTTTCCGGGGTAAATATCATACAGCTAATAATCATAAATAGAGCAAATGTTACGATGATCATAACCATGTTTGCAAATGAAACGATTAACTTAGAAAAAATTACTTTTACTCGACTTGGACTATTTAAGAAATAAGTAGATAATATTCTCTGGTCCAATTCCGCCCCCAATATGTTCCATACGGATATACAAGCGATAATTGCTGTTATTCCTAACATATTAAAGATCCCGACCACTCCGATAATTAGTTCACTTATGGGAATTAAATTATTACCTTCTTGTTGGATATTGACCAATCCACCCCCAGTGGCTAATTGGTATACAATAAAAACACCTATTAATGCAAGTGTGACAAGCGAAACATAAAATTCCTTTCTCCTAAACAGCTTTCTAAATTCAACACTTATTAATCTAGCCATTCTTTCTCCTTATCCAAATAATTGTTCTAATTTATTTTCGATTGATTCAATATGCTTTAAAGATACTCCTAAAGAACTCACGATAGAAACGATCTTATCTACTTCAATACCTTCAATTTCTATATATTCATCTATAACTCTGGCATCGTACCCTTTAGCCGTTAAGACCTTTACTACTTTGGCATTATCTGAAGTTATGATTCTACACCCTTTACCAATAGGTATTTCATCCATATGACAATCTAACTTTAAATGTCCTCTCTCTAGAAACAGAACACGATCTACTAATCCCTGCAATTCTGAAAGTTGATGACTTGAAATAAATATAAGTACCCCTTTTTGGGATAATTCTTTTAAACTATGCTGAAGATCCTTAATTCCGTTTGGGTCAAGACCCACAAAAGGTTCGTCTAAAATTAGAATACTGGGTTCGACAATTAACGCGCCAGCAAGTCCTAATCTTTGACACATACCAAAAGAGTAATCCTTTATTTTCCGTTTTGATTTATCTAACCCCACTAAATTTAAGGTGCCTTCAATTTTCCTTTCATCCATATTTCTAAGAATACATATTTCCTTTAGATACTCATAATTAGTTAAATATTTAGGAATTCTAGGTTCAAATAAGACGCCCAAATGACTATATACTTTTTTCCAATCTCTCCAAGGGTCTACACCCAAAACATGTACTATCCCACTACTTTTTTTAGATAGCCCCGTTAATATTTTCATTAATGTACTTTTTCCAGCACCATTCTTACCTAATAATCCGATAACACATGGAGTTTCTACTTTAAAACTAATATCTTTCAGAATACAAAAATCACCACTATATTTGGATAAATTCTGGACTTCAACGATCAATTTACTACACCTCAAATTAATATCTTACGAATCCCTTTTCTCTTTTTGTTAAATCAAAATAATATTTAAACAACTTATTTCCTATCAAATAAACTAATATTGAATTTATTATAGAAATAATTAAAAACATGTATTCATTGCTCTGAATAAATATATTTAATGATAGGAACGGAATTACTAATGCCCCTATATATTTCAAATTGTATAACCATTGTTCCCACGGTAGTATTGTACATAGCATGATGACAATCATCATAATATTTACAGTACTTCCTGTATCCTTATAATAGAGAGTTAACCCTGATACGAATAATCCAATCCCTAAACTACCAATAAATAAGGGAAAGAACGCTATTGAAATTTGCAAAAACACCTTGAGTCCATCTACAGATAGGAAGGAAAAAATACCTCCAATTAATAATACAATTGGGAGAGTCCAAACCCCATCAGCTAGGATCCTTGCAATGAGTAGTTGTTTAAACTCTGTATTTCTAGAAACAATTCTCTCTAATATTCCTAATTGCATATCTCCTCTAATATTATCTCCTCCAGCCCCAATCAAAGCTAACATGACTGGCCAAAGGATCATCATAAATCCCTGAGACAAATCAAAAATGGCAGTAATAACCGATAAGAAGATACCAATAAATATTAAATTACTAATAATATTAGTGAAAAAAGCAAATTTATAATTTTTCAATATGTAATAATTTCTTTTGATTTCATTACTAATAAGTTCTAAGAATCTTTTCATTTTATCTAATACTCCCAATTGTGGCAACAGACTTATGTATAGGGCTTAATATCCTATTTTCTAATAGAACCTCTCTATGAATGGTGTTGTGCAAAAAGTTTCTATCATGACTAACTATAATAATTGTAATATTCCATTCCTTATTTAATTTGTGTAAAACCGAGGTTAAATGCTTTACTGAATCTTCATCAAGCCCATTTGTTGGCTCGTCCATCAAGAGTAAATCAGGGTTATTTAATAACGAAATTCCTAATGAAAGCTTTTGCTGCATCCCTCTAGAATATGAACCTGATAATTCATTTATAAAATCTTCAAGATTTAAGAGTTTTATTATCCTTTTACTTATTTCTCTCTTATTTTTAATTCCAAATATGGTTGAAAAGTATATTAAGTTTTCATATCCCGTTAGGTTCCAATAAAAATTTCGAGACCCTTCTAATAGCATTTCTGTTTGAATTTTTTTGGAGTAGATAATTTCTCCCGCATCCTGGGTTAGTAAATTGCCCATTATTTTTAATAAAGTCGTTTTACCGGCACCATTACTACCAGACAAACCTAAAATTTCCCCTTCAAAAATATCAAGGCATATGTTGTCTAGTATTATTTTGTTCTCATACCTCTTTGAGATATTCTTCATATGTACTAAACATTCCAAGTTAAACAAACTCCTCTTAATTAATCAAAACAGGATCCCTAAAAAGGAAGGGAATCCTGTTTTTTGCTAGATTAAACAGACCATTTTTTTGTTACTTGATAACAAACTTCAATGTTAATAAAAAAAGTTATTCCAACACAACCTGGTTTTGAAGCAAATAGATTCTTTAACATGATTTCCACCTCTTTCTTCCTATTTTTTCTAATTATTTTGAAATAATATATTATTTCTATATAAAATATTATCAGACAATTTAAGACATGGCAAGACAAGTTTACAGAATTTACTTTTTCTTTACAATTTCTTTACATATAATCAATCTCTTATCCTATTGTCTTTGTTCAAACACACTTTCCAAGTTCCTAGGCAATCAAGATTATTTATACCCTTCATCATATAATTAAGACATTACTTATAGGCATGTTTACTTATACTAAGTTATAATCGACAAAATGTTTACACAACAAAAAGCTTATCAACCGATTCTCTCGTCTGATAAGCTTTTTCAAATTATATATTCTCACTGACTGTATCTTGGTTTTTAGAAAAAAGTGAATCAACGGATAGTAACTTGCTGCCGTTAATCACGATCACTACTGCCATTGCCAACAAGGCCAAGTCCAGTTCCCATCCAGCCCCTGCACCATTTCCTAGGAAACCACCGGATAATTTTGCCGTTAAAGTTGCACCAATCATAATAATTCCTAGTAATGCAGAAACGATTTTACTACCTAAACCAATAATTAAAGCAAATCCACCAACTAGTTCAATAATTGCTACTACATAAGCTAATGGTCCTGGTAATCCAATACTAGAAAACCAAGCTACTGTGTTTTCAATTCCACCTGCAAATTTCACATAACCATGAACAAAAAATGTAATTCCTAATATCACTCGTAAAATAAGTGTGCTAACTTCTAATTTATTTTCCATTCTATTTCCTTCTCCCCTGTATTAAATCTTGTTGTATTGTTTTAAATGAAATGCGCCTTGGCGGATTTGCCCCAGATAATCTTATAGCTCGCTCAACAAGCTTCCCCATATAAATCTGCGACATCCGCGGAGGCTTTTATTTTAGTCAGCTAAAGCTTGTACATACTGAATGGTTACTAAGCTTGGTGACTCATTCTAAATGAAGTTACCCGAACTGCCAAACACTATGGCTTAAGTTGCCATAACGATAACTACGGTGCAATAATTTAGCTTGTTTCGAATCATCTGCTGCTCCCATAGCGTAAAAGATTGGCACGAAATGCTCTTTCCCATATGCCGGCACAGCATGCTGGGCATTTGGTGCTAATGAATAATAATCAAATAGGGATGCTGTATCCCATGTTGCTAAATGCTTTTCCAGCCATTGATCAAAGTCAATCGCCCATTGATCATTTTCCTTGCCGTCCTTTTCCCATGCGACAATTCGTAAGTTATGAACGGTACCACCGCTGCCAATGATCAATACATCCTTTTCCCTTAAGGAGGATAATGCCTTTCCAATTTGGTACTGTTCCTCTGGAGTTAAATGCTGATTAACTGACATGGAGATCACTGGTATGTCTGCATTTGGGTAAAGCATCTTTAACACGACCCATGCCCCATGGTCCAACCCGCGCTTGGTATCAACTTCATAAGGAATCCCTTGTTGGGTAAATATGCTCTTAATTTCCTCTGTTATCGACTTTTCACCTTTTGCTGGATATTGAATTTGATATAAGGCCTCAGGAAATCCTCCAAAATCATAGATTGTTTCATATTCACCTTCAATATCACTTACATTTTGAACTTGAGCCTCGTAGTGAGCTGAAAACAGGACGATTGCTTTCGGCTTTGGCAGTGTTTTGCCTAACTCACTTAAGAACTGTGTGTATTCGTTATTTTCAATTGCTAATAATGGCGCTCCATGTGCGATAAATAATGATGGTAACATCTATTTTCCTCCTCTTATTGTTGGATTTGTTCTTGAATCCATTTCAATAAATCTTGCCTATTCTGTAATGAAACGGTATGGCCCTCTGGATACGAATGAAAGCTTACCTTCGCATTTAATTCTTTTAAATAGTTTTGTGCATCCACACCCCATTGATAAGGCAATACCCCATCCATTTCACCGTGTGAAATAAATACGGATAGATGATCAACTGGTTGAATTTTATAATCCTCTGAAAGGATTTTAGGTATATATCCACTTAAAGCCACAATCCCCTTAATTTTGTCACCAAGGGTTAATGCAAGAGACATCGATAAAATGGAACCTTGGCTAAATCCTAGACAGAATAACTGACTTTTGTCGATTGGATATTGTTCAGTGGCATCATCAATAAATTGAGTTAACTGACTTAATGATTGCCTAAATACATCACGATGCGGTTTTCCATACTCCTCTATTGTAAAAAAGGCAAAACCAGAACCTTGAGAAATCGGCCCGCGAATACTAAAGATGAACATTTGTTCCTCTAACCCTTGGACTAATGGAAACATGTTCTGTTCATTGCTCCCCATTCCATGCATTAAGAATAGAGCAGGGTATGTTTTTTGAGGATCTATTTTAATAGGTTTACGGAGTTCATAAAACAAAGGTGATTCCATACTCTTCATCTCTTTTCATCTTTTAATTTGTTTTGTAATAAGAATAAAAGTTTTTAAATATGAATATTTGTTGTTTATAAGGTAACAAATATTCATATGGATTGTCAACTCCTTTTTTGGTAATATAAATATTAGTTTCTTATTAGAAAACTTTTGAGGTGATTACATTGGATATCGGCTCCAAAATTCGGATGATCCGAAAAAGAAAACAAATCACTATTGCTCAGATGTGTGAGACTACTGGTTTATCAAAAGGATTTATTAGCAATGTTGAAAATAACCATACCTCCCCGTCTATTAATACGTTACAAGCGATCGCTAATTTTCTTGAAACTCCATTGCCTTATTTATTGCTTGAAAAGGAAGAACATATGCGTGTTGTGAAAAAAAGTGAAAGAGCCTATTCAAGCCATCATTCATTAAAAGTAGAACACATCGCTTCATTTGGAGGATTACGAATGATGATGGTAGAGTTTGCCCCAGGACAATCAATGGGTGAGGCAAATGCGCATGAAGGGAAAGAAAGCCATTTAGTCCTTAGCGGAAAGGTTCTTGCTGAGCAAGGGGAGGATTCTTTTATATTAGAAGAAGGAGATTCCTTTAGCTGGAATGCGTGCGTTCCACATTTTGTAA
The DNA here is from genome assembly GCF_036670015.1 of Niallia sp. XMNu-256. Lineage (NCBI taxonomy): Bacteria > Bacillati > Bacillota > Bacilli > Caryophanales > Bacillaceae > Niallia > Niallia sp. XMNu-256. The sequence goes on from NZ_CP137636.1 coordinate 4,099,297, forward strand.
AAAATATTGGTGATGAAAAGGCGGTCATTTTGATTGCCGTTCATTCAGAAGAGGAATTAGAGGATCTTTTTTAGAAGCATGGATTATATTGATATTGCCAAGGTCTTCGTTGATTGGTGAGACGAAGGCTTTTTTCTTGGATTTTTTCTGATTATAGTTCATCTTGCTACTCTACTGTGAGATGGTAGTATTCACTTTATTTTTTGCGCATATCTCAAAGGGATAAGTGCCATTTTCCTTCGACCACACTCTGGTTTGCACCTATTACATAAACGATAGCAGCCATTTCCCACGACCATCCTCTGTTTTGCGCCTATCACTTGAACGATAGAAGCAAACTCCCGCGACCTCCCTATGTTTTGCGCCTATCACAACATGGACAATAAAAGCAATTTCCTCCACCACCCTGTGTTTTGCGCCTGTCACATAGACAATAGAAGCATCTCCCGCGACCACCCTTTTTTTATCCCTCCCACATAGACAATAATGTAATTTCTAGCATCGTTCCCTTATTTTTACCACGATCACAACAAGGATAATTAATTTTTCTACGATACGTTGTTTAAGTTACAGAATGTTTGTACAAAATGGTAAAAACATATCAAAAGGGGCAGGCATTTAAAATGATCGTTTATCAAGATATTGGAAAAGGAATACCCATTGTCTTCATTCATGGGCTAGGCAGTAAAAAAGAGGCCTGGGAGCCTCAGCACGAGCTTGCCAACCACTTTCGTCTAATTATTCCGGACTTAAGAGGACATGGGGATACCGCATTGGATCAAGACATTACACTTAAAAACTTTGCCCTTGATATTATTTATTTACTAGACTATCTAAAAATCCCCAAGGCATTTATTTGTGGATTATCATTAGGAGGAATTATTGCCCAGGAGATATATTGGCAACGCCCTGAAAAGGTGAGCGGATTAGTCCTTGCGAATACAACATCCTATATTCCTGCACTGTTCTCATACAATACGATCCAACGTTCGAAGCAACTACTTCATAATGATAGAGAACGCTTACGAACTCAAATTGTAGAAACCTCACTTCACAATCAGGAATATAAAGAAGAGGCAACAAAGGTCTTTAAGATTAGAGATTCCTATCTTGATTGCGCCAGAGCTCCAATTGGTATTAATTATTTTATGATCCTTCCAATGATCAATAAGCCTGTTCTATTAATAGGTAGTAGTCACGATCGAGTAACCCCATTTTTAAACGTGATGATGATGCGTAACTTTATTAAAGACTCGAAAATCATCCTTTTTAAAAACACTGGACATTTAAGCAATATTGAACGAAAAGAGGCCTTTAATGATGCCATCTCACAATTTCTATGTTCAGTAGGATAAAAAAAGAGCGCCCTATAATAGGACACTCTAAAAATTAGAAATGAGTTTATCTTAAATGTATTACAAAAATTTAAATTAGTTTGAGCGACTTTCTAACCAATCTGCAACGGTCGGATACGTAATTTTGGTCGCTTTGCTACCAAATGTAATAGACGTATGTCCAACAGGTAAATCAATGTATTGTTTGTCTTTACTTGAGATTACATCCATTAGAGCTTCTACTTGATGTGGCTGAGCAATAATGTCATTTTGGCCTGAAAGATTTAAAACATTGGCTTTAATGTTACTTAAATCTACCCTTTGGCCACGAACAACAAGTTCGCCTTTAATTAGTTTATTTTGCTGATAGAAGTCTCTAATCCACTGGCGGTATGCTTCACCTGGGAAAGGAATTCCGTCGTTTAACCATTTTTGTAGTAGCTTCCAACTCTTAACAAAGCTTGAGTTTTCAGCACGGTCAACAAGACTTACATACGGACCATAGAAATTGGAAATTGGCTTAATCAGCTTGTTTCCAAAGTCGATCATTTCCGGTGGAATAAGACCTAATGTGTCAACTACCTTATCGACATCAAAGTTGCTTTCATCTAACATCTTTCCATAAGAACCTGTATCTGCAAAGTCAAATGGGCTTGTCATAAATACAAGATTACGGATTGGCAATTCTGGGTGTAGCGAAGCAAAAATACTTGTCATCGTACCACCCATGCAATAACCAAATAATGAAACTTCATCTGCACCAGATGTACGTAGAACTTTCTTAACTGCACGTGGAATATAATCTAGGATGTAATCATCCAATTTCATATTCTTATCTTCATAGCCTGGTGTACCCCAGTCAATCAAGTACACATCATAGCCACGATTCACTAAATATTCAACAAAGCTGCCGCCTTTTGTTAAGTCTAAGATATACGGTTTATTGATAAGTGCATAAATCATTAAGATTGGCACTCTGTGTTCAACCGGCTTATCAGATATATAGCGGTATAGCTTTGTTTTATTTTTTGTCCAAATTACTTCTTTCGGTGTAGGAGCCACTTCAGGTTCAGCTTCAACCGTTAATACATCTGTTGCTTTTTTTACCCGATTATATACCTTTTGATACTCCTCAGGCATAAAGTCAGCCATCTCTTTCCACTCTTCAGTTACAAAAATACTAATGGTACTCACTCCTTAACAAAATAGAATTTCTCATTAAAACATATACAGTAGATGAGTGGACTATTACAATTACATGTAAATTCCGCCGTTAATGTTTAACTGTTGCCCTGTGATATAGTCGCCGTCTTTACATAGGAATACAACACCTTTTGCAATTTCTTCAGGCTTACCAAGACGTTTTTGTGGAATCTTAGCTTTAAGACCATCTAGAACTTTCTCAGGAATTGCAGCTACCATTTCTGTACCAATATATCCTGGGCAGATTGCATTAACAGTTAAGTTTGTTTTCGCAGTTTCAAGCGCAAGTGATTTTGTAAAACCAATTAAACCAGCTTTTGCAGCTGCGTAGTTTGTTTGACCAAAGCCACCGAATTGACCAATAATTGAAGAGATGTTAATGATACGTCCCGCTTCAGCTTCAGTTAAGAATGGTAAAGCAGCTGATGTTGTATTGTAAACACTGTTTAAGTTTACATCAATTACTTGTCTCCAATCTTCTTCAGAAAGCTTTTTGAATGTGCTGTCTCTTGTAATTCCAGCGTTGTTTACTAAAATATCTACTTGACCAAAGCGCTCAACAGCTGCTTCGATTAATTTTTTAGCATCTTCACTTTTTGAAACGTCCGCTTGCACTGCGTATGCTTCAACGCCAAGTTCGTTGATTTCTGCTACCATTTTGTCTGCAGCTTCACTATTGCTATTGTAGTTAAGAACAACTTTAACACCGTTCTTTGCTAATTCTCTTGAGATTGCTGCTCCAATTCCTCTACTTCCACCTGTTACGATTGCTACTTTGTCTTGAATGATTGCCATGATAGTTATCCCCCATTTTAGTATATTTAAATATTTAGATGTTTTTTGCGTATTAGATTAGTTTTTTGCTTGAGTTGTTGCTGTTTTTGGCTTTTCACTTTTTTGTGAATTTAAAATAGTAAGAATATCATTAAGCTTTTGATCCAAAGTCTTTACATCCTTTTTAACGCTGGCTAATTCGCGTTGTAGAGATTGATTTGACTCTATTGACTTTAGATCTTCAACTAATTCTTCTAATTCATCAACCTTTGTATCAACATTGACAATTAGAGATGATATACTTGCCAAATCATTTCTTGTTGGAATATTAACAGACTCTAAATAACGTTCTGTCATTTCATCTAACATCTTTTTAAAAAGAAGGTTCATTTCCAACACTTGGCCTACACCTTGTGAAGGAAAATCCTCTGTTACTTTCTCATCAATGGAACTGCTTGTTTTGAAATAAAAGTCTTTCCACATGTCATACAAGTTATAATCTCTAGTCATGTTTTCTCCTCCAATACTTTATTGACATATCTATAATACTAAGTTTCTCTCAAGATTAAAAGGCTAAATTTTTAAAAAATTGTAAAAAGATTGTCGAAATAACAAGTATTTGCCCGAATTAACAAAAAATTAACAAAAATATTTAAAAATAGTTTTGACATTTCGTACACTTAGGTGTAAATTACATATATGGACTTGAACGATGGAGGGATACAAGATGACTACCGACAAAAATGAATCTCAGAAGAAACAACCTTCTAAAGAGGACAAAGTAATGACACCCATGCCAAAAAATTTAATGGTACCTGTTATCCTATTAAGTCTCCGAGATTGGAGTTTACATGGGTACAAAATTATTCAAGAATTAACACGTTTTGGCTTTACTACTATAGATCAAGGAAACCTTTATCGAACATTAAGGCAACTAGAAAAGGATAACTTAGTAAAGTCTGAATGGGATACCTCAAAAGGAGGACCAGCGAAGCGAATTTATTCCATTACTGATGCTGGTGAAGCTTATTTAAAAACATGTACCGATGCACTTGAACAATACCAATCCATTATTAACCGCTTTTTTACTATATACATGGATATGTTTTTACCACCTAAGACGACCAAACAGCAGGATGATGAGGAAAAGAAGTAGCATGACTGAATCACATGATTAGTGACTCTGCAGTTTACCTGCAATGATCATATAAAAAATATTAGGAGGTCATTCAAAATGGCAACAGCTACAAAAAATGCATCCGTAAATTTAAGTGAGACTTTATTAAATTCTTGGTCAGAAGGACTTGAAAGAGTATGTATCGCTCAAAATGAATTAGAGGCTTTAATCCTACAAGCAATTGAAAACCAAAAGGAATCTTGGGGCAAACTTGATGGTGACATCGTTAAAATTCAAGAAGAGCAAAGAAAACTAATTGAAGATATTCGTGAACAAGCAAAATTAAATCTTCAAAAGGCATTTGGCCAATCAGCAAGCAAGGCCTTTGAACAATTAAATGCTCAATTTGATGAAGTAAGCAATCGTGTACAAGAATTATCTGTAAAGCCTTATAAAGAAGGCGTATCTTTAATCAATCAATCTCAAGATCAATTCAAACAATCTTTACAAAGCGGCTTTGATCAACAACAAAAAGTCCGTGAAGAGTTCAAAAATCAACTTAAATCAGCTCAGCAAATATACTTCGATTTTTATGAAGCCAACTCTAAATTAACTTTAAATTTGTTTAAATAAGGGACAGCGATTTTTTCGCTGTTCTTTTTTTGGGGAAGTCCGAATAAATTATATTACAGTCACTCTTAACATCCGTGATTGTAGGCAGAATCGTAAGTCTGTGTAACAATTCGAATTAAATACTAGCACAAAAATGAGGTGATTTTTTGAGATTTACTGATAAAGTGGTAATGGTGACAGGTGGAGCCCAAGGTATTGGTAAAGAAACAGCAAAAAGATTTCTTCAGGAAGGTGCAAGTGTTGTTATCTGTGATTATGACAAAGCAGCCGGTGTAGCTGCTCTCGAGGAATTCAACAGTGACAAAGTAGACTTTTACAAAGTGGATGTGACTGATTCTGCGCAAATTGGACAAATGGTCGAATCTACCATCAATAAGCACGGAAGGATCGACGTGTTAATTAATAATGCCGGTATAACACTAGATGGCTTTTTAACAAAAATGGATGAATCAGCATGGGAAAAAGTCATTGCTGTTAATTTATCAGGCGTCTTTAAATGTACAAAGGCCGTTGCCCCACATATGCTTAAGCAAGGTTCAGGTGTGATACTTAACGCTTCCTCTGTTATTGGGTTATATGGAAATATTGGGCAAACGAATTATGCTGCAACAAAGGCTGGCGTCATTGGGTTAACGAAAAGTTGGGCGAAAGAATTTGGTCCGAAGGGAATTCGTGTGAATGCCGTTGCCCCTGGTTTTATTGAAACAGGCATGACAGCCGCTGTTCCACAAAAGGTGCTTGATTTGATGAAGGATAAGACCCCTCTAAGGAGACTTGGCAGACCAGAAGACATTGCTTCAGCTTATTTATACTTAGCGTCAGATGAGGCCAATTATATCAATGGCACGATTCTGAGTGTTGATGGTGGGTTAGTCGTTTAGTTTAAAATGATTAAAAGAACAGGAGACTTCTATTCTAGAAGTCTCCTGTTCTTTTTAATATAAATTATGCCTTTTCAACGATCGTTGCTACGCCTTGTCCGCCACCAACACATAGAGTAGCTAAACCGTATTGGTTGTCTCTCTTTTGCATTTCATGAATCAAGCTAACTAGGATTCTAGCACCACTTGCTCCAATTGGGTGTCCAAGTGCAATCGCACCACCGTTAACATTTAATTTATCTTTATTAAATTGAAGTTCACGGTCAACAGCAATTGATTGTGCTGCGAAAGCTTCATTTGCTTCAATTAAATCGATGTCTTCTAGTGATAAAGCTGCTCTTTCTAGAGCCTTTTTCACAGCTGGAACCGGTCCAATCCCCATAATGCTTGGATCTACTCCTGCACTTGCATTAGCTTTGATTGAAACTAGTGGTTTTACCCCTAGTTCATCTGCCTTTTTACGGCTCATTACAACAAATGCTGCTGCTCCGTCATTAATACCAGAAGCATTACCAGCTGTTACAGAACCATCCTTTTTAAATGCAGCACGAAGCTTGCCTAAGCTTTCAGCTGTTGTTCCCGCACGAGGGAATTCGTCCTTATCAAATACAGTTACTTGTCCTTTACGTCCTGGAATTTCAACTGGGATGATTTCATCTGCAAAGCGGTTAGACTCTAGTGCTGCTTGAGCTTTTTGTTGGCTCCATGCAGCAAATTCGTCTTGCTCGTCGCGTGAAATTTCGTATTTTTCAGCTAAGTTTTCAGCTGTTACTCCCATGTGATAATCGTTCATTGCACACCATAATCCATCTTGAATCATGCTGTCGACAACTTTTTGATTGCCCATTTTAAATCCGCTACGTGCTCCTTCTAAAACATAAGAAGCCGCACTCATGTTTTCCATTCCACCCGCTACGATCACTTCAGCATCTCCAGCAAGAATTGCTTGTGTTGCTAAGTGAACAGCATTTAATCCAGATCCACAAACTTTGTTTATTGTAAGAGCAGATGCTTCCTGTGGAACTCCCGCAGCTAGAGCCGCTTGTCTTGCCGGGTTTTGTCCAAGGCCTGCTGATAATACATTCCCCATAATGACTTCATCTACATCACTAGCTTTTACTCCAGCCTTTTCTAGTGCACCTTTAATAACGATGCCTCCAAGTTTTGTAGCCGCTACATTTTGTAAACTTCCTAGAAAGTTACCGATCGGTGTTCTAACCGCACTTACAATTACTACTTCATTTACTGACATTTGATCTCCTCCAGATGATTTTTATGTAGAGTCATTTTCAACCAATATAATACTATAGATTGCGACAATTTTAATCACAAATTATTCGACAAATTTTGAAAAATTGATTTTGTTTAATAGTATTTAAATATCTATATGTTTATAATTTTAATAGTTATAAAGAAAAAATCCAGTTGGTAATGTAACAATCATTGGTCTAAATATAGAAAAAACCTGACCTCTCAAGGGCCTGATTTCAGTTTTGTTTTTAAAATCACTTTTAAAGAATAGTAATAAGACATAAAAGAAATTAGTAGAATTTACTCGAATTATGTAGAAATGTTTTTTCTCATTTTAGGCTCACTAGGTTGAAAAAGCCCCTTATTCGTAAAATAGGCAGCGCAATAAAAGTAAATAAGTTAATTATGTCGCACAAAAGAATCCTACTCTGTCCAATGAATAGGATTCTTTTACTCTATTATTGAGCTGTATACCCACCATCTAGCACAACTGCTTGACCTGTAACTGCTGCACCTTTTTCACTTGCAAGGAAGATCGCATAATCAGCAATTTCCGATACCGATAATAATCGTTTTTGTGGAACCATTGCGAGAATAACATCTTCAAGCGCACTGTCAAGACTAACGTTTCTTGTTTTGGCTAAGTCAGCAATTTGCCCGCGTACAAGTGGGGTATCGACATATCCAGGGCACAAGGCATTTACAGTAATACCATCTCTTGCACATTCCAATGCGGCCACCTTTGTTAAGCCGATTACACCATGCTTGGCACTGTTATAGCCGGCCTTACCAGCAAAACCAATCAGTCCATTGATTGAAGCCATATTAATGATTCTCCCCGACTTTTGCGCTTTCATAATTGGAAATACGTTTTTAATGCCGATGAACGAACCTGTTAACATGACACTTATTAGCTTTTCATATACAGCTGTTGGAAACTCCTCGATTGGAGCGACATATTGGAAACCGGCATTATTGATTAAAATATCGATCGTCCCAAAATGATTTTTAGCTGCTTCAATTGCACTTTTGTAAGCCTCTTCATTTGTTACATCACATGGAGCTGAAAAAGCGGTAAGCCCTGCTGCATTTAATTCTGCCGTTTTTTCCTCACATTTTTCAACGTTTATATCTGAAATGACTACTTTTGCCCCCTCTTCAGCAAACTTCCTCGCAATTTCTAAGCCAATTCCGCTAGCTGAACCTGTAATAAAGGCAACCTTTCCTTCTAATGTTTTTGTCAATAATAACCTCTCCCTTATTAAAATCTCTCGTAATCAAATTCGCCTCGCTGAATTTGAGCGCTAAATGAAATTAAACAATGCCAAACCAAGTATAAAGGGCAATAATTACGAAAACGGCCAATGTTTTGATAATTGTAATTGCAAAGATATCCTTATAGGATTGTTTATGGGTTAACCCTGTTACTGCTAATAATGTAATAACCGCCCCATTATGTGGAAGCGTATCCATACCACCTGATGCCATTGCAACAACCCGGTGCATGACTTCCGGTGGAATATTGGCAGCTGCAATCATGGCATTATATTGATCAGCCATTGCGCTTAACGCGATTCCCATGCCACCAGATGCAGAACCAGTCATACCTGCTAATGCGGTTGTTGTAACAGCCCCATTGACAAGAGGGTTAGAGAAAGTTCCACCTAAACCACTACTAATCGCTGCAAACCCTGGTAAAGCTGCAATGACTCCACCAAAGCCATATTCAGATCCTGTATTCATGACTGCAAGTAAAGAACCCCCAATACTAGTATTTAGGCCCTCTTTTAACTTTTTCTTGACCCTTTTGTAATCATAGGCAATGGATGTAAGGATCCCAACGATTAGCGCAAGTCCTACCGCCCAGATCGCTGATGTTTTTGCCACATCAACTGTATATTCAGGCAAGCCAAGGGCAGCAAAGTCAAAGCCATTTGGATACCAAGAAGGAATAGCCGTTGATAAATAATTATTCATAACTGCAACAGATAGAAGTGGAATGAAGGCCAAAATTTGTCTTAATACAGTTCCATTAGAATGTAAATCTGGAGCTGACTTATCTTCTTCTTCCTTTTCCGCAATTGCCTCAAGGGCTGCTGCAGTTTCATCAGCAAATCCATAATATCCTTCACCCGCTTTAGCAGCTGTTCGCTTTCTCCATTCTAAATAGGTTAAACCCGCAGATAATACAATGACACCACCAATAATACCTAGAGTGGGTGCTGCATAAATATCAGTCCCAAAGAATGAGATCGGAATGACGTTTTGAATTTGCGGTGTACCTGGAATTGCATCCATTGTGAAAGTAAACGCACCCAGTGCAATCGTACCTGGAATCAGTCTCTTTGGAATATTGGCTTGTCTAAATAATTGATTAGCAAATGGATAAATAGCAAATACGGCAACAAATAAACTTACGCCGCTATAAGTCAAAATCGCCCCTAATAAAATAACGGTTAACATCGCTTGCTTTGCACCAATTAAACGAACAATTGTCTTTGCAATTGACTCTGCAATTCCTGACATTTCAACGACTTTACCAAAAATTGCACCAAGCAAGAATACGAGAAAATAATCTTTAATAAAGCCCACCATTTTTGGCATAAATACGCCTGAATAGAACGGTAATACATTGGCTGGGTCAATCAAGAATACGGCTAACAACGCACAGAGGGGTGCCATTAAAATAACGGAAAAACCCTTGTATGCTGTAAACATTAATAAACCAAGTGAAAGTAGTATAATTAATAAATCCCACATAGTAACTCCCCCAGAAAAAATGTTTAGTTTCCTCTTCTCATCGGATTAAACCAATACATCTTTTTCTTTCTCTCTATTTTTGTAATAATTCCAATTTTCCGATGATACTGCCATATATCCTCGATGTGACAGTATGATCACTGTTAATTCAATCGTTTAATCTTTTTCCATTTCAAGAACAGTTGCAATTCCCATTCCACCGCCAATACAAAGCGTGGCTAAACCGTATCTTGAGTTACGACGCTGCATTTCATGTAATAAAGTAACCATAATTCGTGCGCCGCTTGCCCCAATCGGGTGTCCTAGAGCAATCGCACCACCATTAACATTTAATTTTTCTCTTGGAAATTCAAGATCCTTTCCAACCCCAAGTGCTTGAGCAGCAAATGCTTCGTTGGCCTCTACCAAATCAATTTCTGCAAGGGTTAACCCTGCTTTATCTAGGGCTTTTCTTGTTGCAGGAACGGGTCCAATTCCCATAATACTTGGGTCTACACCAGCTGCTCCTGTACCACGAAGAACAGCCAATGGTTTAATGCCTAATTCTTCCGCTTTTTCACGACTCATCAAAACTAACGCAGCCGCTCCATCATTAATCCCCGACGCATTTCCAGCTGTTACCGTCCCATCTTTCTTGAAGGCAGGTTTTAATTTTGCTAATGCTTCTGCTGTTACCCCTTTACGTGGGAATTCATCGGTATCAAAAACCATTGGATCACCTTTACGTTTGGGAATGATAACAGGAACGATTTCATCCTTAAATTTGCCTTCTTGAATTGCAGCCTCTGCTTTTTGCTGACTCCATGCAGCAAATTCATCTTGCTGCTCACGGGTTAAACTCCATCTTTCAGCGATATTTTCAGCTGTAATTCCCATGTGATACTCATTAATGGCACATTGTAATCCATCGTTAATCAGGCTATCGAGGATTTTTCCGTCTCCCATCTTATAACCGGTTCGAGCTTTTGGCAAAAGATATGGGGCCATGCTCATATTTTCCATTCCGCCAGCTACAACGATATCTGCCTCTCCTAGTTGGATGGACTGTGCTGCTAAATGCACAGCCTTCATACCTGATCCACATAGTTTATTGATTGCCGTTGCACACACTTCGATGGGCAACCCAGCTTTTAAAGCAGCTGTACGGGCAGGTCCTTGGCCCAGTCCTGCCTGCAACACATTCCCCATGATAACTTCATCGACCTGCTCGCCTTTCACGCCGGCACGTTCTAATGCTTCTTTTATGACAATGGCACCTAACTCTGTTGCCGGGGTGTTACTTAATGTTCCTCCAAAATTTCCTATTGCTGTTCGAACAGCACTAACAATGACTACTTCACGCATCATATAACCCTCCTATAGGATTCCTCCTAAAAATATTGAATCTACTTTTATATCAGATTTGGGCTAACCATAAAGGTAGCCTCAGTTTTTTCCTTTACCTCTTCTAAAGTCACCCCATCTTGAATCTCCTCAAGAACTAGACCTCCTTCTTTTACGGAGAAAACAGCTAACTCTGTAACAATTAAATCCACAACCCCTTTCCCTGTTAAAGGTAATGTGCAGTGTTCTAAAATTTTCGATCCCCCTTTTTTCGTACAATGTTCCATCGCTACAATTACCTTTTTGGCACCTGTTACTAAGTCCATGGCACCGCCCATTCCAGGAACCATCTTGCCTGGAACCATCCAGTTGGCAATGTTTCCATGCCTATCAACCTCAAGTCCACCTAGTACAGTTACATCCACATGACCACCGCGAATTAATTCAAAGGAAAAGGCACTGTCAAAGAACGCACCACCAGGTAAGATCCCTGCAGGTTGACCACCGGCATTAACTAAATCCAGATCGATCTCGGTAACAGGCCCCAAACCGACATAACCATTTTCAGATTGAAGAATGACACTCACATCTCCTGGCAAATAATTAGGAACCATGGTTGGCAATCCAATTCCCAGATTCACAACATCTCCATCTTTCATTTCTTTAGCCACTCGAGCAGCAATGAGTTGCTTTGCTGTCAGTTGTGGAGTATTCATCGTTGCCATTATTGATTCCCTCCTTGAATAATGATTTTGTCTATTAATATTCCTGGAGTCATTACTTCATCAGGGTCAATTTCTCCTACCTCAACTAGGCTTTCGACCTCAACAATGACCGTATCAGCAGCCATTGCCATGAGCGGATTAAAGTTACGAGCTGATTTATGATAGACTAGGTTTCCAGCTTTATCTGCCTTATAAGCTTTTAAAAGGGCAACATCTGCACGAAGAGGCTTTTCTAGTAAAAATTCACGGCCATCAATAGTAAGTTTTTGTTTACCTTCTTCAACAACCGTACCAACCCCCGTTGGAGTTAAGATTCCACCGAGCCCGGAACCACCAGCACGAACTCGTTCGGCTAGTGTCCCTTGAGGAACTAACTCAACATCCAATTCACCCTCAATCATTTGTCTACCCGTTTCCGGATTTGTTCCAATATGTGAAGTAATCACTTTTTTACACTTTTTATTCACGATTAATGGGCCAACCCCCCTTTCTACGAAAGCGGTATCATTTGCGATCAAGGTAATGTCCTTAATGGCTGCTTGATCGATTGCATGAACGAGCGATTCGGGAGTGCCAATTCCCATAAATCCCCCGGTCATTATTGTCATACCATCTTTAAACAATGATGAAACTTCCTCCATTGAAATGACTTTACTCATTTCGGAGCACCTCCTATATGATGACAGAAAAGATTAGTGATTTTTATTACACCTATTTTTAATGCAATATCCATGCCAACATCATAAATTACTATAAAAATCTCTTTTATTCTTTTCTTTCCTTTATAAAAATTCTCTTATTCATAAGTATTTTATATAGTTTAATAGAGTGGTAATGGTAATATCTCTTTTAATAAAAGAAACTTGGTTAATTCTCAGTCTGTCACAAATATAGTGAAAGCGCGTCCAACAATGTACGGATCTTCTTACAATTTTGTGTTTCAGTTTATTTTTTTGTAAGGATATCTTTACAGTTGATGACTTACAGCTTAATTATTGTAAGGATTTTCGCACAATTGAGATTATGCTGTTATCCTTTGGCGGGTTAATGGTAATTTTTGTTTTCCTGGGACCTTGCTGCTATCTCATGGGTGATAGCCACAAATTTTACTAGTTTTCTAGACTCTTGCCGGGATCCCTTGGATGATAGAAAATATAGGGTTTCTCAGGATTGTTGCTGTTATCTAAGTAGACTAATAAAAAAAAGGCTGTCCAGAAAGCGCCTTGCACTTTTTGAACAGCCTAAATCAATCAACTAATTAAAGACCATACTTATTCATTTTTTCATAAAGGGTGGTGCGGCTGATTCCTAGTACTTTTGCCGTTTCGGTTTTATTGCCATTCACCATTTCTAGATAATGAATGATCGTATTCCGCTCAGTCTCTTCCATTATCTCAGCAAGGGTTAACTTGGTAGTAGGTCTTTTATAGCCACTAATTTCTTCCGGCAAATGGTCAGACGTGATGACCTCACCTTCATCTACCATATTTAATGCGCGCTCAATGGTATTCTCTAACTCACGAATATTTCCAGGCCATGAATAGGAGGATAACGATCGTAATGTATGGTCACTAATGTCCTCTACACTTTTGCTCATTAACCTCTGAAACTTCCTGAGAAAATGATGAACTAGAAGTTTAATATCTTCAGGCCGCTCGCTTAAATTTGGAACATGAATGGTCATGACTTTTAAACGATAATATATATCAAGTCGAAATTCTCCCTTTTCGACCATCTCTTCAAGGTTACGATTCGTTGCGGCCATAATTCTTACATCAATAGGGACGCTCCTTGTAGAACCAACCCGCTCAATTTCCTTTTCCTGTAAAACTCGTAGAAGTTTCACCTGCATATGCAGTGGCAATTCACCGATTTCGTCAAGAAAGATGGTACCGCCATCAGCCGCTTCAAATTTTCCTATTTTTCCACCTTTTTTGGCTCCGGTAAATGATCCCTCTTCATAGCCGAATAGCTCCGATTCTAATAACTCTGCAGGGATCGCAGCGCAATTTACCTTGATAAATACGCCCATTGAACGCTTGCTATCATTATGAATGGAGTGGGCAAATAATTCCTTTCCTGTGCCACTCTCTCCTAGAATCAATACGTTTGAATCACTTTTTGCCGCTTTTCTAGCCTGTTCTTTTGCTTCTATAAAGGCAGGACTTTTTCCAATTAAACTTTCGAATGTATAGGTAGCCTTGTTTCTCTCCTTAAATTCACCTTTGTACCTGCCTAGGTCTTTTTCAAGGGATTGAAACCGTTTCGTAAGGGAATTTAACTGGTCGAGATTTTTAAATAACACTTTTCCTACTGCACCGATTACTTTTCCATCCTTAATGATGGGTACACGTGTCGCGATCATATAATTTCCATTAATCCTTTGCAGTTGGGCAATTTCCTCTTTACCTGTTTGTGCAACAATATGCATTCGTGAATTTTCAATAATCTCTGTAACATGTTTTCCAATCGAACTTTCTTGATCAATCCCTAGAAATTCAGCATAGGGGCGACTTAACATTTGAATTACTCCCTCTTTATCAATCACAACGATTCCATCGTAAGCATAATCAATAATATCCTTAAATGGAAGTTCCTGTTGACGACCCAATTGCAATTGGTCTGTCTCAGAGGAAGTAATAAGATACACCTGATAAACACCATCAATTATAGAAACAGATTCTTTTCTAACAAGCACCTCTTGGTTATTAAATGAAAGCAAGGTAGGAACCGATTCTTCCAAATTCTCCATTCGATTTATAAAATATTGCCATTCCAACTCCATTTCAATCAATTGTTTGGATAGAATTTCATTGGAAAAGATCTTATTGTGATCTTTTGTTATTAAAACACCCACAGATAATTTATTTAAAAGCGCCTCCATAACTTTAGAAAAAATGGCTCTATCTTCAATCATCGTCCCAATCCCCCTTACTTATCGAGGCTAGTTAACATTATACCATAGGGAAAATAAGGGATATCAAATCGATTGTGTTGCTCTATTCCTTATGGTTTTTTATTTTTCCAAGTTGAATAAAGTGTCGGTCACGCGTGTCTAACCTTTCTGTAACTTCATTTCCCTCATATGTAAAAATACCTTTTCCCGTTTTTGTCCCAAGTTTATTTTGTGAAACCAACTCATTAATCACATCGGGAGCCCCTTTACTTTCGTCTAAATCTGGTGCAACATTGTCAAACACCCGTTGCCAAGTATCAAGCCCACCAAATTCAGCAATTTCAATTGGCCCTGTAAAAGCCCAGCGGAAACCAGGTCCGTCAATTACAGCTGTATCAATATCCCGTGCATCAGCAACCCCCTCCCTTAATAAGTAGAAAGCTTCACGCATTAAGGCTGTTTGTAACCGATTAGCGATAAACCCTGAGATCTCTTTTTTTAGAAGGACAGGTGACTTTCCAATGTTTCGGATAAGATCCATGGTAGCCTGTACGACTTCTGGTTTTGTTTTTTCATGCTTGACGAGTTCAACCAGTGGAACTAAATGGCCCGGATTAAAGAAGTGGGTGATCATCATTCGTTGAGCAAAAGATGCTTTTTCCATTAGTTTTGTAACGGGAAAAGTGGAGGTATTAGAAGCTACAATGGCATCGTCCTTCATAAATGTCTCTAATTGGTCAAAAAGATCCCATTTCAGTTCAATTACCTCTGGAATCGCTTCCAGAATGAAATCTGCCTCTTGAACGGACTCCTGTAAATTTACCCTATAAGAAAGATTCACCAAAGCCTTTTCTTTCTGTTCTTCAGTAATGGCGGATTCCTCAACCATAATAGAGAGGTTCTCAGTGATTCTAGATGCTGCTCTTTTTAAAAATTCTTCTTTAACATCATTTAAGGTAACTGAATAGCCATTTACCGCAAAAGATTGCGCGATGGAACTCCCCATTACACCTGATCCAATAATCGTAATGTTTTTTAACATATAAAAAATCCCCTTTCTTTTGAGAAATATATTCAAAAAATCTATGCATGTTTCATGCCAAAGGTAATAATAAAAAAAACAGCAGAAAACCCGCTGTTTTTTTAGATTCCATCGTTAATTGAAACCAATCGATTTTATTTTATGAACTGTATTAAAAATTATTTAAAAACAAACGAATGACATCAGCCGCTCCAATAAAGGTTCCTAATGAACTCCCTAGATTTGCAAGTACAACGACTAAAAGAATTCTTGTTACTTTATTATTCCAGAATCCCTTAAGAGAGTGTACGTCCGTTGATAGCTTTTCAAAGTCTCTTACATTTGGTTTGCGGACAAGGGCTTGGACAAATCCTGTAAACCAGCCCGCAGCGGTGATCGGATCTAACGCAGTAATGGGTGCGGCTACAAAGGCGGTCAAAATGGTCAGTGGATGTCCAAACGCAATCGCTGTACCAAGAGCAGATAGAGAGCCATGCCATAAAATCCAACTTAACGTCTGCTGCATGCCAGCAGATGGATTGTTATAAAAAGTATATGCAATCATGCCGATGATTAGTAAAGGAATCGTCCACCCAATGATTTTAGGCCACTTTGATTTCGGCGGCAGCGTTGAAATCGCATCGAGATCATGATCCTCATGAATAATCTTTTTAATCCCTGGTACGTGAGCTGCTCCTAAAACAGCAACTACCTTTTCTCCTGGGGCCTCTTTAATCTTTTGTGATAAATATTGATCCCGTTCATCAATCAGCGGGGTTTTCAGTCTTGGAAAGTGCTGAGTGAAATCACTTAATACGGAATCTAGCATATCTTGTGACTTCATTTTTTCCAATTCTTCTTCTGTAATCTTTTCATTGCTAAAAATACTAAAGATGATTTGTGTAATTAATTGGGCTTTTCCCCATAACCCCACATTATGCCAAATCCTTGAAAAGGTAATTCCAATATTACGGTCTGCTAACACTAAATTAGCTCCAACTTCTTCAGCCGATTGGATGCCTTGAATCATTTCCTGACCTGCATTAATCCCTAACTGGCTGGCCATTCTTTTTTGAAAAGAGGATAAAGCTAAATTAACGAGAAGGACGGCCGCCTTCTTTTCCTTAATCACCTTAAAGATGTCCATATCCTTCCACTTGTCACCATCTACAATGGATTGATATCTTTGTTGGTCCAATTCCACACAAACCGAATCTGGCTTTTCCCTTTCAATGACCTCTTTAACCTGCTCGGCACTTTGCCGCGATACATGGGCTGTCCCAATTAAAATGACTTCTTTTTCATTTATATTTAAACGGGTTATATTTTCTTCTTCAGACATACATGACCTTCCTTTTAATTCTGATCACTTTATTTTCGGATTATCTCTACATAATACCGTACATTCACGCGATTATGAAATAGTTTCCTCTTGAAAGTACATCCTTTACAACGATTTCAACTCCATAGTTCTTTAAACGTTTTGTTCAGAACAGCCTCACCAAAAATACTTTTATGCCTTACTTACTCCCTTTTTGGCTATTTTATTTCGGAATAAGTCCTATAGAGTCACCTCATTTGTTTTTTTTCAGAACCAACATCTGATATACACAATCCCTTAAAAAATAAGACTTATGTTAGGTGAAATTGAGTTGATTTAGCCCAATATCCAACCTTATAATGATTGAAAAATTTGCCCCTGTATGTAATTATTTATATATTACAGAGATACAGTTTTAATTTAAAAGAGATACAGTTTAATTTCATTCAGCAAATGCTTTTTGTACAAAAAGCTTGCGACAGGAACCAGTTGATACGGATAAGGTGTACCCCTTGCTGATTGAAGTTAAGTTTCCGGCAGATAAATAGATTGGCAAGCTCGACGACGAACAGAAAGTCCTAGTCAAGTGAAAGCCACAAGATATAACGTTCTGAAGCATGATAAAAATCAGGGCGCAAATTCGGTAGACGAATTTGATATTAAATTAGAGGAGATTCCAAGGATGAAAAATAAGGCGGTTATTCTAGGTAATAATTACTATATAGGTTTAAGTACGATGAGATGTTTAGGAAAAGAAGGCATCCATACGGTGGCGATGGATTATTCCGATGAACAGGCATACGGAACGAAAACAAAATACTGTTCGGAACGGGTTATATCCCCTCACTACAAAAATGAGACAAAAGCCTTTATTGAATTTTTAAAGGATTATGCAAAAAAACAAACTGCTCCGCCTGTCCTAATCCCTTGTCATGATTCATATGTGGAAGTGATTGACCAACATCTGAACGAATTAAAAGAATATTATCTTATCCCACAAACCGAACAAGGTCTATATACAAAAACAATGGACAAGCAGGCACTGCATCAATTGGCAATCGAACATGGGGTAGCTGTACCTGAAACATTGCAAGCAGACGAAGAAAATCTTTTTGAAAAAGTGGATGAAATCATTAAATATCCTTGTTTAGTTAAACCAACCGATTCACCAACATTCGTCTCTATTTTTAGAAGAAAACTATTTAAGGTGCACAACAGAGAAGAATTGGCTGACGCACTCGAGAAATCAAAACAAGCTGAACAAGAGGTAATTATTCAACGAATTATCCCTGGATTTGATGATCATATGTATACATTTGATGCCTATTTAAATCAGGATGCTAAAGTTACACACTGGACAACTTGTAATAAATATCGCCAGTTTCCAATCAACTTTGGCGCATCTGTCTATACAGGCCAAAAATATGTTCCAGAACTATATGAAATTGGGGCCAAGTTTTTAGAAGGCATCGGTTTTAAGGGTTTTGTAGAAATTGAGTTTAAAAAAGATGCAGAAACAGGAAAGTTTTATTTAATTGAATTGAATGTTCGGATTACGAACCTTAATAATTTATTATACAAAATCGGCTTGAATTTCCCTTATATTACGTACCGGGAATTAACCGGAAACCCATTGGAACCGAAAGCAGTGAAAGAAAATACAGGCCTTGTCTTTATCTATACGTATGAAGATTTATTAGCTGTGCGTGATTATCTCAGAACTGGACAGCTTACCCTTGGTTCTGTTATTAAATCCTATTTTAAACCAAAAGCCCATGCGATTTGGGAATGGAGTGATCCAAAACCGGCGTTTTCCTATTATGGAGGCATCGTTCTTGGTAAAGTGTTTAAAAAGGCTTTGAAAAGGTAATAAAAGTAGCAATAACATGGACAAACAGAACATTCGCACGACCTTCTTGAACAGAAATTACAAAGCACCGCAAAGGTAGGTCGATCGATAGTTCCATAGAAAAAAGGTTTAAGCAGGTATCCATTAATGGAGGCGGCATTATGTTATTAACAAAGATTGTGGAAAATCTTACATTCTCTCTACTAAAAGGAGAAATGGAGAAGGAAATCAGCTCCATTTCTTATGATTCAAGAGAAGTGAAAGAAAGTGGTTTATTTGTGGCAATATCCGGTTTTTCAGTTGACGGCCATACCTTTATTAAAAAGGCGATTGAAAATGGAGCAACTGCGATTATTGTTGAAAAGAGTATCGAAGTTGATGAGCCTGTTACGATTATAAAAGTAGACGATTCAAGACAAGCTTTAGCGAAAGTTTCAGCAAATTTCTACGATCATCCAACAGAAAAGTTAAATTTAATCGGCATTACGGGAACAAACGGGAAAACCTCTACCACTTATTTTGTGAAATCAATTTTTGAACAAGCTCATAAATCAGTAGGTCTAATCGGCACGATTGGAACGGTCATGAATAACAAACTACTGGAAACTAAAAATACAACCCCAGAGTCATTAAACTTGCAACAACTTTTCTCTGAGATGGTTGACAGTGAAATTGATGATTGTATTATGGAGGTATCTTCCCATGCCCTTAGTTTAAAACGGACGGCTTATTGTCAATTTAACACGGGGATCTTTACAAATTTAACACCAGATCATTTAGAACTGCATCACACAATGGAAGATTATTTCCTAGCAAAAGCAGAATTATTTAAGATGACGACAGACTATAACATCATTAATGTCGATGACCCATATGGTCAGAGATTATATGAAATGGTGCAAACCTATCATGTTCCTGTCCTAACATATGGGATTGATAACAAGGCAGATATTTATGCCTCCAATATTGTACTAGATAGTGATTATTCAACATATACGTTACATACACCAGAAGGATCCATTGAGATTACAGTCAATATCCCTGGCATTTTTAACGTATATAATAGTTTAGCAGCGATCGCCTGCGCTTATTGTAATAAAATTAGTCTTCACGATATCCAACAAGGAATGCTTGCATTGGAAAATATTAAAGGCAGACTAGAAGTGATTTATCAAGATGAGAACCGAAAAATTGTCGTTGATTTTGCCCATACAGAAGATAGTTTAGAAAAAGCACTTACAACATTGCGGACCAATACGAAAGGGCGAATCCTCCTCGTTTTTGGTGTGTATGCGGCCCCGGGAGAAGCTGGTAGAGATAAAAGACGAGCCATGGGCCAAGTTGCTGCGAAATTTGCCGATTTATCGGTCGTTACATCCGATAATCCAAAGTTCCAAGACCCGAATGCGATTATAGAAGAAATTACCGAAGCGATGAAAGAAGAAAATGGGGCTTATATAGCTGTAGTCGATCGAAAAGAGGCCATTCGCCATGCCATTGAGTTATGTGAAAAAGGTGATACAATTTTATTAGCTGGAAAAGGCCACGAAACGTCACAGGTCATTGGCGATAAAGAAATTCCCTTCAATGAAAGGGAAATTGTTATGGAAATTTTAAGCGATAAGCAATACACCGTCTAACGCGTAAAACAGGGTTTGAACATCCTGTTTTGCCTCATTTTTGGGACAGCCCTACTTTGCAGCACTCCTTGAAAATGAAGGAACAGTTCGATGAATTTAAGAAGGAAACTAGGTGAACAAATGTCTAAAAGTTTGGGAATAATCGGTGGGATGGGACCAAAGGCAACTTCCGTCTTTTTTGATAAAGTCATTGAATCTACAGATGCCCATAAAGATCAGGATCATATTAATATGGTGATCTTAAATCATGCTACATTGCCTGATCGTACGGAGACGATTTTGAGTGGTGACGATGGAGCCTTTTTAGATGAGATCAGAAAGGATATTGAGATCCTTGAAAAGGCAGGAGTTTCTAATATCGCGATTCCATGTAATACCTCTCACTATTTTTATGAAAAAATTCAAGAAATGACGGATATTCATGTCATTCATATGATAGAAGAAACCATTAAGGAAATCTCAGAAAAATATGGCCGTACCGCTAAGATTGGCATTATGGCTACGAATGGTACGATCAAAAGTGATATTTATAAAAAGGTTGCCAACTCCTTTGGGCTAGAGGTTTATTACCCTGACCCTGATACACAAGCACAGATCATGGATATTATTTATAATAAAGTAAAAAGTGATTTAACTCTTGATGTTACGGAAATTGAAAATATTGTCTTTGACTTTATTTTCAACCATGAATGCAGTTGTGTCATTTTAGCTTGTACAGAATTATCATGTATCCAGTTAAATAAGGATGTAGAGAAATATTGTGTAGATGCAATGGAAGTGTTGGTAAAACGTTCGATTGAATTGTCGGGAAAGTATGTGAAAGGTCAACATTTTGATGAGTTTCTAACCGAGTCATTTGCGAACGATACGTATGAAAGAGAATTACGATTATCTTCTCAAGAATGTGAGGCCGTTAAAAAGAGATTCCCTCACGCTACAATTACCTCATTAGATCAAGAAATTGATACTGATGGAAAAGCATGGTATAAGGTGAATCTTATATCGGATGACAAGCCATTTAGTGATCATTCGGGTGTACAAGAAACTCTAGAAAACAAACAACGCATAAAAGTGTAAAAAAACTAGGCTGGCATTCGCCTAGTTTTTTATTTTTATACTGGTTCATAACGTTCTTTAGCAGAATACGAGTAAAGCCCCTCAGCATTTCAACTTTTCCTCCCCTTTTAATGAAAAAACTCCCTCATCCCCATGTAACAAATTTCTCTCACGAAACATATGCTACACGAAGAGGCCCAGTTTTAACTCTTTGATGAGAGGAGTGTATATGGTGGGAATTGAATTAACACTCATTCACTGGATATATTTAGTGTTTATTTTCCTAATTATCGGATTTATGGTTAAACGATTAGATACAACGATTTTATGTATCGTCGGGATATTCCTGATCGCAATTATCTCAAATGGTTCAATGACAAAATCGATTGCCAGCATTTTCTCTAGTTTCCTCTTCGCGATAACTGAACTATTACCCACTATTTTGATTATTTCCATGATCGTTGCCATGAGTAAGACGTTAACCCAAACAGGGATTAATGATGTCATGATTGCCCCGTTTGCTAAATTGATCCGGACTCCTACTCTTGCTTATTGGACGATCGGGGTTTTAATGATGGTAATGTCCTTCTTTTTCTGGCCGTCACCCGCTGTTGCTTTACTTGGCGCCGTCTTGCTGCCGGTAGCAATCCGAGCAGGGCTTCCAGCTATTGGGGTAGCGATTGCGATGAATTTATTTGGTCATGGGATCGCTTTATCAGGGGATTTTATTATTCAAGCTGCACCTAAACTAACTGCTGATGCCGCAGGTCTGCCTGTAGAAGATGTCATTTCGGCGAGTATTCCCCTTGTAATTGTCATGGGCATTGTCACAACCATTGTTGCCTTCATTCTATTAAAGAGGGATTTAAACAAGGGAAAATTGCTTGATGTTCCGGCTTTTGAGGGGTCGATTGAAGAGGTGGAAAAGGTCGACGTCTTATCCTCCCCTCAAAAGAAGTGGTTCGCTATTTTGATTCCCGTTCTCTTCGCTCTTGACGTTGTGGCAATGTTCGTCTTTAATCTTCAAGGTGGGGATGCAACAGCCTTAGTTGGTGGAACAGCCATCCTAATTTTTCTACTGATTAACCTAACAGGGTTTAAAGTTAAAGGATTATCAAAGACGACAAGAAGAATCATTGATGGTTTCCAGTTTGGATTTAAGGTGTTTGGTCCTGTTATCCCTATTGCTGCCTTCTTTTACTTAGGTGATGCCGGTTTTGAGACAATCATTGGAGGAGACTTTCTTCCAGTAGCATCAAATGGGATTGTCAATGATTTAGGTGTGGCTTTGGCAAGCGTTGTACCGTTAACTGCTGAAATTGGTGCCGTCACATTAACCATTGTAGGAGCAATTACTGGTTTAGACGGTTCTGGTTTTTCTGGCATCTCCCTTTCAGGTTCGATCGCTAACTTATTCTCACACGCCATTGGGGATGGCGCAGCAACCTTGACGGCCCTCGGTCAAATATCCGCGATTTGGGTTGGCGGAGGTACACTAATCCCTTGGGCACTAATCCCAGCTGCTGCCATTTGTAATGTAAGTCCTTTTGAGCTTGCTAGAAGAAACCTTTTACCTGTTTGTATTGGTTTAGTTGTTACAACCATTGTTGCGATGTTTTTAATCTAATAGAAAAAGAGCATCCCTGTTGTTGCCCAGGCGATGCTCCTTTCTATTATTCTTCTATATTTTGAACGATATCACTTACGTTAGGTATTTCCTCAATTAAACCAACATTTTTTAACCAGTGAGATACTTCTACCCATAATTCCCCGTCTTGAGTTCCAAAATCATCAACCCCTCCCATTTTTGGAAGCAGGATTTCAATACTTTCTTTCTCTACGGCCTCTTCTAATGGGAAGTTGGCTTGATCTTGGTTATTTAATAGAATAGTAAGAGCTTCCTCCGGATTTTCACTCATAAACTCGTACCCTTTTTGGGCTGCTCTCCAGAATGCTTGAATTGCATCTTTTTCCTTTTCCCATGTATCATCACTTGTAATCAATACAATCTCATTGTAGCTAGGGACACCGTAATCCACTGGATTAAAATAACGGGTTTTGAATCCACTATGTTTTAAAACTGGAACTTCATGATTAACAAAGGCCCCAATGACAGCATCTACATTTTCCGTAACTAAGGAAGAATTCAATTCAAAACCAACATCAATCATTTCCACTTGATTGATATTGCCGCCATCATGGGAAACCATTGTTTCAAGCAGTGCTTCATTTAAAGGGATTCCCGGATAACCAACCTTTTTGCCTTCTAAATCCTTTGGTGATTTCACCGGACTGTCTGCTGCAACGACAATATGGTTCGTCGGGGACTGAACGATGCCCGCAATTGATTTCACAGGTACATTTTCATTCGCACGAGCCATAATAACATCTGGCTGATAATATAAGCCTAACGTTACCTTACCTGCTGCAGTTAACGTCAACGGATCGGTCGTATTAGCTGGAAACTGAATATCCAATTTGACTCCTTCTTCTTCAAAATAACCTTTTTCTTGAGCCACATATAAATAACTGTGAACTGCATTTGGATACCAATCCAGCATAATACTCACTTCTTTCAGCTCTTTACCATCATCTGCTGCTTCTGTAGAGGCCGAATCGGTACTACCACAGGCTGTTAAAACCAACAGGATTAAAAATCCTAAACTAATTGAAGCCCATTTTTTCATCTTAATTTCTCCATTTCAAACATATTTTTTCTAACCAGATCACGAGTAAAAATAAGATCATTCCAACAAGTGCTAGAATCACAATTGGGGCAAAGACAGCCGCTCCATCAAATTGGGTCATCATCCGGCGGCTAAAGTAGCCAAGCCCTGCTTGTGCTCCTAACCACTCTCCAATTGCGGCCCCGATCACACTAGCGGTTACAGCCACCTTTAATCCCGAAAAAATCGACGGTAAGGCACTAGGAACATCTAATTTTAAAAAAATCTCCCTCTTGGAAGCGCCCATCGTAAGCAGCAATTCTCTCATATTTTTATTGGCCGATTTAAACCCATCAAACGTACTTACGGTTAACGGAAAAAATGCAATTAAAAATGTGACGAGAACTTTGCTCCAAATCGAATAGCCAAACCACACAACGAAAATCGGTGCGAGCGCAATCGTTGGAATCGTTTGTGATGCAATAATCAGGGGATAAAATGTTTTTTCGACTGTTTTGCTGCTATACATCCATACGGCCAACCCCATCCCAATCAATATGGAAGCGGCTAATCCTAAAAATATAATCGATAGCGTAGCCGGTAAATGAACGAGAATTAAAATGTCCTTTAACTCCCAAAGTTTTACAACAATATCAATGGGGGAAGGCAGAACAAAACTTTTATTATAAAGTCGTGCTCCGACCTCCCAGATCAATAACATAAGGAAAAGAAAAACTCCTGTTGATAGGTAGGTTTTTAACTGTTTCATATCGTCACCTTCTCGCGAAGACGATCAATCAGGACTTCTTTCAAAACAATAACCTCGGACTGAGCCAGATCACGAATCCCTCGAGGACGACTTAATGGAACCTTTATGTCCTCAATTGTTGAAACTGGCTTAGGCTGTAAGATAAAAATCCGATCAGACAAAAATAATGCTTCATCCACATCATGGGTAATAAAGAGAATCGTCTTCTTCCATTTCACCCACTGCTCTAGTAGCCATTCTTGCATGGTCAATCGGGTAATCGCGTCTAAAGCGCTAAAGGGTTCATCCAACAAGAGAATATTTGACCCGCTTAATACCGTTCGTAAAAAAGAAACTCGCTGTCTCATTCCACCCGATAGGTCACTAGGAAAATCATGTTCAACCCCTCGTAGCCCAAATTCAACAAGCAGCTCGCTAATTTGTAATTGCGCTTCGTCTTTTGGAACTCCTTTAATTTCCAACGGCAGCATGGCATTTTCCATGATCGTTCGCCAGGGCATGAGTAAATCCTGTTGGGGCATGTAACCAATCTGCCCTAAGCGATCATTCGTGTTTTTCCCATTCAAGTGAATTTCACCTTGTGACGGCTGCTCAAGGCCGGTAATTAAGCGAAAAATGGTGCTCTTTCCAGATCCACTCGCCCCGATAATACTAACAAACTCACCCTCATGAATGTGAAAATTTATTTCGTTAAGAACGGACTCTGGAGTCACTATTTTTTCAGTTTGATATTGAAAAGAAACATTCTTAAACTCTAATACTCTATTGCTCATAGAGTAGGCCACATCTCTTTGTTATAAGCCATATTCCAGAACATATATTCAAATCGTGTCGTATTTAAAAAGGTTTTCTCTAATTGGGCCAATTCAGCCTCCGGTTTTCCCTCTGCCAACTTGTCCAATAAGTCAATGCACCATATTGCTGATTGCCCGAACTCCTCTGAACTGTACATTTTAATCCAATCACCATATAATTCATGATCCTTCGCACCTGGAATCGCCGCAAGCTCTTTTCCAATTTCCCAATAACTCCACGCACAAGGAAGCAAGGCAGCAACCAATTCTGCTAGCGTTCCATTTTGCCCGCTATGTAACATATAGTGTGTATAAGCAAGCGTAATTGGGGATGGTTCTGCACTCTCTAGTTCTTCCTCTGAAATCCCAAAGCGAGCGGCATACTGACGATGAAGAGACATTTCTCCATTAACCGTACTGTGCAGAAGGTCAGAAAATACCATCATATCTTCAAGTTCCGTTGCCTTGACAGCCCCTAAAGCAAACATTTTCGAATAATCAATAAGATAGAGATAATCTTGAATCATATAAAAACGGAATTTCTCTTTATCTAGCGTTCCAGCTCCTATTTCTTGAACAAATGGATGGGAATGGTTCTGCCTCCAAATCGGTTGTAATTTTTCATGTAAACGTTCTGAAAACTTCATCATTATTAATCTTCCTTTCTCTTTATAATCGCAAAAAAACCACTTCACAATTGGAAGTGGTTTTTTATCAGCATTTTTCTAAAAAACATATACGAGTCTTTACGTATCACTTCCCTTCGCTAGCATTACCTAGTGCAGGTTCAAGGGTTAAGGCAAATACCTCTCTCAGCTTTTTAAGCACCCCTAGTGTTACTTACTATTAAATTATATATCTATCGTCACATATTTAGAAATTTAAATCAATAGCCATTCTTCAAATTATTACAATTACATTAGAGAATAATAGTCAACAAGCCATCATAAAATGTCTACAGGCCTGTATCCCATTCTATTTGAACGTTCTTTTTCAATCCGTTTTTTGCAAACGAATTCATCACATTAGTAAGGGAGGAAAAAGATATGTATACTTTTTTAACGGGAATTGCCCTTTTAATTATTGGTTATTTTACGTACGGGAAAATTGTTGAGCGTATTTTTGGAATCAGGCCTGACAGACCTACACCCGCCTATGTAAATTGTGACGGGGTCGACTATGTTCCTATGAGTATTCCTAAAAACTCCTTGATTCAACTTTTAAACATTGCTGGAACAGGGCCTGTGTTTGGACCGATAATGGGGGCATTATATGGTCCAGTTGCTTTTATTTGGATTGTCATTGGTTGCATTTTTGCAGGGGCTGTCCATGATTATTTAACCGGGATGATCTCGATCCGCAACCGTGGTGCTCACTTACCAGAACTCGCCAGTCGCTTTTTAGGAAAGGTTATGAGACATATTGTCAACTTCTTTGCCGTTTTACTTTTGCTATTGGTGGGAACGGTCTTTGTCATTACTCCGGCAAGTCTTCTGCATTTATTAGTGGACGGAAAATTAGCCTTAGGATTGATTGTTGCAGCTATTTTTATTTATTATATTTTTGCTACTCTGTTGCCGATCGATAAGCTCATTGGCAGACTCTATCCTTATTTTGGTGCTCTGCTATTAATTAGTGCGCTTGGAGTTGGGATCGGTCTAGTCGTTACAGGTGCACCCATTCCAGAGTTGTCTCTTACAAATTTTCACCCTGATAATGCACCTATTTTACCGTTGCTATTCTTTACCATTTCATGTGGAGCCCTTTCTGGTTTCCATGCAACCCAAACACCGATTATTGCCCGTACAACTAAAAATGAAAGACAAGGACGCAAGATTTTTTATGGAATGATGATTGCTGAAGGTATTATAGCGATGATTTGGGCAGCCGCTGCCATGAGTTTGTTCAATGGTTATAACGGGTTAAATGAAATCCTTGCTGCAGGTGGTCCAGGATCGATTGTCAGCGAAGCATCAACCATGCTTCTTGGAGCAATCGGTGGAACATTGGCTGTTTTGGGTGTCGTTGTCTTGCCAATTACCTCTGGTGACACAGCATTTCGTAGTGCGCGGATGATTATTGCTGAATACTTAAACATTGCCCAACGGAAATTCTCCAATCGGCTCTGGATTGCTGTCCCTTTATTTGCGATATCAGTTGTTCTTACCCAAATTGATTTTAACCTTTTATGGCGTTATTTTAACTGGGCCAATCAATCAACGGCTGTTATTGCTCTATTTGTTGGTTCCATGTATTTATACATTGCCCGGAAAAATTATTGGATTTCGCTCATCCCAGGCACTTTTATGTTAATTATGGTTATTACGTATATTTTAAACGCCCCGATTGGGTTTCGCTTACCAATGAATGTTTCATGGATTGGCGGCTTTGTCGGTGCAGCACTGATTGTTTTACTCTTCTTCTATGCCGGAAACAAAGCTAGAGCCAACCGCTTACCAATTGAAGAAGACGTCTCAAACTGGAATCGAGGCGCCTAGTGAAATGAGTTGCTGCAATTCTAACTTAAGAAAAGCTCCGAACAAAAAGGAAGAGGAACTAAACAGAGAAGGGAAAGACTCTCTCCCTTCTCTGTTTAAACTAGTGGCCTTTGTTATCGTTTTGGGCTGTTCGGCAGCCCTTTTCCTTTTCATTTAATACAAAGGAGAAATGTTTCACGTGGAACATTTCCTTTTTTATGTCAGGCGCCGGTTTATTATCCATAATATGGATAATAACTGGGCCTTTTTACTATGAAAATCCTATTGGCAAAACGGGGAAAGTGAATTAAAATTAATATCGTTTTGTAAATATACAATACGAAAATAAATATTTGAGGATGAAATAGATTTGGAAGAAAAAGCGAACATCAAAGCAAACAAGTCATTAAAACATATCCTAACCTTTTTAGTTCCATCCATCCTTGGTATCTTTTTATTCATGATTCCCCTTTCTTATAATGGGAGCCTTACGATACCAATTGCGGTCTTGTCTGGATGGTTACAGGTATTGCTAGCCGATTATTTACCACTCATAATGACCGTAATTATAGGTATTACTTTATTAGGTACCATTTTAGTAAAAGCCACCCGACCTGAGATTATTGAACGAAATCGATTCTTGAAATCATTACTAGATGTTTCTCCCCTATTGTTTATTGCACGATTGCTTGGGGCTATTTTTGCAATCTGTACATTTTTCCAATGGGGACCAGAATTGATTTGGTCCGAAAATACAGGCGGATTGCTGTTAAATGATTTATTGCCCGTCCTTTTCTCTGTATTTTTGTTTGCGGGACTGTTCCTGCCGCTTTTATTGGATTTCGGATTACTTGAACTCTTCGGCACTCTTTTAACAAAAATAATGCGACCTGTTTTTAAATTGCCAGGGCGATCTTCAATCGATTGTATTGCTTCTTGGCTTGGAGATGGGACCATCGGGGTTTTACTTACTAGCAAACAATATGAAGAGGGTTTCTATACAAAGAGAGAGGCAGCGATCATCGGAACTTCCTTCTCAGTCGTATCCATTACCTTTAGCCTTGTCGTCATTTCACAAGTCGGACTTGGTCATATGTTTGTTCCATTTTATTTAACCATTACGTTTGCTGGTCTGGTTGCCGCAATGATCGCACCGCGAATACCACCACTTTCTAGAAAGCCTGATACCTTCTATGGTGAAAAATCAAGTGATTACTCAGAGGATAAAATACCACAAGGCTATACTCCACTCTCATGGGGATATGCCCAGGCTCTTGAAAAAGCTAGACAAAATCGTGGTTTTGGGGACTTTCTCATTTCCGGAGTTAAAAATGTGTTAGATATGTGGATGGGAGTTGCTCCTATTGTCATGTCATTAGGTACCATCACTTTAATTCTTGCAGAATACACACCGATTTTCCAATGGTTAGGGATGCCGTTTATCCCGCTTCTAGAGCTGCTGCAAATTCCGGAAGCAAAAGCTGCTTCTGAAACAATGGTAGTTGGCTTCGCCGATATGTTCCTCCCATCCGTTATTGGGGCAAGCATTGAGAGTGAGATGACTAGATTTATTATCGCTTCTGTATCGGTTACACAGCTCATCTATATGTCGGAAGTGGGCGGACTGTTACTCGGTTCGAAAATTCCCGTATCATTCTGGGATTTGTTTGTGATTTTTATCCAAAGGACATTAATTACATTACCGATTATTACACTTATCGCTCATTTTCTTTTTTAAAAATAAAAAGGGAATCAATCATCCACAATTCGAATGATTGATTCCCTTTATTTTTTAATGAATGGTTTCGGCTAACTTATTCATCATCAATTTCACCGTCGCCAATCTCATCTTCTTCTTCAACTTCCTCAATTTGCTCGCCTTCCTCAGGTCTTTCATCATCCCCACCACATCCTGTTAAAGCAAATAACGACGAAAAACCTAAAAGAAGCGCCAAGAGTGTTTTTTTCATAGTTAAAAACCTCCTTTGCATTTAATTTTTCATATAATGGGTTGGAATATGTATTCAGAATCGCCTTTTGTATATCCATGCGATTAATGAGGGTAATTATTACCCTTTATTTAAATAATTTTGGTCTTCATTCCTCTTATGAAGACCGTTTTGGATCTTACCTTTGCTCACTTTGGTCTTCACTCTCCTTATGAAGACCATTCCAGACCTTACCTTCGCTCACTTTGGTCTTCATTCCCCTTATGAAGACCATTCCAGACCTTACCTTAACCCATTTTGGTCTTCACGACCCTTATGAAGACCATTCCAGACCTTACCTTAACCCAATTTAGTCTTCATCTAATAGTAATAAGCCAATTCATAAAAAAGTTCACTCACTATTCATACCTATATTGGTTTTACTTTTGTATAATAGATTTAAAGTACATATATAAGGGTGTGAACAATGATTTATAAAAGCCGTACTGAATCTACTGAGTTACAAATTCTTAGGTCCCTAAATTACCGTATGGAATTATCGCCCAATGATAAGCAGCACTACTTCAACCTTAAAAAGGGTTATGAAGGAGAGGTAATGTTTGATACATTAACAGAAAAACTACACTGTGATTGTCTAATCCTTAATGATCTCCTCTTTAAGGTTAACCGTACAATATTCCAACTCGACACAGTCATTATTAATCCCGAACAGATATACCTTTTTGAGGTGAAAAATTTTGAGGGCGATTATTACTATGAAAATGAACGTTTTTATAAGAATCCTAAATTAGAAATAACCAATCCCTTTTCTCAATTAAGTCGAGCTGAGTCTCTATTTCGTCAACTCCTTCATAGCATAGGTTACAAAATACCAATTGAAGCTTTGATCGTGTTTATAAACCCCGAATTTTCCTTGTACCAGGTTCCTCAAAATAAACCGTTCATTCATCCAACACAAGTTAATCGTTATTTACGAAAACTCAATTCTATCCCATCAAGGTTAAATAGCAAACATCTTACATTAGCAGACAAATTGATATCAATGCATATTCCCGACTCACCTTATAAACAAATACCAACCTATAGTTTTGAATTATTACTTAAGGGGATAACATGTAAAAAATGCACCTCCCTATCAACCATTATGGAGAAGAAAACTTGTATTTGTCAGGAGTGTGGACATGAAGAAAGGAATTCATCAGCTATTATGCGTAGTGTAAGAGAGTATCAACTCCTTTTTCCAAACCGAAAAGTCACTACAAATTCAATCTTTGATTGGTGTTCTGTCGTGGATTCAAAAAGGAAAATCAGAACTACTTTAAAGGAAAACCTCCAAATTGTGGGTGTGCACCAATGGTCCTATTACAAATAACCACGCTCCCCTGTCTCAAAAACCTCAATAAAAAAATTAAAATTTCCTGTTGATAATTTGTAAAGTTGCTGATAATATAAAAAAGCATGAAATGGAAGGCTGATATTCAATATATATCACTGTAGTCTTTCAGCAGATAATTTTGACCACTTCTTTTTCAAAGAAAGGGAAAGAAGTAAAGGCCATACGGACAGCCGGGTCAAATGCCGACTGGCAACCATCGTTGCCCCTATTGATTGAGTTAAAAGCTCAAATTTTATAAGTTGGTTACTTTACAACCGGTGCAGGTGCACATCAACTTGTGAAACGGTCAATAAGAGTGGTAAAAGTAATTATTTGCTATATAGACTCTGATCAAAAAAGATATATTGAGTATTAAAAAGCATTTCCATCGACAATTATGCCTAATTCGGTAGTAGTGTGTCATGACTTATTTGCCATGGGCACTTACGCTTTTTAATAATTATGATTATATCTAAAGCAAGTGTTGTGCGCGGCTATGCGTGTTGAACACTTGCTTTTTTATTGTTAAAACATGGAGATTCGCGATTTATCGAATCATCCAACTCCAAGCAGGAATCCTAATAAATGAATGAATCTATTTATATTAGGGAAAACACTCTTTGCATAGTCAAAATCTATAAGGTAAGGAGATAGAAAAATGGGAAAAGCACTGATTATTGGAGCTGGCGGTGTAGCCCAAGTGGCTGCTCACAAATGCGTACAAAATAGCGAGGTATTTGAAGAAATTTGTATTGCTAGTCGTACTAAGTCTAAATGTGATGCGATAAAGGAAAAACTTGACGGTGGGAAAACAAAAATTACAACTGCTCAAGTTGATGCAGATAATGTTGATGAACTAATCGCTTTAATCGAAGAAGTGAAACCAGATATTGTTATGAACCTAGCTTTACCTTATCAAGATTTAACGATCATGGAAGCGTGTCTTGCAACGAAAACCCATTATATGGACACGGCAAACTATGAGCCTGAAGATACAGCAAAGTTTGAATACAAATGGCAATGGGCATACCGCGAGCGTTTTGAAGAAGCAGGAATCACTGCCCTTCTAGGCTCTGGTTTTGACCCAGGCGTAACAAGTGTATTTTCTGCCTATGCATTAAAACACCATTTTGATGAAATTGAATACATCGATATTCTAGACTGTAATGCGGGTGACCACGGCTATCCGTTCGCAACTAACTTTAACCCTGAAATCAATATTCGTGAAGTTTCTGCTAACGGCCGATATTGGGAAAACGGCGAATGGATTGAAACAAAGCCAATGGAAATTAAACGCGTGTACGATTTCCCTGAAATCGGCGAGAAAGACATGTATCTTCTATACCATGAAGAGCTTGAATCCCTTGCAAAAAACATCCCTGGAATTAAGCGAATTCGCTTCTTTATGACGTTTGGAGAAAGCTATCTAACGCACCTAAAATGTCTTGAAAATGTCGGCATGACATCAATCGAGCCCATTGAATTTGAAGGCAAACAAATCGTTCCTCTTCAATTCCTGAAAGCTCTGTTACCAGACCCAGCTTCTCTTGGACCACGCACTAAAGGAAAAACAAATATCGGCTGTATTTTTAAAGGGAAAAAAGACGGAAAAGATAAAACATATTATTTATATAATATTTGTGACCATCAAGAATGCTATCGTGAAGTTGGCTCTCAAGCGGTTTCCTATACAACGGGTGTACCAGCTATGATTGGGGCTGCGATGATCTTAACAGGAAAATGGAATATACCAGGCGTATACAATATTGAGGAATTTGATCCAGATCCATTCATGGAAGAGCTCAACAAATTTGGTCTGCCATGGCAAGAAAGCTTCAATCCAGAATTAGTTGATAACGAGCCAATTAAAGATACGGAGAACGATCGCTAACATGCGTTTCGAGGACTTACCAACACCTAGTTATGTAGTGGATGAAGCACTTCTGGAGAAAAATCTACAAATCCTAAATGGGGTTATGGAACGCACAGGCTGCAAGATCATTTTGGCACAAAAAGCATTCTCAATGACCACCTTGTACCCCTTAATCGGAAAGTATTTAAGTGGCACAACTGCAAGTGGTTTATACGAAGCAAAACTTGGCTATGAGCATATGGGCAAAGAAAATCATGTCTTTGCCCCTGCTTATCGTGAAGATGAGATCGACGAGGTCATTTCTCTTTGTGATCACATCATCTTTAACTCTTTTTCTCAATTGGAAAAGTTTAAAGACAAGGCTTTGAAAGCTGGTAGAAAAGTGGGCTTACGCATTAATCCTGAATGTTCTACACAAGTTGGACATGAAATTTATGACCCATGTGCAGTCGGTTCTCGTTTTGGTGTTACAATTGAGAATTTCCGTCCTGAGGAACTTGATGGAGTATCAGGTTTACATTTTCACACGCTTTGTCAACAGAACTCCGACGATTTAGAAACAACCCTTCATGCTGTTGAGGAAAAATTCGGTCCATGGCTTTCACAAATGGAATGGATTAACTTCGGCGGTGGGCATCATATTACAAGAGAAGACTATGATATCCCTAGACTTGAAGCTTGTATTAAAACAATGCAAGATAAATATGGATTAGAGGTATATCTTGAGCCTGGTGAGGCCATTGCGCTAAATGCCGGATATCTGATTACAACTGTATTAGATCTCCATCAAAACGGCATGGAAATCGCCATTCTTGATACTTCGGCAACTTGCCATATGCCAGATGTACTTGAAATGCCTTATCGTCCGCCACTACTTGGTTCAGGTGAAGCTGGTGAAAAGCCATACACCTACCGACTTGGCGGCCAAACTTGCTTAACTGGTGATATTATTGGAGATTATTCCTTTGATCAACCTTTAAAAAGCGGTGACCGTTTAGTGTTTGGAGATATGGCCATTTATACGATGGTGAAAAACACGACTTTTAATGGAATGCCCCTGCCTGCCATCGCGGTTCAAGACAAAGATGGGGATTGTAGGATTGTTCAACAATTTAGCTATGAAGATTTTAGAATGAGACTTGCGTAATAATAATGAAAAAACCAGATTCCAAATGGAGTCTGGTTTTTTTATTAGATAATAATCCTCAACCTCCTTCCCCTCTTAAACCTTTTTAGTCTATTTCGACCAATTTATTTTCAATTACCTCAAAATTGTAATAAAATAGAGTTAGGCTTAAATAATTGATTTAAATATGAAAACATAGCACATACTAAATCCGTAGGCCTATAATAAGTTATACATACCGGTACCGGAAGCATATAGCCCATTTAGTTACAAGTTTTAACTATTATAATGATAATAATTATTTATTTAAAACAACTATTCATTTCTGTTGACAAAGTGCGAGAAATATATAATAATTATTATTGAATTAGAATTATTATAGAAAAGTCTTGAAAGACTATCTATGATATTATAAAAAATTATCTTTCTAGGAGGAATTTTTACTATGTCATTAATCGGAAAAGAAGTACTACCATTTAAAGCACAAGCATACAAAAACGGTGAGTTCATCGAAGTAACAGAGGAAAACTTCAAAGGTCAATGGAGCGTTGTTTGCTTCTATCCAGCAGACTTTACTTTCGTTTGCCCAACTGAACTTGAAGACTTACAAGGACAATACCCAGCACTTAAAGAACTAGGTGTTGAAGTATATTCAGTTTCAACAGATACTCATTTCACACATAAAGCATGGCACGATACTTCAGAAGCTATCGGCAAAATTACTTATACAATGATCGGTGACCCATCACACGTTATTTCACGTAACTTTGATGTTCTTATCGAAGAAGAAGGTGTTGCAGACCGCGGTACTTTCATCATCGATCCAGACGGAGTTGTTCAAGCTCTTGAAATCAATGCTGGCGGAATTGGCCGTGACGCAAGCTCTCTTATTAACAAAATCAAAGCTGCACAATACGTTCGCCAACATCCAGGTGAAGTTTGCCCAGCTAAATGGGAAGAAGGCGGAGAAACACTTAAGCCAAGCCTTGACCTTGTAGGTAAAATCTAAGGAGACTTTATACAATGATACTGGATGCAGATATTAAAGCGCAATTAAATCAATATCTTCAGCTTTTGGAAGGTGACCTTGTTCTAAAAGTAAGTGCAGGTTCTGACGAAGTATCAAAGAACATGCTCGAACTTGTGAATGAACTAGCCTCAATGTCATCCAGAATTACTGTAGAGAAAACAGAGCTTGAGAGAACTCCAAGCTTTAGTGTAAATCGTGTAGGAGAAGATACCGGCATAACATTTGCCGGTATTCCTCTTGGACACGAATTTACGTCGCTCGTGTTAGCTCTCTTACAAGTAAGCGGAAGAGCTCCAAAAGTTGATGAAAAATTAATTCAACAAATCAAAGAGATTAAAGGCGAATATCACTTTGAAACATATGTCAGTCTAAGCTGTCAAAATTGCCCGGATGTTGTTCAGGCATTAAATGTCATGAGTGTTCTTAACCCAGGAATCACTCACACAATGATTGACGGTGCTGTTTTCAAAGAAGAAGTCGAAAGTAAAAACATCTTAGCCGTACCTGCTGTTTACCTAAATGGGGAGTTTTTCGAAAGTGGTCGGGTATCACTTGAGCAAATTCTTGCTAAACTTGGCAGCGGTCCAGATCCATCTGAGTTCACGAATAGGGAACCATTTGATGTTCTTGTTGTTGGTGGCGGTCCTGCTGGTGCAAGTGCAGCTGTCTATGCAGCACGTAAAGGGATTCGCACTGGGCTTGTAGCAGAACGCTTTGGCGGTCAAATTATGGACACTGTAGGAATTGAAAACTTCATTAGTGTGAAATACACGGAAGGTCCGAAGCTTTCAGCAAGTCTTGAAGAACATGTGAAAGAATATGACGTTGATGTCATGGATTCACAACGTGTTGTAGGGATCGAGAAAAAGGACCTGATTGAAGTTCAATTAGAAAATGGCGGTATTCTTAAAGGAAAGTCTGTTATTCTATCAACTGGTGCACGCTGGCGCAACATTAATGTCCCTGGCGAAGCCGAGTTCAAGAATAAAGGGGTAGCCTATTGCCCTCACTGTGATGGTCCATTGTTTGCTGGGAAACACGTAGCTGTTATTGGCGGCGGAAATTCCGGTATTGAAGCAGCGATCGACCTTGCAGGAATTGTAAAACATGTAACTGTACTGGAATTCTTACCAGAATTAAAGGCAGATACGGTTCTACAAGAACGTCTTAACAGTTTACCAAACGTAACAGTCATTAAGAATGCGCAAACAAAAGAAATTACTGGTACCGATAAAGTAAACGGGATTACCTATATTGATCGTGAAACTGAAAAGGAACACCATATTGAATTAGCTGGTGTATTTGTTCAAATTGGCCTTGTTCCAAACACTGAATGGCTTGGTGATACGGTTGAACGCAATAGAATGGGTGAAATCGTAGTCGACAAACGCGGTGCAACAAGTATTCCTGGCGTTTTTGCTGCTGGTGACTGTACAGACAGTGCTTATAAACAAATTATCATTTCAATGGGAGCAGGTGCAACTGCTTCACTAAGTGCGTTTGATTATCTCATTAGAAATTAAGGAAAAGTCACAGTATTTTAAATCATACTGTGACTTTTTAATTCTATAGGAATCAATTTGTTTATGTAATCGTGTCAATTGCTAAGGGATCGGAAACGATTAAAAATTCATTTTTGATTGACCCCCATCTACATTAATACTTGCTCCTACAATCCATGAAGCCCTCTCAGATGCAAGAAAAACAACGACATCAGCAACTTCTTCTACCGTCCCAAACCGGCCTGCAGGAATTTCATCTTTAACAAACTGTTTAATCTTTTCCGGATTCTCTTCAAGTCGTTTAATCCAGTTCCCTGACTCATGTAAAATGCTGCCTGGAGCTATACTATTTACTCGAATCCCATCTGATATCACTTCATCAGCCAATGCCTTTGTGAAACTAATAAGAGCAGATTTTGAATTATTATACGTTGCCTTTCCTCCGCTTTCCCTGCCAAATATGGATGTGATATTAATAATTGAACCGCTTTTTAGCTTCTTCATTTGTTCAACAGCTAATTTAGATAAATGCACAGCTGAAAAATAATTTAAATCCATTGCTTCATAGAACAAATCGATCGAAGTATCTTGTACCGTGCTTCCATTACTACCGCCAGCATTATTAATTAAAATATCGAGTGTTCGATTTTGTTCCATAAAAGATGTGATTAATCTTTCCCGTTCACTCTCTACTGTGACATCTGCTTGAATAATCGATACTCTATGATTCAAATCTGCTTTTGTCTTTTCTAACATTTCTTTATCTCGTGCTGCGATGGTTACATTCGCATCTTCCTCTAGAAAAGCTGCGGCAATCGCTTTGCCGATCCCCTTTGAACCACCTATGATGAGAACATTTTTCCCCTTCAGATTTAAATCCATCTTCCTTCTCCTATTCGTCAATAAAATAATACTCTTATTATGATTAATTTAATCATTTCCTACATCTAATTCTACATTTAATAGGAGGACCAGTAAAATATTCATAAGGTATACTTTTGGATGATCTTTTTCATCTGTTGTAAATGGGATAATTAGTACGATAAAGTGAAACTTCCACCAGCGGGGGCCATTTGCACGTTGAGTCTGATAAAATCTATAATTTTAAATATGTAAAACAATAAAAGGTACGGTCAGAACAAATTGTAGTTACTGACCGTACCCCAAAAAAATTATTTTGACACTAACGATACTTTTAAAATCTCTATTCAACTCAAATCTGGTTATATTGATTGTTGTCAAATTGAGAGTAGAATTTAAGAATTAAGTAATAGGCAGCATTTGTAATTGCTTCTGGTAAGGTTTCTCCCCTTCCTGTGACATCATCAAATTTTGCCTCAGAAGTACCATTTGTTTGATAATTAATCCCAAACATCTTCAATTTCTCTACAATGACCATGGCATGTTCCATATACTGATCAGGCATAAAATAGGAGTCATGCACATACTCCTCTTTCTCCACATTGTACCAACTGTTTTTATTATGTGGTTTCCATCCCAAAATTTCACGTATGATTTCATGTTTTCTATTCACGTTTACCATCTCCTTTATAGTAGAAATGTCCGTCTGTTATATATCATGTTATTATTTTATTTATATATTATATAACAGATATTCCGATTTGACTATATTTTTTAAAAATTTTATAAAGAGAATTTTATCCTGCCATTTTCCTATTAAAATACTATAAAGTTTACAAATTATGACAAAGTTCACAGAAATAATCTAGTAGAATACTAATTACATGGTAAAATAAGGATAGAAAATAGGAAGATTTTTACGAGTTATAAGGAGGATTGTCGTGGAAATTGCTGTTAAAGAATCGTTGAATCAAAGTAAAAGTGGAAAACAAAGAACATCGAGATGGTTTACAAACTGGAAATTCCTTATTCCCGTTATCATCGTTGTGATTGCACTTATAATTAGCGCCTTAAGTTATTATCGAGCAACTCATTTTAATACCAACGTCACCATTAATGGTATAAAAGTTGGAGGATTAACTGCAGAAGATGCACTCCAACAGCTAAAGGCGACCGTATTAAAAAACGAAGTCTATATTGGAGACCAACTTATTTATAATGGTAAAGATACAAACTCAGGCTTTTCGGGAAAAGACTTAGCTAGCATTGAGAACATCTTAAATAAACAGCAGACGTTTTTACCTTCTTCTAAAAAACAAGACTTTGCATTAATCCCTAGTCAACTAGATCAAACTCGTATTCAAGAGATGAAAACAGAAATGGAAACAAAACTTACTGAGATGAATAAAGATTTGACACCCCCACAAGATGCACAGGTTCGTTTAGAGAATGGAAAAATAATCATCGAAAATAGCGTTGACGGCAAACAGTATGATGTTGCCACCTTAATGAATCAATATGAAAAGCAGAAATATTCAAGTGAAATTCATTTGGAACCGACTTTCATTGAGGCGATCAAAGAAGACAGTGAGTTGATAGAGATTGAAAAAGGTAAGCTGCAGGAGCTTCTCCAACATACAGTCCAATATAAAGTACAAGACAAAGTTCATGCACTCAAGGGCAGTGATTTAATTAAAAACGCTACTATTTCAAAAGATTT
Source organism: Niallia sp. XMNu-256 (assembly GCF_036670015.1). Taxonomy (NCBI): domain Bacteria; kingdom Bacillati; phylum Bacillota; class Bacilli; order Caryophanales; family Bacillaceae; genus Niallia; species Niallia sp. XMNu-256. Next base: position 4,139,223 of record NZ_CP137636.1, read on the forward strand.
AACGGTAACAATCGATACAGAAAATATCAATAATAAAATTTCTGAAATCAATCATTCACAATCGACTTTAAATAAGGACTTCTCCTTTAAGTCCAACTCAGGCAAAGTGATAACCGTTAAGGGCCAAGGCTATGGTTGGGCACTTGATGTAGAAAAAGAAGCTTCACAAATCGATAAGGCCTTTGCAAATGGAGAAACAACCTTGTCCGCCTCCAATACTTATGGACATGGCTGGAGTGGTGAAGGATATGGGTATGGAGTTACTAAAAATGGCGGAATTGGAGATACTTATGCAGAAGTGTCTCTTGCAGAGCAGCGGATGTGGATTTATCGGGATGGACAATTAGTGTTCACAACCCATGTTGTTACTGGAAATCATAATACAGGTGAGGAGACATCGGAAGGGGTCTGGTATGTTTTATACAAACGAACCCCTTATGAGCTAACAGGTAGTAGAGTGGGAGGTTCCCCATATGCAATTGAAGTAAATTATTGGGTTCCTTTTACAAACAGCGGCCAAGGCTTCCATGATGCCAGCTGGCGCACAAACTGGTCAGGAAATGCTTATATTTCAGACGGCTCAGGTGGCTGCGTCAACGTTGAACCTGGCTTAATGAAAAAGGTATATGAAAATCTAAATGTCTATGACCCAGTTGTCGTATATTAATGAATGATTTGAAAACAGGAAATCAAACGTTGATCTCCTGTTTTCTTGTCTGAAGGGGATTAAAGTACGGATAAAACGAATTTTAACGCGATCCTATTTTAACACTCCTGTCATACCTCTAAATTCTGTTCAATGCTCCCGACGAACTGTTCCGCTGCACGTGATAATGGGACGGATTTTAAATAGACAATCCCAATATTGCGACTTGGGATCGCTTCTTCTAACGACAATTCGAATAAATCGCCTTTTTTTAACGATTCCTCCGCAAACTCTTTGATGACACATGAAACCCCTAAATTAATCCTAGCAAAATCAATTAAAAGGTCATGGGAACCAAGTTCAAATACCGGAGAAAAATGATAACCTTTCTTTTTTAAAAACTGTTCGACAAACCTTCGAGAAATGGTTTCTTTTTCTAAAAAGATAAGAGGAAGTTCCATTAGTTGTTCAAGGCGAATCGATTCTTTAGTTAATTCCTTGTACTTTTCTCCACAAACAAAGATATCGTGGATCTTTTTACATGGGATCACCTGAAGGCCTTCATCCTGGATGGGCAAATTACACAATCCTACATCCGCTGCTCCTGATTTAATAAACGTGAGGACTTCCGATGTTGTTCCATTTAATATTTTCAACTTTATTCCTGGATATTTTGCATGGAAATCACCTAAATAGGGCAATAAAAAATAGCGGGAAATCGTATCACCAACCCCTATTCGCAATTCACCGTTTTTTAACATTTTAAAGTCTAAAATTTTATCTTCTGCGGCATTAATCATTCCCAATGCTGAAGTTACATGCTCATTTAATAACTTCCCCTCATTTGTTAATACTACACCCTTTGGAGTTCGATAAAACAATTGAATTTCTAATTCCCTTTCAAGCTTAAGAATCGCTTGGCTAATGGCCGACTGAGTCATATAAAGTTCTTTTGCTGCTTTTGAAAAGCTTTTATTTCGACTCACAATATGAAATACTCGATATAAATCTAATTTTCCAATCATATTAATTCTCCTAATGTCACATATAATTATTATTAATTTTACTTATATCACGGTATAAGTGTATAGTAAAGATATAACAAACAAACTTTATTATATATAGATTATTGACTAGAGGAGAGATTCTTTTGGAAAGAGTTGTTGGAACTACCGTTCGTGGCCTGCGTGGACCAATTATTAATAAAGGTGACAATTTAGAGGAAATCGTTGTTCATACAGTTCTGAATGCTGCGAAAGTTGAAGGATTTACAATTGAGGATCGCGACATTGTGACAATAACAGAATCGATTGTGGCACGCGCACAAGGAAACTATGCATCCATTGATGATATTGCTACAGATGTAAAAGCTAAATTTGGCGATGATACCGTTGGAGTCATTTTCCCTATTCTTAGCCGTAATCGCTTTGCTGTTTGTCTGCGTGGAATTGCAAAAGGCCTTAAAAAGGTTGTATTAATGTTAAGTTATCCTTCTGATGAAGTTGGAAACCATCTCGTAACAATTGATGATTTAGACGTAAAAGGAATCAACCCTTGGACAGATGTTTTAACTGAAGAAGAGTTCCGTAAACATTTTGGGTATAATAAACATACTTTTACAGGCGTTGACTATATCGATTACTATAAAAAGATTGTTGAAGAGGAAGGCGCTACTTGTGAAGTGATCTTCTCAAACAATGCAAAAACAATTTTAGATTACACGAAAAGTGTTCTAACTTGTGATATTCACTCACGTATTCGCACAAAACGTATTTTAACCGATAATGGGGCCGAAAAGGTATTTGGTCTTGACGACATTCTTAACGAGTCCATTAACGGAAGCGGTTATAACGAAGCATATGGCCTACTTGGTTCAAATAAAGCGACGGAAGACAGTGTAAAGTTATTCCCTAATAAATGTCAATCCCTTGTTGATGGCATCCAAGCAAAAATTAAAGAATCAACGGGTAAAACAATTGATGTCATGGTTTATGGAGATGGGGCATTCAAAGATCCAGTCGGGAAAATTTGGGAACTAGCAGATCCAGTTGTCTCACCTGCATACACATCCGGCCTAGAAGGAACACCAAATGAAGTCAAATTAAAATACTTAGCAGATAACAACTTCTCACATCTTCGTGGAGAAGAGCTCACTAAGGCCATTTCCGAATATATCGAGAATAAAGATGAGGACCTTGTTGGTGCAATGGAATCACAAGGAACAACACCCCGTAAACTAACAGACCTCATTGGTTCATTATCGGACTTAACTTCTGGAAGTGGGGATAAAGGAACCCCAATGGTTTATATTCAAGGTTACTTTGATAACTATACAAAATAAATAATGAAAAGGGATGTCGACTTTTTAAGGTGACATCCCTTTTCATTATTTTTTGAATCCCCCGTATCCCCAAGGATGGCCCTTATTCGGATTTCCTCTTACCAACTAGTACCTCTAAATCAACAGTTATTTCTGCTGTTTCTCTCTCAAGAAAGGATTGCACTCGTTCCTTTGAGGCATTCCAAGTCAACGGTGTCATCTGAAGCAACGATTGTATGGAATCCTGATTAAGGCTCATAGCATATTGCACTCTTGAACTGCTCACCATTTGATAATGCTCATTAAAAAGGTCAACAGTCTCATGATTGGAATAGGATTGTTTTTCCGGTTCATCAAATAAGGCTAACCGGAGTTCCTTTAAGTAGCCGTTTTGAGGAACGACTTTAATCACTAAACCATCCGGTCTTAACAAGCGATTAAACTCAGCATAGTTAGAAGGTGATAGCAGATTGAGGATCACGTCAAACTGCCCATCTCTAAACGGTGTTTTAGCAAGATCCGCTACCGCCCAAATGTAATTAGAGTAATTCTTAGCAGCAACAAAAATACCCTCTTTGGAAAGGTCAATCCCTACTCCTACGACTGTTTTTTCAAAATGAGTACGAACTAAATCACATAGATTGACTAAATGCGAACCCTCACCACAGCCTGTATCAAGGATCACTAGGTTTTCCTTGGCAACTTGATTTTTTAAGCTTTCTGCGATTGTACGACTTAGCGGTTCAAAAAAGCCATCTTTTGCGATCACTTTTCTTCTTGCCTCGAAAAGTTCTTTACTATATTTCGTTTTAATCGAACGTGTCGTTAAGTTCAAGTATCCTTGTTTCGTAAAATCAAAAGTATGATGGTTATGGCATATTAGACTTTTTAGATCAACCACGTTCATCGATTCATCACAAAGTGGACACTTAAACATCCACTCAAACTCACTTACGTATCCTGCATTGCTTTCCCTTTTCGTCAATTTTGACAAAATAGACACCTCATTTACTCGATTGGGAGGATTCATCTTAAGCCAGTCGTTTCTCTTTAATAACTAGTACCTGGTTCAAAACGAGCGCACCCATCATTTGAATGACCGTTTTTACTATTACTTGACCTGCAATTGCAGCAGGTACAGCCTCCCAAGGCATAAATCCAGCTCCAAGTGGACTTAAGCCAATAATAACAAAAACAGCTGAGTCAAGAAAGCCTCCAACAATGCCACTATAAAAAACACGCCATGCCATCGGTAGCTTTAAGCGAGAATATATCTCTGTATCTGCTGTTTCAGCGATAACAAAAGAAACAGCAGATGCTGCAACAATCATTAACGTATCTCCGAGCAAATATGAAGCCAATGCAGATAAAACTAAGGCAGTGAAAATGAACAAATAGGTTTTGCGTCTCCCATATTTATTTTGGACGAGGTCCCTAAAAATAAATGTTGCACCAACAAAAAGTGTTCCCATTGGCACAATGAAGATCCCAAAGTGTAAGGGAGCAAATCTTGCTGTAACTACATTCGCAATAACAATGGATAATAAATAAAGTAATATTCTCAACATGGGTTCCCCCTCAAATTTAAATTTAAATTGAACAATTCCCCTTCACACTTAAATATTCATCAAGCCCCTTTTTCCGTAATTGACATGCAGGACACTCACCACAGCCATCTGCTATGACGCCGTTATAACAAGTTAACGTCTTATTACGAACGAACTCAAAAGCTCCAAGTTCATCAGCAAGCTCCCATGTTTGGGCCTTATTCAGCCACATTAAAGGCGTGTGAAGTACAAAGGTGTCATTCATCGCCAAATTCAATGTGACATTTAATGATTTTATAAAAATATCTCGGCAATCAGGATAACCACTAAAATCCATTTCAGAAACTCCTGTCACAATATGCTTGGCACCGACTTGGCTCGCTAATATCCCGGCAAATGATAGAAAAAGAAGATTTCTACCTGGCACAAAAGTCGAGGGCAGCTCTCCATTTTCCCCCTCAACAACGTCAATATCCTCTCGTGTCAAAGCATTAGGAGCCAGCTGATGTAACAGTCCCATATCCAGAATATGATGCTTCACCTCTAATTCCTTGGCAATTTCCTTAGCACATTGGATTTCAAGATGATGCCTTTGACCATAATCAAAAGTGACAGCCTCAACTTCTTTAAAACGTTCTTTCGCCCAAAATAAGCAAGTGGTACTGTCCTGCCCTCCACTAAATACAACCATCGCCTTTTCATGCTCCATTAGAATACACTCCTTTTAATTAAACTCGCTCGTCGAATTTACGGTCGGACTTTTAGGTTGAATTCTAAACTGACCCCAGGGACCCTTGAATTCAATCCTCCACTACCAGAAGTAAAAGATCTTTGTACCCGTCTGTCACAGGCCTTTGTTACAAAGTCGTTTACTAAATGAAGTAAAAAAAACAGCATCTAAGAAAGGATGCTGAATTCTTCTTAGTTTTTTAGAGAGGGTAGCTAAAACCTCTATATTGATTTGATTAACGATTATCAATTTTTTCAGGGTTTAAATCATGATTCATTAAACGGTAATTAGCGATTTCTTCGTACTTCGTTCCCGGTCTCCCAAAGTTACACCATGGATCAATCGAAATTCCTCCACGCGGAGTAAATTTCCCCCATACTTCAATGTATCTTGGATCTAATAGTTTAATTAAATCATTCATAATTATATTAATGCAATCCTCATGGAAATCCCCATGGTTCCTAAAGCTAAATAAATATAGCTTTAGTGATTTACTTTCAACGATCTTTTTATCGGGAATATACGAAATATACATCGTTGCAAAATCCGGTTGACCTGTCATAGGACACAAGCTTGTGAACTCCGGACAATTAAATTTTATGAAATAGTCTCGATTCACATGTAGATTATCGACTGCCTCCAATACTTCGGGTGCATATTCAGTTGAATATTTCGTATGTTGATTTCCTAAAAGGGTTAAATCCTTTAAACCTTCTTCATGGCTTCGGCCAGACATAAAAAAACCTCCTTGAAAGGTAAATGTTCAAGAAAGGTTCTAGCATTCTATAAAACACGTAGGATCAAACAAAAAAGCCATATCCATAATATGGACATGGCGTTATTGTCATGCATCCATAGTTTTTTATAGAGGGTTTCAGCTATGAACCTCTCCCGACTCCTTCGGGTATAATAATTTTTCTTCATTAATCATATAAGATATGAAGAAAAACGTCAATTCATTATTGTGCTTTTCTCTGCTTCAATGTCACAGGTTCATTTTGCATTGATTTGAGAACAGCTCCTTTTGGAATTGTACTCATAATAGACCATAAGGCGATTAAAGCAAAGACAGCATTTACAATTAACCCTGCACTTGCAGCCACTTGTAAGTTCCCCATTGTTTCAACTGCACTGTATACAGCAACAGAAATTGCTAAACCGAATGACCCACCAAGTGTACTAGACATTTTATAAATACCTGCAGCTTCTCCTGCCTTGGATGCCGGTACATTGTCGATCGCAGTATCTGTAGATGGTGTTGCATAAAGACCAAGACCAATTCCGTAAATGGTGAAACCAATAATAACAACAATCGTATACATTAAGTTTGGTAAGAACGTTAAAGTCATTAGCGAAATTCCAGTGATTACTAGAATACATGCTAAAATCATTGGCTTTCTCGGACCGTGTTTTTGTAAAAGTTTCTCCCCAACACGAATCATTGCTAATACACAAATTAAATAACCAAGAGATAATAACCCAGATTGAAATGAACTGTATCCTCTAGCTACTTGGACATACGTATTTGCAACAATAAGCGCTCCAGCAACGCCATTTAGTAAAAAGTTTGAAATGGTACTACCAGCAAAATATTTGTTTTTAAATACGGAAATATCAATAAATCCATTAGGCTTTCCTGTTACAATTTTTAGAAATACCCAACCACCAATGACGGTTACAGCCATTAATGTTAACGAAATAGGGCTAGTCCAACCAAAGTCTGCACCACGTGTAATGACTACATTTAAAGCAACCATGACTAAGATAAAGACGATAAAACCAGAAACATCAAATTTTGATGATTGGCTTTGTTTCGTTTTACTATCTGGTACATCTTTGATCAAAAACATCGATACTAAAGTAATTATAATAGAAAAGACAAAGATATAACGCCATCCTAAACTAGTAGCAATCAATCCTCCGGCAAATGAGGTAATACCTCCACCGCCCCAAGATCCAAATGACCAATAACTTAAGGCTCTTTGTCGATCAGGACCATCATAGTAAGCTTTTACTAAAGCAATGGTCGCTGGCATAATACATGCTGCTGAAAAACCTTGAATGACACGTCCAATAATTAAAAGAACGGTCCCTTGTGCTAAGATAAGGCATAGTGAACCAATGATGTTTAATACTAATCCAACCATAGCCACTTTTTTATGCCCAATTCGGTCTGAAATTCCACCTGCTGCTACAATAAACATTCCTGAAAATAAACCAGTTAAACTAATAGCTGTGTTCAAAGCTCCTAATGAAATTCCCATATCTGCCTGAACTGCTGGAATAACATTTAAAAGAGTCTGTGAAAACAGCCAATACGTTAAAACTCCAAATACAATCCCTGTTAACATCTTATTATTACCCTTATAGCTTGTTTCCATGGTAAACCTCCTGTGTATTGGTTAAATATCCATTCAACGAGCTATTTCCCCCAGTGATGATGATCTGATGATGGGTTACAGGGACAGCAAAAAGAGTAGACTAAAGCACTATGTACCTTCTTCTACCCCAACTCTGTCCTTCTACCTGAGAGATTTGCTCAAATGGAGCTTCCCCTTCGGTGACGTATTATTTTGATACGTTCTCTCCAGAGGTGTGTCCAGTTACAGTTTTTAATCTACCTGAGAGATTCATTCCACGGGTATTTGTAGGAACTTGCTCCTTCGGCGGCTTATACTAGGATAAGCACTCTCCTGCAACTTTCATCCACGTTATTGCTAAATATAGTAAGATAATTTCTAAGGCCTAAAAATGAGCGAAAGCGCTTTCACAATTCAATTAATCTCATAAATTAGACTAATAAAATATATTGATATATTTTTCTTACATAATTAGAATATACCTTATGGCTTTTTATGTCAAGAAAAAATTCGCAAACGCTTCCAAATTATTTTTCTATTTTTTTTAGTTTTTAAATTCTGTGTATTACCTAAAGGAATAAAAAGACTCCAATGCAATGGTGCTATAGAGAGGACACAACCTTTAGAAGGTTGTGTCCGAATATCTTCTATTTATTAAAATTAATTTTTTCTTTTACCTTCTCTAAAGTGATCGTTGCTTCACTTGGCTTTGTTTCAGCAATCAGCTCACCATTTCTAAAAGAATACCTTACAATTGCTTGCTTGCGAATCGCCTCATATTCATTTTCTGCTGACAAAACGATAAAGTTTGCCGGTTTTCCTTCCTCAATTCCGTAAACCTCTTCAATTTGTAATGTTTTTGCACTATTTTTTGTAATTAAATCAATGGAATTGATAATTTGTTCATAGCCCATTAATTGTGAAGCATGGATTCCCATATGCAAGACTTGAAGCATATTCCCTGTGCCTAGCGGGTACCATGGATCAAAAATATCATCATGGCCAAAACAAACGTTAAGTCCCGCTTCTTGAAGCTCTTTTACCCTTGTTAGTCCTCTTCGCTTTGGATACGTATCAAATCTCCCTTGCAGATGAATATTCACAAGTGGATTCGATACAAAATTAATGGAAGAGAGCTTAAGTAAACGAAATAGTTTATACGTATAGGCATCATTATAGGAGCCCATTGCCGTTGTATGACTCGCTGTTGTTCGAGTTCCTAGTCCCCGTTTATAAGCCTCTGCAGCAACAACCTCTACAAAACGGGACTGTTCATCATCAATTTCATCACAATGAATGTCAACTAACCGGTCATATTTTTCAGCCAGATCAAATGCCAGTTTTAATGAATCGACTCCATATTCTCTTGTAAATTCAAAGTGAGGAATGCCACCAACAACATCCGCACCCATTTTCAATGATTCCTCTAACAATTCGATCCCATTCGGGTAGGAGAGAATTCCTTCCTGAGGAAAGGCAACAAGTTGAAGGTCCACATAAGGAGCCATTTCCTCTTTTACCTCAAGCATAGCCTTTAATGCTGTTAACTCAGGATCCGTTACGTCCACATGCGTACGAACATGTTGGATCCCTTGCGCTATTTGCCACTTTAAAGTAGTTTTTGATCTTGTTTTAACATCTTCTATTGTTAATGTTTCTTTTCTTTGCGCCCATCTTTGAATCCCTTCGAACAAAGTACCGCTCTTATTCCACTCCGGTTCCCCAGCAGTTAACGTTGTATCTAAATGGATATGCGGTTCAATGAATGGTGGAAGAACAAGAGACCCATTAACATCGATGATTTCTTTTCCGTCTGTATTTTCTACTGTTTGTGTAATCTTTTCAATTTTACCGTCTTGGATTCGTAAGTGCCAAAGACCATCTTTATCTCTAAGCTTTGCGTTTTTAATGATCACTAATTATTTCACCCTTACCGTTTAGTTTACTTAATGATACGACCTGTTGAGGCATGCACTTCATGGCAACCACATAAATAATAGATGTCCCTAATAGAGCGTTAATCGGAGGAATTCCTGGTGCAATATTTGCAATGACAACTCCACCTATCCATGCTGCGATAGCAATCCAATTGACAACCTTAAACTTCATTGTTTCAAAGGCTTGATATTTTCCGCGTTTTACTAAGTAATAGTCTGCTAATATAATCGCTCCTATGGATGGTAAAGTAGAGCCTAGAATCGTCAAGAATCCAACAAAATTGTTATACAACCACATTGCTGCTATTGTTCCCAAAATTCCATTGAAAACAACGACTTTATGTTTTGGCAGCTTTGTAATATTTGAAAATCCAAGTCCTGATGCATATAACGCACTATCATTTGTTGTCCAAATATTTAAACCGAGTACAATGATCGCTGGAATCATTAATCCTTGTAGAAACATTACATCCGAAATATCCGATTTATTAAAAACCATTGCTCCAACCGCGCCAAATAAAAACATAAGTGAATTTCCGAGGAAAAAAGCAATGATATTCGCACTTACTGCCGAACGTGAGGTTTTTGCAAAGCGAGCAAAATCAGGTGTAAGTGTTCCAGCGCTAATAAATGATCCGATACAGATGGTTAATGCTAGGGCAACACTTATTGCTTGTTGAGGCTCATAAGCGAACAGCTCTTGAAATCCTCCAATTGTATACGCTGCGTCAACCATTGAATAGCTCCCGAAAATCGCAATGGCCGGAACCGCAATAAATCCTAAAATCGTTAAAGTTTTCATCCCAAAAATTGCCGATATCGTCATTAACAATCCTAGAACGGCTGTTAATAGGTAAACATTCGCTCCAGTCGCTTTCGCAACAGGCACAGCAAACATCGCAAGCCCAACGCCAAACCAGCCGACTTGAGTAGAAGCTAGTAAAAATGATGTAATGTAAGAACCTTTTTCACCAAATGAATATCGAGTCAATAAATGAGTGGATAGCCCCGTTTTTGCTGCAATATGAGCTAATGCACCAGTATAAAGCCCAAGAATAAGATTACCTGCCAATACAATCCAGATAAACTGAACAAATGTAAGGCCTATCCCTAAAGTTCCCCCTGACATCATGCTCGCTGAGAAAAAGCTTAATGAAAGCATTACTGCGAGAACTTTCCAAAATCCATTTCGATTTGCTTGAGGCACCGCCTGTAATGAAAATTCTTTATCCACTTTTGACATACCAATTCCTCCAATAAGTTAGTTTTTAAGAAACTGGTACCGAAGTAAAACTTCGATTACTTTAGGAGATTAGGAATAAAAAAAGCTTCTTGCCATTTCTGACAAGAAGCTTTTTTTTCATAATGAAATACAGGGATCCTTTTACACGGGTCGCCCAGTAAGCATTATTATTTCCGCTGTCCTTGTCAGCCTCACGGGACTGAATTAAAGGTACCAGTATTTGATTAAACACATTATTGCAAGAAAATGATAGGTTGTCAACAGTATTTTTACACGTTAAAGTGAGGTACTAAAACTGCTTAAACTTATTACTGTTTCGTTTAGGTTAATTCAACCTGCCTTGTTTCTTTTCCAAAAAATGCTAGGACAATAACACCGATGACAATACTTACGCAAAAGATCGCAAAAATGAAGCCAATCGTATACCCTGCGGCAACAAGGGAACCGACAAGGAGCGGTCCAAGAATTCCCCCGACACGTCCAATGGATGCAGCCATCCCAGCCCCTGTCCCACGGATGACAGCCGGATATTGTTCAGGAGTATAAGCATACAGTGCACCCCATGCGCCAAGATTAAAGAATGATAAAAAGATCCCTGAAGCGATTAAAATTGCCGTTGTTTCTGCATTACCAAAAATAAATGCTGATCCTGCTGTCCCTAACAAATAGGTAACAAGTACAAACTTTCTCCCCATTCGTTCAATAAGCCATGCTGCCGTAAAATATCCTGGTAACTGAGCTAGTGTCATGATTAGTACATATTCGAAACTTTGAATCATACTGAAACCTTTCATTACCATAACACTTGGCAACCAGAGGAACATTCCATAGTATGAAAAAACAACGGTAAACCAAACTACCCAAAGGACAAAAGTAGATCGTGAATATTCCTTTGACCAAACATCTCGGATATTTTGACCTACTGACCGTTTCTCCGCCTTCTTTGGAGAAAATGCTGGAGAATCAGGAAGGTTTAGTCGTAGATAAATAGCATAAAAGGCGGGTAGCGCACTAAGGATTAATGCAAGCCGCCAGCCAAATGACGGGATAATAAAATAGGAAATTAGTGCTGCCAATAACCAGCCAAATGCCCAAAAGCTTTCAAGTAATACAACCACTCGTCCACGTTCCTTCGCTGAGACACTTTCTGAAACGAGCGTCGAAGCGACTGGTAATTCGCCGCCAAGCCCCATACCAATAAAAAAGCGTAGAACTAAAAAGGCAAATAGAGTAGTCGTAAATGCGGAAATACCACTGGCAATTGAAAATAATAATAAGGTAATAATAAAAATATTCTTTCTACCCATTCGATCTGCCCATAGTCCGAACAGAAATGCACCAACAGCCATTCCGATTGAGTTCACACTACCTATCCACCCCATTTGTTCTGGTGTCAAGTCCCAATCTACTTTTAGTGCAGCAATAATAAACGAAAGCATCCCAACATCCATTGCATCAAACATCCAACCAAGCCCTGCAATGCCGAGAAGCCTTCTCTGTGAAATTGATTTTTCTGCCACGTTGTCTACCTCCTGTGTCTTGACAGTTGTCATTACTAAATTACTATAATCATCATTCATTAAAAATACAAGGCTTTTTTAGTAGAAAGGATCATGATTATTCGTTTAAATTCGTCTCTGGCAGCCTTTGGATAAAGGAGGTATTTAAGAACTCATCTGAGTGGGGGCCCATAAGGCATTCTAAAGAGAATGGCGTTGAGAATTGGTTTTGATCGGTCTTATTAAATTTATGTTGCCCTATTATCACAGTCGTTAATCTACTCTTTCAACTCTACTTATGAGAACAAGAAAAACTGCAATAATTTTATGCTATTAAAGAATTTAAAAAGGCTTCTTGCCATAATAGACAAGAGGGCCTTAATTAAAAATAGACAATGGAAAACACCACATAAGTTAACTTAGGACAGGCAAATAGCCTACGCAAATTCCTTATTATTAGTGGATGACCATTCTATGTTACCGATGTACTACTTAGACTAAATACTTCTGCTTAACATAGAGCTGCTTCATTGAATTTCTCCTTAATAAAAAAAGGAAAGTCGCCATTTTACGGTTTGGGCAACTTTCCTTGAATCGATTAAAGAGCAGCAGCGCCACCATCAATTGAAATAATGGCACCATGAATATACGAGGACTCATCACTAAGTAGAAAGTCGACAACATCCGCAACTTCATGGGGTTGGCCTAACCTGCCCATTGGGACTGACTCAGCCATTTCTTTGATTGCTTCTGGAGGAAATGCCTTTACCATTGGTGTCTCATTCGTACCAGGAGCGATCACATTAATTCGGATATTTTCTCTCCCATATTCACCAGCAATGGTTTTAGTTAGACCGATAACAGCATGTTTTGTTGCTGAATAAGCGCCCAATGTAGGCATACCGACCATACCGCCAAGTGAAGCTGGATTCACGATCACTCCTCCGCCAGTTTTCAACATTTCATTAACGACAAATTATTTATTCAAGTAGTAATATACCCATTAACACCTTGTGAATATATGAGCATTCAATTTTATTATAGCATTAATTTGTAAAAAGAGGAGCGAATGACCAAAAATACGATTCACTCCTTTTTAAAATGATAAATAAGCGACAAGTACGCTCCTGTCGCTTCAAATTGATTTATTTATTCATAAAAGCTTTAATTTCCTCTTCTGGCATAGATGAATCACATTTCACGTTTACTGTGTCACCATTCGTATAGATGAAACCAGGAACCGTTGGAATGTCGTATTCATTACGGAAGGCTGTAATTCCTTCCATATCTGACTCTTCCACACTATTCACGTAATAGATGTGTGTATTCGTTTCTTCAGCGACTTTTTTTAATTTTTCAACGAATATTTGACAAAAAGGACATACTGCTTTGCCAATATAGATTACAGCTTCGCCTTCCCCTTTTACTAATTCCTGGGCTTTTGCAGAATCAATTTTATCAAAACTAGTTACAGTTTCTTCATAAGTAGAAATCATTGCTCAATCTCCTTTCAATATTACTTTTACCTCACCGTGCTTAGGACGAGGTTATTTATAATTGAGTTTGAACCTTACATCGTTTTATTATCAATCAACAGCTACCGTAGTAAATCCACGTCTTGTTAGTCGCATCCTTTTGGCTGAATTTAAGTCCTGATTTTGTTCTAGTTCAGGGAATAAATAATATAGAATATCCATCGTTAAACGGCGTGACTCTCCCTTATATGGATAAATATGCATATACATGGATGGATTAAAGTTTGCCTCAATGATTCCATAAGCATTTTTATCAGCAGCAGGAACTTCTGTATTTTCAATAATTAAATCAATCCCACAAATTTTCACCCCGAGTGCAGCGACTGCATCTACGGCTATTTTCTTATAATCATCTGGAATTTGATCGGTCACATCAATTGAATCTCCGCCTGTACTAACATTGGAATTCTCGCGCAAATAGACAATTTTATCTTTTGGTGGAATCGAATCCATTCGATATCCTTGAGATTTAAGCATAAGATTTTCCAATTCACCTAATTGTATAGTTTCCAAAGGTGTTCGATGATCTCTTCCTCTTAACGGGTCCTGATTCTTTTCCATGACTAACTCTTCAATTGTGTGTTTACCATCTCCTACAACATTCGCAGGTACTCTTAATAAAACAGCCAAAACTTTATCATGCAACACGAAAAAGCGATATTCTGTTCCTTTAATAAACTCTTCTATTAACACAGATGAATCTTCTTTAAATGCCAGAGTGAGTGCCTTTTGATAATCTTCATAATTTGCGCCTTCTTTGAAGATCGATATTCCTAATCCATAGTTAGTCGTTTTTGGTTTCACAACAAAGGATTTACTGGAAAAGAGATCATAGGAACGCAAAGCCTGTTCTATTGTCTGAAATTCCTCACCTTTCGGCACACGAAATCCATGTTGGTGGAGAATTTTCTTTGTTACGGTTTTATTTTCCATAATTTTAGTAGCCACATAAGTATCTTTACTTGTCATATTCCCACTTTTTACATATTCAACATGATCTTTTAATTGAAGCCTTAAAAATTGATCTTGTCGATCCAAAATTTCTACCTTAATTCCTTGCTGTATGGCATCAAACATTAAAATTTGAGTGGACAACTCCATATCAGTATATCCTGCCAATTCATAAGGTTTTTCCCATGATTTTTTATAATTTTCTTTCGCTATTGACGTAGCCAATTGACTTTGCCGGCTTTTTTCACTTTCTGTATAAAGTCTTCCAGCTAAAGTTTGACTTGGGTCCATTAACATTTCTCTCAGATGAGTAAATAACTTTCCTGAAATCGTCAAGTCTAAGGTTTCTACTAAATGTTCCATCTCATCAATCAAATTTTGAGCATCTCGTTTAAATTGTGTGTGCGCTAATGGATGCTCAAGAGCCACGATATCATTGTAAGTATCACCTTGTTTTACCCAATCATCACAATGATCCCCTTCATCTTTCCATAGTAAATAAAGTAAGAAAAGATGGAGAAATTCTACTTGTTCAGAACTAATTCCATAAGTTTCAAAGGGGTTTAAATCTATATTGCGCAATTCAATATAGTTAACACCGTTTTCCAAATCTGAAACATGATTGCCGCCTCTTAAACGAACCGGTGAATAAAATTCTTTCTCTTCTGATAGAAGCCCTTTTTTAACCATCATGGATAGATCTGATAGATACTTTTGTATACTGCTATAGGAGACTTGAACATCATCAGAATTGGTATACCCATATTTACTGTTTCTAATGCTTCTTACGGCCACATTCAAGGAATTATCTTCAAAGAAATTCTTTTCACTAAGAGGAGAAGCTCCAAAAAGGTAAATCACTAACCACCGATAGTGGAGATAATTTCTTGTGACTTTTAGATAAACCTCTGCTTTAAATTTTTGGTAATCTTCTATCTCCGATTGTAAGCTGAATAATGCTCTAATTAACTCTTCACTAAATTCAAAGTTGAAATGGATTCCGCTTATCATTTGTTTACGACGGCCATATGAGTCTGATAAAGTTTGGCGGTATTTGACATTCTCAACATTTTTCAATTTCGCAATCACAATGTCTTCTTCTTTTTCTGGTAACTGTGGCGGGATGCTTAATGGCCATAGCATTTCATTCTCATCCAAAGAACGATAAGCAACATCATGGATTGCCGCTAAGTAATCAAATAGATCCTTTATTGTCTCAGTAACAGGTGTGATTAATTCCAGCTGTGTTTCCGCAAAGTCCCGCTGAATATATGGGTGATCATCTCTTATGCCAAGACTTTTTGGATGATCAGTTTTAGCTAAATTTCCTGATAAGTCCACTCGATGACTTTCTTTTTCTATCCCATAGCGGGCTTTTAATAAGTATGGTTTTACCCGGTCATTGGCTAACATTTCTTTAAAATCCATCGTTGCTATCCCTCCCAACTAACCATCTACCAAACAAATTTCTTTGTCAAATAAATGAGTCAGAAAAATATCCACATTTACAAGCAATGTGGATATTTTTGAATTATCTTAAGTACTTCACATGGAAAGCGAAATGGTCTTCTAAGAAAGAAGCTATAAAGAAATAGCTGTGATCATAGCCTTCCACTTTCTCGTAATTTACTTCGTTATTTTCCTTAGCATTCTGTAAAAAATAAGTTTCATCCAATTGTTCTGGATAAAAATTATCTTCAGTACCTTGGGTAATATGAATTGGGGGCATGCCTACTTCCTTAATCAATTCGGAAGAATCCCATTCTTTCCAAGAAGCTTGATCTTCACCTAAATAAGTGGAGAAAGCTTTCTTACCCCATGGCACTCTGCTTGGGCTTAAAATAGGAGAAAAAGCAGAAATCGCTTTGAATCTCTCTTTATTTTTCATGCCAATTACTAAAGCGCCATGACCTCCCATTGAGTGGCCCATAATGCTTTCTTGTCCTGAAAAGTTTGGTACTAATGTTGATGCAATAGCTGTTAACTCATTTACAATATATGTGTACATGTGATAATGCTTTGCCCATGGGTCCTGTGTCGCATTTAAATAAAAACCCGCGCCTTGTCCAAGATCCCATGCTTCATCGTCAGCCACATGTTCTCCACGTGGTGAAGTATCAGGAATCATGACTGCTACTTGATATTTTTCAGCCAATCGTTGAAATCCGCTTTTTTGACTAAAATTATCATCTGTACAAGTTAAACCAGATAACCACCAAATAAGGGGAATTTTTTTCTCGTCTTTATTTGATGGCAAGTAGATACTAAATGTCATATCACATTGTAATACTTCTGAATAATGTCTGTATTTACATTGTTCCCCGCCAAAAGAGAGGCGTTTTTCAATAAGCTCAAGACTCACTTTCTCACTCTCCATATGTTAAAGTTGTACGGATGGACTCCCCTTTATGAAGCAAATCGAACGCCTTATTGATGTCATTAAAGTCTAAGTTGTGTGTGATAAATGACTCTAAATCAATTTTACCGTTCATATAATCTTCAACCATTCCTGGTAGTTCGGTTCTTCCTTTCACACCACCAAAGGCTGATCCGCGCCATACGCGACCTGTTACTAATTGGAATGGGCGAGTACTAATCTCTTTACCTGCGCCTGCTACACCGATAATTACACTTTCGCCCCAGCCTTTATGACAACATTCAAGAGCAGATCTCATTACTTCAACATTTCCAATACACTCGAAGCTATAATCGACTCCTCCATCCGTCATTTCGACGATAACTTCTTGAATTGGCTTATCAAATTTAGAAGGATTGATAAAATCAGTCGCTCCCATTTTCTTAGCTAACTCGAACTTATCCTCATTTAAGTCAATCGCAATAATTCGACTTGCTTTTGCTTGAACCAAACCTTGAATAACAGCTAATCCAATTGCTCCAAGGCCAAATACAGCTGTTACAGCTCCTTCTTCCACTTTAGCTGTCTTGTGTACAGCCCCAATCCCTGTAGTAACCCCGCATCCAAAAAGATAAACTTTATCAAGTGGAGCCTCAGGGTCAATTTTTGCTAAAGAGACTTCCGAAACAACCGTATATTCACTAAATGTACTTGTTCCCATGTAATGATAAATCGGTTCTCCATTGTAAGAGAAACGAGTGGTTCCGTCAGGCATTAAACCTTTCCCTTGAGTTTCTCGAACAGCACTACATAAGTTTGTTTTACCGGAACGACAGAATTTACATTCTCCACATTCAGCCGTATATAGTGGAATGACATGGTCTCCAGGTTTTACTGAAGTCACTTCATCTCCTACAGCAACGACAACACCCGCACCTTCGTGGCCGAGTACAGCAGGGAATACGCCTTCTGGATCATCACCTGATAGTGTAAATGCGTCTGTGTGGCACACAGAAGTATGTAACATTTTTACTAATACCTCTTTTGCCTTTGGTTCCTCTACATCGATTTCTACAATTTTAAGTGGTTCTCCTGGTCCAAACGCAACAGCAGCTCTACTTTTCAAATGAATCCCTTCCTTCCCTTTATCTAAGATCTATAGTTATATTTTTCCACATTGTTATTCACAATTCAATACTGACAATATTGTCACTATAGTCAAAATAACAATATAATGGTATGAATAAGGTGATTCTCCTAATTTAATTCAAATAGAAGTTTACTATTCATGTATACCCTTTTTCTTTTGCCTTAATTTACTTTTCCATAATTGCATAATATAATTCATCAAACAATACTGACATTTTTGTCAGTAAAGAAATAATAACGACAGTAAAGGGGATAAAACTAGATGGTTATTGATTATAAAGACAAAACTTTTTTTACTAGCAAAGATTTAGCTTTATCAGTCATTGGGGGACGTTGGAAAATAGCCATTATTTGGTGTTTACTCCAACAATCTCCATTAAGGTTAAGCGAAATACAAAAATACCTTCCCGATGTCAATCAGCGTATGTTAATTAGACAATTAAGGGAATTAGAAGAAGATCATATCATTACTAGAGTTGTATATCCGGTTGTCCCTCCTAAAGTGGAATATCAACTAAGTGAAATTGGTTTACGCCTTGAGCCAGTTGTCACTTCCATTTGTACTTGGGGAGATCATTTTAGAGCATTCTTGGAAGAAGATGCTGACAAAAAACCGGATGAATAATAAACTTTATAATTTAAGTGAAAATAAAGGACACGAAATGATATAGGTGACTGACTGGAGGTGGAAATTTCCCACCTCCTTTTTTTTAGATTTTACTTCTTCCTACACGATTTAACATCTCAAGATATTGTCTATCACCAAGTCCATAATGGGTAAATTCCACAATTAATTTAGATACAAGCATTTCTTCGGATAAGTTTTTGAACTTGTTAATATAACGAATAAGTTCACTGTTTTGACTAAGATAATTTAAGTATAATTCAATTCCACTTTTTAAAAAAGCTGGAAGGATATGTTTGGGCATTTCCTTTCGAATCAACACTTTTTTGTAAATAGAATAATATCCTTCAGCTTTCAATGATAAATGATCCATAAGTTCATATTTATCTCCGACTATATGTAATTCAATTTCCCCCTTATAGTCTGTCTGATCTAACCAGCCAAGAATAGTAAGAACATTGATTTGGCAAAACATATCTACATCAAACCATAATGAGAGATGGGTGAAGTTTTTATCTAAGAAGAGCTTGAGTGGCTTTAAAGTAATTTCTGTATATTGTTCAAGTGTAACATGATGAACCTTAGCACGTACTTGGCTGAATTGAGGTGAAAAAATATCGTCATTCGTGTCTCCATAACACATGGCTTCATTAAAAGGAATCAATAATTCTCCATCAAGAAAATGGGTCCTTTTAAAATAATCATACATGGATTGGCCATTTAATAGGTGTAATGTCCTGTTTTGAGTCATAAATTCATCTCCTGTCAGCAGTGATTGGCTATTCATTTAATAACTTTACGATTGGATATGTAGGGGCAATATGGTTGGGGCTTATTGGAAATATTCTAGTAGCTGAGACTCTAATTTTCATGGGGGTCCTCCTTTTTACACGTTTAGTTTGACTATTCTAACAAGATTGTGACTATAAATCTATTAGTAGTTAGATCAACCTTTTTTATGACTGTATTTATAAAAAATAGGCATTCCTGATCTAATCTGGAATGCCAAATGAAATATTTAAATAATACCTGTCAGCAAGTATACGGCAATAATGAAGAAAGCCGCAATTGTTTTAATAATCGTAATCGCAAAGATATCTTTATAGGACTGCTTATGAGTTAAACCTGTAATAGCTAGCAAAGTGATAACAGCTCCGTTATGTGGAAGTGTATCCATACCACCAGAGGCCATTGAAATAACTCGGTGCATAACCTCAAGCGGGATATCAAATTGATTTGCTAGTTTAATATACGTTTCACTCATCATGCCTAATGTAATGGCAATACCCGCAGAAGCTGACCCAGAAATAGCGGATAAGACATTCGTTGTTACCGCTCCATTAACTAACGGATGACCGAACACAGATGCGATGCCATCTCTTGCTATTTTAAAGCCAGGCAAGTTTGAAATGACTGCACCAAACCCATATTCTGTTGCCGAGTTCATAATGGCAAGAAGGGCACCGGCCACACCAATTTTTGTACCTTCCTTAAAGTCCATAACCACTGGTTTGTGGTTATAAAGGATGGTCGCAAGAATACCTACAATTAAAGCAATTTCAACTGACCAAATCCCTACGACTTTCGAGGTTTCAATGCTTGGAAAAGCTAGACCGATCGCCTCAAAGTCAAATCCGTTTGGATACCACTTAGGGATAATGGTTGTAAAGGTTTTATTCAATACTGCAACAAGGATCACTGGGACGAATGCAAAGATTCTGCGTCCGACACTCTCGTGTGCATTTAAATCAATCTCTGTGACATTTTCTTCTTTAATGGTTCCAAATGAATCATAGCCTTCACCAGCTTTTTGAGCTTTCTTTCGTTGTGATTCTAAATACCACATACCTAAAGCAAAGATAAAGATCGCACCGATAATCCCAAGAGTTGGTGCTGAGTAAAGATCTGTTTTAAAAAACGTAGTCGGAATAACGTTTTGCACTTGGGGAGAGCCTGGAAGCGCATCCATTGTAAAGGTGAATGAGCCAAGTGCAATTGTACCGGGAATTAAGCGCTTAGGAATATTTGAATCTCTGAACAAATGTCTTGCAAATGGATACACAGCAAATGCAACTACGACTAAGCTAACACCACTGTATGTTAGAATGGATGCAAGCAATACGATGACAAGCATCGCTCGTTTTTGACCAACGATTTTAATTAAAGTTGTAGCAATACTCCTTGCAAGTCCTGACATTTCAACTACTTTACCAAATAATGCTCCCAGTAGGAAAATTGGAAAATACAATTGAATGTATTCTACCATTTTGCCCATAAATACATTGGAGTACCAAGGCAGTATCCATGCTGGTTCAGTTAGTAATACAGCAAACAAGGCGCACAGTGGTGCAAAAATGATTACTGTAAAGCCGCGGTAGGCAATGAACATCAGCATACCGAGTGCCAATAGAATTATAATTAGTTCCATTTCATTTCTCCTCAATGTATGACTTATTTTTTAGTAATAAAGAAAATAATAGCGTCTATATTCGTTTTATTTCATAGTCTATGAAGAAAAAAGACTCTAGCTTTCCCTCCATAGACATATCGATAGGTTAATCCTAAAATAATATTTTTATTTCTTGGCAATCTCAGCTGCGACATCAACAATCATATCTTCTTGTCCGCCAACAACCTTACGTTTACCTAACTCTATTAAAATATCACGAGAATCGACACCAAATTTCTCGGCAGCACGTTTAGCGTGAAGGGCAAAGCTTGAATATACTCCAGCATAGCCAAGTGTCAGACTGTCTCTCGTAATTTCTTGAGGAACCTGGAGGATCGGTGCCACAATGTCTTCAGCCAAATCCATCATTTTATATAAGTCAATGCCTGTTTTAATTCCCATACGCTCTAGGACTGCAATAAGCACTTCTGTTTGTGTATTACCAGCACCGGCACCTAAGCAACGGACACTGCCGTCAATTCTTGTAGCGCCTTCTTCAATCGCTGCAAGTGTGTTAGCCATTGCCAAGGACAGGTTGTTATGACCATGGAAGCCAACTTCAATACCAACTGATTGTTTCAAAGCGCGAATTCGTTCACGAACTTGATTAGGTAGCAAATAACCAGCTGAATCAACCATGTAAACCGAATCAGCCCCATAGCTTTCCATTAGTTTTGCCTGCTCAACCAGCTTCTCAACAGGAGCCATATGGCTCATCATTAGAAAGCCAACTGTTTCCATTCCTAGTTCCTTCGCATATGCAATATGTTGTGGTGCGACATCTGCTTCTGTTACATGTGTTGCAATACGTGCCATTTTTGCTCCTAGATTTGCCGCTTCCTTTAGTTCATGAAGGGTTCCAATTCCAGGTAAAAGCAGGACTGCAATCTTTGATTTATCTGCTACTGAAACAGCTGCTTCAATTAATTCCATTTCATTTGTGCGAGAAAGTCCATATTGCAGGGAAGAACCAGCTAGTCCATCCCCATGTGAAACTTCAATATAAGGCACGTTCGCATCATTTAATGCCTTAGCAATTTTCAGTACTTGATCAACAGTATATTGATGGGCAACCGCATGGCTACCGTCACGTAATGCCACTTCGGTAATTAAAATATCTTGTGTCATGATTTATGAACCCCTTCCTTTGCTTACTTTTATTTTTTCGCTAATAGATTTTTTGCAAACTCTTCAGCAATTCTGACGCCGGCAGCTGTCATGATATCAAGGTTGCCGGAATATTTAGGCAGGTAATCCCCTGCACCTTCAACTTGAAGGAAGATTGTGACTTTATTGCCTTCGAAAATTGGCTCTGTTCTAAGTTTATAGCCTGGAACATACGATTGGACGACTTGAATCATTTCATCAATTGATTTCCGAATAGCTTGCCCATTCATCGTGCCTTCTTTAACAAGTGTGTAGACGGTATCGCGCATCATGATTGGCGGCTCAGCTGGATTCAAGATCATAATCGCTTTTCCTTTGTCCGCACCCCCAACAACTTCAATCGCACGAGATGTCGTTTCCGTGAATTCATCAATGTTTGCACGCGTTCCCGGACCTGCACTTCGGCTTGAAATGGTGGCAACAATTTCTGCGTATTCAACTGGACTTACTCGGTTAACAGCGTGAACCATAGGAATCGTAGCCTGACCGCCACATGTAATTAAATTAATATTGTCTTTTTCAATATGTTCTTCAATATTTACTGCAGCACATACATAGGGACCAACTGCCGCAGGTGTCATATCAATAACCTTGATTCCCGCTTCTTTTAACACCTTTGCATTGTAAAGATGAGCTTTAGCAGATGTGGCATCAAATACAATATCTGCTTTAAGATTAGGTTCAGCCAAGAATCCATCGATTCCTGTGTCAACAGCGGCATAACCCATTTCCCTCGCACGTGCTAATCCGTCTGATTGTGGATCAATTCCAATTACAGCTGTTAACTCTAACAACTCAGACCGTCCAAGTTTAATCATTAAATCTGTACCAATGTTCCCTGAACCGAGAACAGCAACTTTAACTTTTGATGACATAAATATTCTCCTCTCCATGCTCTATGTTTCTCTGATTTAATTGTTTTCCTTATAACCCAATCGCCTTGAAATTTCGGCGGCAGCCTCTTTAATACCAGCAATCACTTTTGGGAGCTTTTCTTCATCGAGCCTTGTCTTTGGAGCGGCACAACTGATGGAGGAAACAACCTTGCCTTCATGGTTAAAAATAGGTGCTGCAATACACTTAAGCCCTACTTCAATTTCCTCATCATCAATGGCATAGCCCTGTTCCCGGACACTAGCCAAGTGATTTTTGATTTGCTCTATATCGGTTAATGTAAATTCCGTAAACGGTTTCAAATCAGCTTTTAATAAAAGACGATCGACCTCATCCTCACTCAGATGTGCAAGGATCGATTTCCCTACTCCTGTACAATAGACCGGTGCTCGTTTCCCAATTTGGGAGTAAATTGTAAGTGCCCTAGGACCTTCCAATTTTTCAATATAAATGATCTCATCACCCTCAAAAATAGTAAGGTGAACCGTTTCATGTAGCTCTTCAACAAGCTTACGGATAATCGGCTTGGCAATATTTCCAACATCTAGCTGCTTGCTCACGAAATTGCCTAGTTGTAAAAGCTTAATTCCTAACTGATATTTTTGATTTTCTGGATTTTGCTGCAAGTAGCCCCTGTGCTCGAGAGTCTTAATAAGTCCGTGAACGGTACTTTTCGAAAGCCCAAGGTAATCACTAATTTCTTTAATGCTTAATTCCGGGTAAGTACCCACAAATAATTCAAGAATATCTGCTGCCCTTGCAACTGATTGAATCAAACGCTCAGCCATTGGCATCCCCCTATCATTCGACATTGTCGAATGTCGTTCGCATTTTTGTTTTGTTTACGATTTGATTCTAATTGCTACTAAATACTTTGTCAATATAATTTATTTCTAAAATCCCCATTTTAATAGATTATATGTTGTTAATTCCTCATTCATTTTGCTAGTTGGTTATAAACCCTAATATATGCACTAGAAGGGGGTATCGCCTTTAAAACAAAAAATACCTGTCTCCTTTTGGAAACAGGTATTTTTATTTTAAGCAGGAGTGGGATGTCAGATAAACCCGCTTTAATAATGTAAATTAGATATATCAAAATAACTTTTGTAATTTTTCGTTAATTAGTTTTTATTTCCATACCCACGCCTTGTTGTCTCTTAATCTATATAACTAAGCAGTCCCTCAATTGCAAAGTCTTCACCAGTTTGCTTGCCTTCTCTATCCTTACAAGTCTCCCATAAATTCCATGGGTAAATACTAGATGGGAGGGAATAAGCTCCTATTGGTTCCTTCTTAACAGGATGGTCGAAATAGAGCGAATGAGCCCATAGGGCAAGTTGTTGTCCAGGTTTATTACGACTTTCACCATATTTTTGGTCCCCGTATATCGGATTTCCCATGGTTGAAAGCTGAACACGGATTTGATGGGGCCTCCCCGTATGGAGGTTCACAGAGAGTAAACTTAACCCTTTTTTCGATTCAATAATCTCGTAATCTAGTACGGCCTTTTTTGCCTTTGGGTGATTAGATGAAACAACGGACACCTTATTTTTTTGATTATCTTTATGGAGATAATGCACAAGCTGCCCCCTTTTCTTATTCGGGGTTCCATGAACAACCGCCAAATAATTCCGTTCGATCACATGTCTACGTATCATATCTGACAATCTAGATGCAGCCTTTGAAGTTTTTGCAAACACCATGGCACCACCAACGGGGCGGTCCAGACGGTGTACAAGTCCTAAATAAACATTCCCAGGCTTTTGGTAACGTAGTTTCAAATCTTTTTTTAGCATGGTTAACAAATCATTGTCCCCACTACGATCTGCTTGTACAGGTATATTAATCGGTTTTTCCACCAAAAGTAGATGATTATCCTCGTATAATATTGGTATTTTCATAGATTAGTGTCTCCTTAAAGCATAATGTTTCTATCATAACATTTATTAATTGATAATCACCATTTTCCTTTTGTTCCCAAAGAAGCGCACTAAATTTTTAGAGAAATAATGTTATTTCTTTATCTCTTTTTACAAAAAATAACCACCTATTCTAAATATAGGTGGGCGAGATTTACTATTATAAAATATCTTCGATTGAATTGGTTACATGTATAGCCTGTAATTTATCGTGAAGGTGATAGGTAACTGCTCCTAGCCCACCAAGATAGAAAGCGATATTTTTTTGCTGTGCGGCAAATTGATCCAATCTTTGCAGCAGTTGGGAGTCTGTTTCAAATGGGATCGTCGTTGTAGCAGACAATAAAACCACATCCGGTTTTAATTTGGATATGAGTGACTCAATTGCCCCAGGAGCAGGGGATGCTCCAATTAACTGAGTTCTCCACCCTTTCATCATGAACTGTAATAGGACTAGATGTAATGGGACTTCATGTTGTTCATGGGGCAAACATGCTCCGAGTACAAAGGGGGCATTTTCCCGATAGTGATAATTTCTCCGAATTTGAATTAAAAAATCCCTTACAACTAAACTGGATACGGATTCCTGATATTCATCCCACTCGCGACTTTCCCACTTCTTACCGACCTCTTTTAAGAAAGGAATAACGATATCAGTTAAAAAACACTCTAGCCCGACATGATGATACGCTTGTTGTAAAATTAAACTTAATTCAATTTCATTACAATGACTCCCTTTTTCGAGAAGCTGAAGGACATACTCATTCCACTGCCCGTAATCAAGCAAATTCCCTTTTTCAAAGAGTGGTTCGGCTGCTTCGCGGTCTTCAACACTCTCTTTTACAAGAAGGGCGGCTTGTTTAAGTGAGTGACCTTGTTCTGAAAGCGATTTGACGTTTAAAAGAATTTTGACATCCTGTTGACTATATACTCTATAACCATTCCCTAAACGTTCTGGTTGAATAATTCCATACCGCTCTTCCCACTTTCTAATCACTTGTTTTGATAATCCGGTCATATCTGCAACTTGTTGAATGGTGAATACTGCTTTTCCCTTTCCAGTTACTTCAAACATTTCTCTTCCATCTCCTTAATACCTTATCGGAGTCCTGTAGATAAAGTTAGTATAACGAAAACTTAAACCTTGTACAATGTTTCTGTAATAAGATTATACAACATTCAATATATATGATATGAATTTAATAAAAAACACCCTATTTTATGTATAATGTTTTCATAAAAATAGTTATACAAACAATTGACAATTATAATTGTCTTCGTTAATAATTAAATGAAAATAACAATTAATCATTTGAATGAAAAAGGAAGTGAAATGGTGTTTTTAGCATGGCAGGAAATTAAAAAGAATAAATTGCGCTTTACCTTAATTACAGGTATTTTGATGCTTGTTTCCTATCTAGTATTTTTTCTCTCTGGGCTTGCGACTGGACTTGCTAGCTTAAATAGGGAGGCTGTTGATAAATGGGAGGCATCGGCGATTATCCTTACCGAGGAATCTGATAAAAGCCTGTATCAATCATTTATGTCGATCGATCAGCTAAAAGATATTCATGCTGAAAAAGCAGCTGTACTTGGTCAGCTTAATGCCATTATAAGCAACGGTACGAATAAAAAAAATATCTCTCTATTTGGAATTAACAAAGAGGAATTCCTAATGCCAAATGTCATTGAGGGGAGGACATTTGAACAAGCGAATGAAGTGATTGCTGATGATTCGCTTAAAGACAATGGATTCAATCTAGGAGATACATTAACCTTATCCTCTAGTGACCAACAATTAACGATTGTTGGCTTTACAGATCAAGCACGTTTTAATGCTGCACCTGTTCTCTATACAGACCTTTCAACTTTCCATCAAGTTAAATTTGGTGAGACTGCTGAACAGAATAAAGATCAAATAAACGCCATCGTTATTGGAGATAAGTCCATTTCAAATCTTACCGAAAACACTGAGTTGGATTCCATTGAAATTGAAACATTTATTGAAAGTTTACCTGGCTATACAGAACAAAAACTAACCTTAAATTTTATGATTTACTTTCTATTTGCTATATCATCGATCATCGTAGCCATTTTCTTATATGTGTTGACCGTACAGAAGATCAGTATGTTTGGAGTCATGAAGGCACAAGGAATTTCCAGCTCTTATTTATCCTGGTCTGTTGTCGCACAAACCTTTATTTTAGCATTGATCGGGACAGGGCTAGGATTTGTTTTAACACTCATTTCAGGAGCTTTCCTGCCAGCAGCTGTTCCTGTTTCGTTTGACCTGGCCTTGATGGGATTCTACGGGTTCATCCTAATGGTTGTTGCCACTCTTGGTGCTGTATTTTCAGTATTAACGATTGTTCGAATAGACCCACTGAAAGCGATTGGAGGATAAACGATGGCAGTATTAGAGTTACATGGGGTAAAGAAAAGTTATGGGGATGGACATAAAAAAGTTGATGCCTTGAAGGAAACAAGCTTTCTTGCTGAACGAGGGGAATTAATTGCCATTATTGGCCCGTCAGGATCGGGAAAAAGTACCTTCCTCACGATTGTTGGGGGATTATTATCCCCCTCATCAGGGGATGTAATCATCAATGGGCAAGTAATTACAGCTTTAAATGAAAAGAAACGTTCACAAATTCGACTTAAGGAAATTGGATTTGTGTTACAAGCATCCAACTTAGTTCCCTTTCTCACTGTTGCTAATCAATTGAAACTATTAGATAAAGTTAAAAAAGGGAATATGACAAAAAAGGAACGGGACGAACTTTATGAGGAATTAGAGATTGCTGACTTACTCATGAAATACCCTTCCGATCTATCCGGAGGTCAACGCCAGCGTGTAGCGATAGCAAAGGCGCTTTATAGCAACCCTTCGATTATTTTAGCTGATGAACCTACTGCTTCCCTTGACTCAGATCGTGCTTTTGAAGTGATGGAGCTATTAAAAAAGGTAACAAAGCAGAAAAAAACAACGACGATTGTAGTCACCCATGATATTCGGCTTGTTGGTTATTGTGATAAGGTTTATAAAATGACAGATGGCGTTCTTTCGGAGACAATGGAGGAACATCTTAAAAATCCACAAACCTCATTTTAAGAGAAAAATTGAACATAGAATGGATTTAATTAGAAACGAAAAGGTAGCTCTGACCCATTATAGGTAAGCTACCTTTTATTGTTAACTTTATGCTCTCCCATCCCCTCGTTTAGCAAAACAGAAAAATTAGGGGGACGTTTTTTTTTTAAAAAACACTCATACAAACTTCGCTTTATTGCTCCTTATATGTATCACTTTCAAAGCACACTCCAGTGGCCATTTATGCATGTATAAAATCTGTCTGGTTATATTAACATTATACTTTTATGAAACTGGGAGGATATAAATGAATTTACACTCTGGAACCTATTATTGGCCCATGACCTTTCCTGATGCCCCAACATACCCAGCATTAGAAGAAGATTTATCTTGTGATGTATTAATCATTGGGGGTGGTAGCTCTGGTGCACAGTGTGCCTATTATCTTGCTGATACTAATTTAGATGTAGTTGTCATTGAAAAAGGAAAAATCGGCAGTGGGAGCACGAGTACAAATACAGCCATCATTCAATACTCCGGTGAAAAAATGTTTACAGATCTGATTAACACCTTTGGAGGGGATTACATTGAAAGGCATTTACAATTACTAAAAGAAGCAATTAATGAAATAGAGGCAGCCTCAAAGAACGTGACCATTGATTGTGAATTCGAGAGAAGGGATACTCTGTATTCCGCTAGCAGTACAGAAGACGTTGAAAAGCTGAGAAAGGAATATGAATTTTTAAAGAAATATAACTTTGAACTTGCTTTTCTAACAAAGGAAGAGATTGAAGCAAAATATCCTTTCAGCAGAGAAGCTGCCATTTATTCGTATGATGATGCAGAAGTCAATCCTTTCAAATTCACTCATGCACTATTAGATTATGCAGCAAAGAAAGGAATCCGTGTATTTGAGAATACAGAAATGAACGGTCATCATTACGATGAAGAACAAGGAAAGATGATTATCTCTACAAAGGGCAAACATTCTATACAAGCACGCTATGTTATTTTTGCAGCAGGTTATGAAGGAATGGATATCAAAAAAGAGAAGAAGGCTTCCTTTGTTAGTACATATACGGTAACAACCAATCCTGTCGAGGATTTTTCGGATTGGTATAATCGAACCCTTATTTGGGAAACCGCTCGTCCTTATTTATATATGCGTACGACAAAAGATAATCGAATCATCATCGGCGGACTTGATGATAATACGACATCCCCTGAAGATCGTGATAGTAAACTGATTTACAAAAAAAATAAACTAATCGAAGAATTTAATAACATGTTCCCTACCATTAAAGTGCAGCCAGAATATTACTTAACTGCATTTTATGGTGGAACATTGGATGGGATTCCGATTATCGGTCAGTACGAAGAATATCCTAATAGCTATTTTCTATTGGCCTTTGGTGATAATGGAACCGTTTATAGCCAAATGCTAGCAAGGATTATTGTAAAGGAGATTGTTACAGGGAACTGTTCAGATTTAGCTCTCTATTTACAAGAGCGCCCTTTATTAAATAAAGCATAAAAAAGTGGGAAAGAATTTTTTCCCACTTTTTTATTTTTAAGTACAAAAGAGATGAACAATAATGTCCATCTCTTTTACCGTTTTTATTCCTCTGGAATAAGCGAAACATACTTTTCACCGTTTAAACGGTTATGTAATTCCTGTTTGGCTTCTTCAATCATTTTTGGATTTTCCATACAAGCAATTGCCGTACGAGCCATAATATCGGCTGCATAGAGCATGCCCTTATGTCCAATTGGCGTATTCCCCACTGTAACTACTTGCCAAGTATGGAGCGGTGTACCAAGAACCATAGAGGCTGTTGTACATTGCACAGTTGGTGTTTTCCAACTAACATCTCCCACATCTGTAGATCCGTACAAAGCCCTCTCTGATGATAATGGTAGTACCAGTTCACACAGACGCTTATTCCCTATTAATTCCTTTTGTCGGGGTGTCATATTACTATACGCTGAAGCTTTACTTTCATTATCTAATGACTGATAAATTTGCTCTGCAAAGGAAAAATCCTCTTCACTAAATTGAAGGGCTGGTGCATCATCAAACTGTTGCTGCATTACTTTTGCAAGCGTAGTATTTGGAATTAAATTCGAAGCTGCCCCATCAAATTGTTCCTCAACGCTTGTCTCAGTCATTAATGCAGCACCTTGAGCTATTTTTTGAACACGCTTATGGATCTCTACTACTTGCTGTTTCTTTGGTGCGCGAATTAAATAAGAAACCGCTGCATATGGTTGAACTACATTTGGGGATGTACCTCCGCTATTAATGACAGCATAATGGATACGTGCCTCTTGGATAACATGTTCACGCAAGTAGTTTACGCCAACATTCATTAACTCCACTGCATCTAAAGCACTGCGTCCTAAATGAGGGGCTGCTGCAGCATGAGCGCTCTTTCCTGTAAATTTGAATGTCACCGCATAGTTCGCTAGTGACGTAATATTCCAAGTTGTATTGGTTGTCATGGGATGCCAAGTAATCGCCATATCCACATCGTCAAACACACCATGCTTTGTCATGTAGGCTTTACCTGATCCGTTTTCTTCTGCCGGACAACCATAAAATCGAATCGTAAACGGTGCATTTGTTTTTTCAACATACTCTTTCGCTGCCACTGCTGCTGCAAATGCACCAGTTCCGAGCAAATTATGTCCACAACCATGTCCGTTACCATTTTCCTCTATTGGTGAATATTCAACCTTACCCCCTTCTTGACTTAAAAATGGCAAGGCATCATACTCTCCCAAAAATGCAATAACGGTTGGGCCACTGCCAAAGCTACCCATAATCGCCGTTTCTAGATTAGCTACATTGTTTTCAACTGCAAATCCTTCTGCTCTTAATGCTTCCTCCATTACTGAAACAGCATACTTCTCTTTAAAATGCAATTCTGGTTTAGCCCAGATTTTATCACTAATTGTTGTAAACGTTCGTTTTCTTTCTTGGAGATAGTCACTTACTTTAAAGGATGAATTATGCGATATTCCCATGTTCAACCTCCTTAAAAACCTGATTTTTTAGAGAGATGGTTAAAATCGCACCCACACAAATAATGGAAATGACTACTAATAGCCACATTGCAGCGTTATAGGAACCATTAAACACATCAACCATGAATCCTATTAAAGTAGGCGTAACAAATCCTGCTAATTGTCCTCCGGTATTTGCCATCCCCATAGCTGTTCCTGCATAACTTGAAGGAATTCTTTTTAATATAAATGATGGCAATAATAACACAACGAAAGTCAATAGCAAGGTGACGATACATTGAAAAGTTATAAATAATGCAATGGATTCTGCATTAAACATTAGAAATAAAAATCCAGATAAGATCAATGCACAAACTGCACCAATGAATTTATTTACTTTCAAATCTAATTTATCGATTAGATAACCAAATACGATCATGGCAATAATTTGAATAGCACCAGGAATCATTTGTAACCAGCCAATGGAAACTAAATCAAGCCCACGTACATCTGTCAAATATTTAGGCATCCAAGAATTTAGCCCCCAGTTTACCGCATAAATAGTAAAGTATGCGACAACTAAACTCCACATTAATGGCATTTTAAATAAGATCCCTAATATGTCTTTTACTTTATGCCCTTGATTGGTTTCTTTTGCTATTTCATCCTTCGGTACATATTTCGAATATAGAATTGCAATCCCAACTCCCAATAATCCGGCAATAACAAAGAACGCACGCCAACCTATTGTTAGTAGGAGTGCAGCTGAGATAATTGGTACAAGCATCGCCATAATCCCGCCAGAAGAAAGCATGATCGACATTACTTTACTTCGTTCATTCACAGGGAAAGATGATGAAATAATCTTTGAAGCTGAAGGTTGAAAACCACCTTCACCAATTCCGAATAGAAAACGAATGATGACCATCATACTTAATGTCCATGCAACCGCAGTTAAACCTGTAAAAATAGACCATACAATCACTGCTGTTAATAATACTTTCTTTGCACCAAACTTATCCGCTAAAAGACCTCCAGGTAATTGCATCAAGGCATATCCTAGGAAGAATGAGCTTAAAATCAGACCTGTCTCCGTAGCGGTTAAAGCAAGGTCTTCTCCAATATACACGATGGCATAATTGATTAAGTAACGGTCAAGGTTACCTAATGCCCAACCTAAGAACAGTAATATTACTAATGTTTTCCGAAACTTTTTCTCAAGAATTTTCTCCGCCATAAGACCTTCCTTTCATTTAACGACACTCTATAAGAGAAAAAAGTAAATGTCGAATTTTGTACGATTGCAATAGGTATTTAAGGAAAATTAGGGTTTACTATCGAGACTTATTCCAACCTTAAATCAAAAAAAATGGGCTCGATCTAAATATAGATTATGCTTTTCTTTAATTAATAAACTGTAGCTTTATAAAATTTTATAATGAGATTTAAAATTACACCCTTTTTTTAAAAAATAAAAAAGAGCTGTCCCAACATATTTATGTAGAGATCAGCCGCTTCTAGATGAGTTAAACCTATTGAGATTACCCCCTATTATAAAGTATAGTAAAGTATCTGGATAAAATAATCATCTGATTAAGGATGTGTCATATGCGCATTAATAAATATATAAGTGAATCTGGAAAATCATCTAGACGAGGCGCCGATAAATTAATTACTGATGGCAGAGTTACAATCAATGGGAAACGTGTCACGATAGGCACCCAAGTTAAACCTGGGGATGATGTTCGAGTAGATGGAAATCCCATCCGAGTAGCAAGAAATAATGTCTATATCGCCTTAAATAAACCTGTAGGGATTACGAGTACAACTGAAAAGGCTGTAAAGGGAAATATTGTGGATTTGGTCAACCATCCATTAAGAGTATTTAATATTGGGCGCTTGGATAAGGATTCAGAGGGTTTGATCCTCCTTACGAATGATGGCGATATTGTTAACGAAATTCTACGTTCTGAAAATAAGCACGAAAAGGAATATATCGTTTCGGTGGACAAGCCCATTACCCCTGAATTCTTAAAGAAGATGTCAGAAGGTGTGAAAATATTAGGGACAAAAACACTTCCTTGTAAAACCACCCAATTATCAAAATATGATTTTAAAATCATTTTAACACAGGGACTAAATCGTCAAATTCGCCGAATGTGCGCTGAGTGTGGGTATGAGGTGTACCGATTGCAAAGAATCCGAATTATGAATATCCATTTAGGCAATCTTCCTCCTGGACAATGGAGGGATCTATCTAAGAAAGAGCGAACTCAATTATTTAGAGACTTAAACTACGAGCCAAAAGAATGGTAAAAACTAAATAATATCAATCTTTAGGTAGAATGATCATTGGATTAATATCCCATAAATGGGGAAATCCGACGATCATTCTTTTTTATGTTTAAGGGCAATCTAATTCCCATAATAAACTCATTTAATTGTGATTCAATTCACATAACTTAACTAAATATGTTTTTATATAATCTCGCCCAAATATAACAAATGATGATGTATAATAAGAAAAAATAAATAAGAAATTTGTTAATTTGTAATATTACTATAATATTTAAAGGAATGATGAATATGAGATTTAAGCCAAGCTATGCACCAGGACCAACAGACGTACGTGAGAATGTACGCTTGGCGTTAGCTAGAAAATCAAATAATACTGATTTTGACAAAGAATTCATCCACTATTACAATGACGTATGCAAAAAAATGGGACAGGTCATGGGTACGAAAAGTGAAGTACTTTTGCTTGCTGGAGAAGGAATTCTAGCTTTAGAGGCTGCCTGTGCAAGCTTAACCGAACCGGGGGATCGTGTCCTTGTACTCGATAATGGAATATATGGGGAAGGCTTTAAAGACTTTGTTAGTATGTACGGAGGAGAACCTGTTGTCTTAAGCTTTGACTATCATAAAGAAATACCTGTTGAAGAAGTACGCAACTATTTAGAAAAAGATCATGACTTCAAATATGCCACATTTGTTCATTGTGATACACCAACGTCCATCTTAAATGATGTCAGCCAACTCTCTCCATTATTAAAAGAATATGGCATTCTAACAGTCGTTGATTCAGTAGCTGGGATGGTTGGTGAATCCATCGATGTCGATCAAAGTCAGGTTGATATTTGCTGTGGAGGTACGCAAAAGGCGATCTCAGCACCTACTGGCTTAGCGATCGTTTCCATTAGTGAAGACGCTAAAAAGGCGATGAATTATCGTAAAACACCAATTGCTTCATTTTATGCAAACCTGCAGATTTTTGAAGGGTATATAGAAAAAGGAACCTTACCTTATACAATGCCTGCTATGAATATTGAATCGTTGGATGTTGCACTAAACAATATTTTAGAAGAAGGTCAATTAGCCATTTATGAGCGGCATGCAAAAATTGCAAACGCGGTGCGGAAATCAATACAAGAATACGGACTATCATTATTTTTAGAATCAGGATGCTCTAATACCGTAACTGCTGTTGTCATTCCAGAAGAAATCGGCGCATTACGATTACAACAACACATCCAAGAAACATACAATCTATACATTGCTACCTCTTTGGCACAATATGAAGATGTCATTTTGCGTATTGGTCATATGGGTGAAAATGCCTTCGCTGAAAAAGTTCTATCTGTCTTAACAGTGATCGATAATGGCCTTCGTGATTTAGGTTTCAAAGGAAATGGGAACCTTGGACAGCTATTTCTCGATGCTTATCGAACAGAAGAATTAAGTTCCATTTATGTTTAAAGTTATTCAAAGACTTAAAAACCCACTCTCCTTTAAGAGTGGGTTTAGTTAAAAATTAAGGATTTGAAGGTTCCCACTTTTGATCTCTATTTTTAAAAAACTACCGACCTCATTTTACTTATTTGTAGGATTCACGTGATAAATCTACATAAAGGTAAGAGGTCCTGCCTAAACATATAGACAGGACCTCGTGTTTATTTTAGCATTGTCGACTTTAAAAACTCCTGAGTTCGCTCCTCTTTCGGATCGTTAAAAAATTGGTCAGGATTGCCGCGTTCAATAATTTCTCCATCGTGCATATATACAATCCAATCCGCTACTTCTTTAGCAAATCCCATTTCATGGGTAACAACAACCATTGTCATTCCTTCTTCAGCCAAATCTTTCATAGTTGTTAAGACCTCTCCCACAAGCTCAGGATCGAGTGCTGAGGTTGGCTCATCGAAAAGCATAATGTCTGGTTCCATCGCAAGTGCTCTAGCAATTGCGACCCGTTGCTTCTGCCCGCCTGATAGTTTACTAGGATAGACATCTGACTTATCCTCCAAGCCTACTTTATTCAGCAATTTTTTTGCTTTGGAGATAGCCTCCTCTTTGTCAACGCCCTTTACCATGATCGGTGCTTCGATAATATTTTCCAAAACGGTTTTGTGTGGGAATAAGTTGAAATGTTGAAACACCATCCCTACCCTTTCCCTAATTTTATTGAGGTTATCGGTACTTGGGTCGACTTCATTTCCTTCAATGATAATATTGCCGTTATCCTTTTTTTCTAAAAAGTTCAAACAGCGAAGGAGGGTGCTTTTCCCTGAGCCGCTTGCTCCTACTAAACAAACGACATCATTCTCGAAAACTGTCATATTGATATTTTTTAATACATGTAAGTCTCCAAATGATTTATTTAATTGATTTATTTTAATCATTTCTCTTGTGTCCAACGTCCTCGCCTCCTATCTGTCGCTTACTGCTAATTTCAGTTCAAATCGGTTTACTACAAATGTCATCAGCGCCACTAGCAATAAATAGTAGACTGCTACAATGAGTAAATAAGTCATTTCATCAAAATTATTGGAACCTAGAGTTGTCGCGACATTAAACAGCTCATTCATAGAGATAAATGCGGCTAACGAAGAATCTTTTAAACTGATGATAAATTGGTTGCCTAAAGGCGGCAACGCCCGGCGGAATGCCTGCGGAAGAATAATTCTTCTTAAGGTCAGCACTTTTGTCATCCCCAAAGAGCGTCCTGCCTCCATCTGTCCTTTATCGACTGCCTGAATTGCGCCTCGAAGGATTTCAGAAATATAGGCTCCATTATGTAACGCTAGGGCAAGTGAAGCGGCCCAGAAATCAGGAAGGAGGAAAATCCCGCTAATTCCGAAGTAGAGGATAAATATTTGAACAATCAGTGGGGTTCCACGAACCAAATAGACATATATATCTGAAATGAGTTCTAACACTTTTATTTTTGAGATTTTTAATAAGGCAAAGAAAAGTCCTATAATGATTCCGATTAAGATAGAAACAGCTGTCAACTCTAATGTTAAAAGCATTGCTTTTAAGAATACACCTTTTGTTTCTGTTAGTGTTTGAAAAAAATGTGAAAAACTTGGCAATGTACCTACTTCCTTTCTATCCGTGACATAAATCTATTCTGGTTTAATGGTAATGTCCTCACCAAAATATTTAATACTAATCCGAGTGAGTGTCCCGTTTTCCCGGAGTTTTTCCAAGGATTCGTTTACTCTCTTCAATAGTTGTGGGTTATCCTGAGGCAGTACAATGGCTTGTTCACTGCGATGAATTAACTCCTGCCCTTTAATCTTAAACCCTTCCTTTGCAGCATTTTTCCCAGTGACAAAATCTGTAATGACTGCATCATGCCGTCCTCCACTTAACGCTTTTAAAGCGGTAATATCGCTGTCATAGTTTTTTATGTTGTCTGTATACTTAGAAGCGGTATCCGCATAAGTCGAACCTTTTGCTACAGCTACCTCTTTGCCCGCTAAATCTTTGACAGTCTTAATTTGACTGTCCGGCCTAGTGAAAATTTGCGGTCCAGAATAATAGTAGGGAGTACTGAAGGAAACATGTTTGCTCCGCTGCAGATTGATCGTGTGGCTAGCAACTGCTGCATCCGCACGACCTGTTTTGACCCCCTCTACAATCCCTTTGAATTTGATTCGTTTTTGAACTGGTTCAAGGCCCATTTCTCTTGCAATGGCTTCGCCAACCTCAATATCAAAGCCTGACATGGTGAGATCTTCATTCATATAACTAAATGGCTTAAACTCACCCGATGCAGCAAAAACAAATTTATTTTTATGTATCAGTTCAGATCCGTCGGCAAGCTTTTCCTTCTCGGCACAAGCTGATAAAAAGCAAACCATAATAAAACAGAAAACCAATATTAGCCTTTTATTCAACCGCATGTTAGCTATCAATTCCTTTCCCTTTCGTTTATTTCTACAATCCCCCTTGCTAGGTATCTAACTTATTACAGTGAATACCCCTTTAACTTCCCGATCAAACAAAAAAGTGCCAGCCACCTTTAATGGTGTCTGACACTCTTTGCACAACACATAAATAGAGCTAGTTTCACAGAGGGAGTACCTTCCGCTTTTTTTCTGCTTTAGGTAGAATAAATATTCTAATAAACCTCATTTACTTATGATACGGTTCACCCTACTTGGCTAACTAGCAGTTTTTTAGCCCCCTTATATTAGCCTAATCGGTCTTATAAAATTTTCTGAGTTTAGTGTTTATACACCTTATTGACCCATTTAATAAATGTGTAACTGAGCACATAATTGACAGTCAAATCAAAAAAACACCCTGCTTCGCAACTAAAACAAAACAGGGCCTTACTATTATTGCAAGCGATCTAAAGCTTGATAGTCTTTCATATATGGACCATTATCCGCTACGGCTGAATGGTATAGCGCTTTAATGGCTAAATTTTTCTCTAAGCCCATTTCGACTTTTATCTTCTTTAGCTCATCATGCAATTCACGGTGCTCATTTATTAATTTTAACATGATTTTTTTACTATATTTCATCTTGTCACATCCCTAATGTATTGTTTTTTCAGTTCTTGTAATGGAAATTGACAGGTTTATTAAACTCAACAAAATCTACGAATACAACCTTTTCATATACCATTTAGGTAATTAATGTAGGAACCGCATCTATTTATGATACGGTTCATTCCGATTAATCCGAAATGCTCGGTACACTTGCTCCAACAAGATCAACCGCATGAGCTGATGGGGGAAGGTCATTTTAGAAAAGGATAGCTTTTCATCTGCTCGGTTGAGTACTTCGTCGCTTAGACCTAGTGAACCACCGATGACAAAGGCAATTTTACTTTTCCCATAAGTAGCTAATTTGTCTAGGGAATCAGCCAACTCCTCAGATGACTTCATCTTTCCATCGATTGCAAGGGCAATAACATACGTATCTGTAGATATCTTGCCCAAAAGTTTTTCTCCTTCTTTTTGTTTGACTTGCTCCATTTCAGCTAGACTTAGTTCTTCCGGGGCCTTTTCATCTGCCAATTCAATCATTTCTACTTTCGCATAACTTGATAATCGCTTTAAATATTCTTGAATTCCTGCTTTTAAATACTTTTCTTTTAATTTTCCAATGGTAACGATTGAGATATTCACAACTTATCCTCACTTTATAAACATTTTACAAACAGATTACAAACAACATACCCACAGAAGTTATCCACATATTCACATTCTTATCCACATATTGTGTGGGATCGTTCGTTCCCTACAAGATATATGCCTATATTTCGACACAATTTTTCACCTGTGCATATCTGAAAATTAATAAAATATTACTTGGAAAAGCTTGATTTAATGGGATATATCTTCTAATTAATGTGCCTGCATGAGAACTTTTATAATTTCCAAGATTCGATAATAATCAACATGTGGATAATTTTATCTTTTCCTATCATAACACACAAAAAAGGAGAGCTTCCACAGCTCTCCTGACTTATCCACAATTAGTATGTTTCACCGGCTAATGTTAATGTAGCTTCTTGTTTATTCCCTTCACGATAAAATTTCACTGTCATTTTATCGCCGACTTGCTTTTCGTTGTATAGATGTTTGCGTAATGAAATAACATCTGGAATCTTTTCCCCATCTATTTCATAAATAACGTCTAGTTCTTGTAAACCTGCACGATCGGCTGGGGAATTACGAAGGACACTCTCGATGATAACACCTTCTTTGACGTCATTAGGCAGTAACAATGTTTCATGTTGATGATAAGAAGCAATTTCAGTTAAATTACGAATCGTGACTCCCATTGTAGGTCGCTTCACTTCACCAAATTTCTCTAAATCCTCAATAATTGGTATCGCTGAATTGATTGGAATAGAGAGTCCAATCCCTTCTACTGCTTCTTGAGCAATTTTCATTGAATTAATTCCAATAACCTGTCCAGCGATATTAATTAAAGCCCCGCCGCTATTTCCAGGGTTAATCGCGGCATCTGTTTGAAGAACCTCTACCTGCCAATCTTCAACCCCATCACCATTTAAGTCAACAGGAATCGTTCTCTCCAGTCCTGAAATAACTCCGCTTGTAACAGAACCTGAGAAGCCTAGACCTAATGGATTTCCAATCGCAATTACGGGTTCACCTACTTTTAATGCATCTGAGTCGCCAAATTCAGCTATCGTTTTAATCTGAGCGCCATCTACTTCAACTACAGCTAAATCCGTCCATGGATCTGTTCCAACTGTTCGAGCCGGAATTTTTGTTCCATCTGATAAAGTTACTTCAAGTTGATCTGCGCCTTCAATGACATGATTATTTGTTACTATGTACGCTTTATCCCCCGCCTTTTTATAAATAACACCTGAACCGGTACCCGCTTCTTGACTTGCCCCTTGTTCTAACCAAAAGCTTGAGGATTGAAGGTTAGTAATTCCGACTACTGCATCTCCAGCCTTTTCCACTGCTTCTGTTATTCCCGTTTCCACTTCAAGTGAGACACCTTGCGTAATCGTGTTACCCTCTGTACCGCCTTTTTCAGTGTTTGCCCCAT
Source organism: Niallia sp. XMNu-256 (assembly GCF_036670015.1). Taxonomy (NCBI): domain Bacteria; kingdom Bacillati; phylum Bacillota; class Bacilli; order Caryophanales; family Bacillaceae; genus Niallia; species Niallia sp. XMNu-256. The sequence goes on from NZ_CP137636.1 coordinate 4,179,476, forward strand.
TTGTTGGCTGAATTGAATAGGGAAGAAGTCCATAATTTGAAAGTGCAGGTAGAATTAAGATGACAAGCAATCCCCCTATAATTGCACCTACCAAACTCGTAAGGAGATAATTCTTCCTCTTTGATTTTTGTGGTCTATAGTGATTTTGATCTTCTTGCTGATCATAGAAACCCAAGATGAATCCCATCCTTTCTCCCTTAAAATTCACTATGCTTTATTTTACCTATCTACCCTTTATTATACTCACTAACTCTTGAAAAATAAAAATAAAAACCCCTTAGACAGCAGTCAAAGGGGTAGGATTCTTCGGATCTGTATCATAAAGGGAAAACTGTTCACCTACGATCATCCCTTTACTTTCAAGTGTTTGCGTTACAGACATTCTAGCCAAATCCTTCATATTATTATCCATACTTAAATGAGCCAAATATACTCGTTTTGTGCGATCACCAATAACTTCACTCATCGCAAGAGCTGCATCCTCATTGGAAACATGTCCAACATCACTCAAAATTCTCCGCTTTATATTCCAAGGGTATTTCCCCATCCGCAACATACTCACATCATGATTGCTTTCAAATACATAAATATCAGCATTTGAAATAATTCCTTTCATTCGATCACTTACATATCCAGTATCGGTGATCAGAACTATTTTCTTCCCTTCATGATGGAAAACATAGAACATCGGCTCTACGGCATCATGAGAGACGCCAAAAGATTCAATATCAAGCGAACCAAAACTTTTAACCGTCTCCATATTAAAGATAAATTTTTGTTCTGTTGGTACATTACCAATAAGAGGGTCCATTGCATTCCATGTTTTTTCATTTGCATAGATTGGTAATTGATACTTTCTTGCTAGAATTCCAACACCTTTAATATGGTCACTATGTTCATGGGTTACAAAAATACCAGATAAATCTTTAATATTTCGCCCTATTTGTTGAAATAGGCCTTCCATTGCTTTTCCACTTAAACCGGCGTCAACTAAAAATGAATGTTCCTCTGTTTCTACATAGATGGCATTCCCCGTACTCCCACTAGCGAGGACACTAAAATTCAACGCCATTTCTCCTCACTCCATTGCTTCTTTTTTCTCTGTCGTATTATTTAAGTTCGTGACAATTTCGCCCTCAAATGCGCTTACGTACAACTTTCCTTTCCCTTCAATCTCAAAACACCACGCTGGATTCAGTACTTGTCTTGTATCTGGAAGAACCGGGACAAGTGTATAATAGCCTAACTCCACATTCGTTATTTTACTTTTAGGAGGGAGCTCATCCTTGTTAAATAAAGTTTCAATTGCTTTGATGGGTTGAATGATTTTTTCGGGATTTGATAATTCTTGGATCTCATCCAAATAGGTTTGCGTATAGGAATCAATCTCATTTGAATCATTTATATAAAAGGTGATCTGTCCATGCTCGTTTTTAAAAAGCTTTTTATTATTATATTGTTGCGTATACGTAACTGTTGAACCATCATCGCTTTTGTTCCAAAACGTATATTGAGTTCCGTGTAAAACATGTTCTTTAATAAATTGATTTAATTCATTTGGTCCAAACTTCTCTGAGATTTTTAAAGGTTCCTTTAAAGTCGATTCTAGCATCGTTCCATTCTGTTGAATGGTTACATTTTGATCAGCAAGTATGGATTTCTCTGTATCCTCAATCGTAAACGTTTTAGGCTTTGCCTTTAATAAGTAATCTTGGACGTTATTTTTAGGTAAGGGAACAGATATTTGAATTTCATCTGCCTTTAATCTCGTTTCAATTGAAGACTCTGTTTCGGCTTTGACATCATATTCACTTAATTGAAACATCTCAACGAGCTCAATAATCAAGTACAAATCAAGGATGAGGAAGGAAATAATGAATATGTTTTTAATTTTACTCCAATCCAATTTCATTCCCCCCAGTTTCAATCTCATTTAGAGGCATCCAATTACCATCATAAAGGTAGAACCAACTCGGTTCTAATGAGACTAATCGTGTTTGAGTGTTCAAAGCCATTTTGTATCCAATTTTTACATTTTGCAATAATTTCGGTTGAAAAGAATTCAATGAGTGAATTCTTTCTAGGGCAATATGGCCAGAGTCCAACGTTTTGATTTGACTGTTGGCTAAATGTCCTAAAGAAAAATTATTACGATTGTAGCGGCTAATTTCAGACGTACCCCATTCTACTTCAAGTTTTGAAATTGGTTGATTATCACCAAAAACAGGATATCCATCAGGGCCATACATACGGAAATGTACGGTACTTCTTTTCTCATCAAAGCTGACAAATCGATATGGATCCGTCCAACCACCATGATTGTTAACAAAATCAATACTTTTTCGAATTAAGTCAAAGTTATTAGATACACTGTTTCGACTTCCTGCATCAGAAGGATCAATATACGTAATGGTATGATTATCTGTATTTTCTCTCATTAAATTTTGACCATCTGTAAACTCATAACCAGTTGTAATAGAGTATTTTTGCACTAGACTAGGTTTGCTAAATAAGGCATTTTTTAACTCATCACTGTCAATATTTCTTTTAATTAAATATTGATTATATACGAGTTCCTTCCTTTTCTCTGGCAAATAGATGGTTCTTCCCGATTCTAAGGTAAATGGAAAAAAGGTAGCCAGCTGTTTCGCCCCATTGAACGATGTACTTATAAAATCAGTCAATGATGATAATGAAACACGACTTGAATAGGCCAATTCATTTTCCTGTGAAATAAAGTAAACAATCCCATTTTCCCCTTCAGATCGTTCAAAATCAATCAATATTTGATCAAATTGAAACGATGGGATGTCGCCATTCAGTTTATAAATCAACGAAAATAAATCACTCGATAGATCGCTTGGATAGAGGATCTGCAAGGAATCATGCTGCTTCGTTATCGACACAGGATCAACTTGATGAAAGGGTATATTTCTAAAAGAGTGAAAGTGCCAACTGCTTATTTTATTCATCACCGCATCAATTCTCTCACCTGAGGCAGTTCCATAATGAATCCCACCTATAGTGAAAAGAATTTGATCGACTTTAACTATATCCTTTAAATCTTTGGGCGAACTTAGTAAAACTTCTTTAACAGTCGACCTTTTTTCATATTCTTCGACATTGGGCTGGTAGGTCCACAAATTCCAGGTTAAAATGGAGCCTAACACAACAAGAATCGTCAAGAGGATGGATTTTGCCTTTTCATATTTCAATTCCAATCATCCTCCTCATCTTTGTTGTATGGCAGACTAAAGAAAATGGTCGTCCCTTTTCCTTCAATACTCCTTGCCCAAATTCGTCCATTATGGGCTTCAACCATTTCCTTTGCAATCGCAAGGCCTAGACCAGTACCTCCCAGTTTTCTAGTTCTTGCCTTATCAACCCGATAAAAGCGGCCAAAAATCCGTTCAAGGTTCCCCTTTGGGATTCCCATCCCCTGGTCGGTCACACTAAAGATAACCTCACCCTCAAGTTCTTTCAGTCTAAATGTGACCAGCCCACCTTCAGGAGAGTACTTTAATGCATTGGAAATGATATTATCAATAACCTGGGTAATTTTATCTGGATCAATTTCTAGTAGGATGGATTCTTCAGAGAGCTTTCTTTCAAATGAGACGTTTTGATCCTTCGTCATTTCAAAGCGGTCAATAATTTGGTTGTAAAAAGCAACTAAATCAACCCATTCCTTAGATAGTCGATAGTCCTTACTATCCATTTTTGAAAGCTGTAGAAGATCATTTACTAAGCGGATCATTCGTTCCGTTTCTGTTTGGGTTACATTTAAAAAGTAAGGAGCAATTTCCTCGTCTTTCCATGCCCCATCACTTAACGCTTCTAAATAACTTCTCATCGTCGTTAAAGGTGTTCTTAATTCATGTGAAACATTAGCTACAAATTCTCTCCGCTCCATATCAATCTTTTCCTGTTCCGTAATATCATGCAATACGGCAATAAGGCCATTTACAAATCCAGTTTCCCGTTGAATAACCGAAAAGTTAGCCCGCAAAATATATGGAGTTGTTTCCGTACTATAGTTCAAAATCACATTATCCGTTTCAGAAATTAACTCTTCAAATGTATATTCATCTTCTAAATCAAGCACTTCTACAATCGGGGTTGATAGAATTGTTTCACGTGAAACGTCCAGCATTTTTGCTGCCTGATCGTTAATTAAGATCACCCTTCCCCGTCGGTCAGTAGCGATCACGCCATCTGTCATAAAGGAAAGAACAGAGGATAGTTTTCGTCTTTCACTTTCTGTTGTTGATTGTGCTTCCTGAAGTTTTTTCGTTAAATTATTGAAGGTATTCGCTAATTGACCAATTTCATCATTGCCATAAATTTTTACCTTTCGCGAATAGTTTCCCCTTGATAAAGCAATGGCCTGTTTTCTCATGTCCCTTATCGGTTTCGTAATGGCGTTAGCTAAGAGATAACCAACAATAATGGTGACAATTAAAGCAATCCCTGTCCCCGTAATAAAAATATGATTAATTTCTCGCATCTGTTTATAAACATTTTCTATATTCGCAACAAAGTCAATGGCCCCTATGACTTGTCCATTTTTAGTAATGGCTGTTGATAAAACCCAAATTCGATTCCCATTATCACGGTCAATAAATTCTTGATCATCTGTTTGGCCAGTCGCAATCACTCTCATGATCCTTGTATCTGTTGACTTTTGACCAACAAGATGTTGATTATTGGCATCAGAAGTACCTAATATTTTCAGTGATTGACCATCAATCACCTTAACTTCTAAAATATCCTCTGTTCGATAATCCTGAAGTAAACTTCTTAATTCTACCTCTAATGGGAGATCGTCTTCTGTTCTTTCCTTTGTTAGTTGTTCTTGGATGTAATAATCAAGTAAATGCTCCTTATCATGAATCGATGTTTTAAAATTATCCTTAAGTGTCGTCTCTAGTTGCCGGACAAAATAAACACCAATGATTTGCATAACAAGGAGAACTAATAACATAAAAATGAGCACTGTTTTTGAGTGCATAGATTGTAAAATTCTTTCATTTTTCATAAATCATGATTACTCCTGCTCAGGGTTTCTTAAATAATAGCCGACTCCTCTTCTAGTTACAATCCAGAGTGGATGACTTGGACTATCCTCAATTTTTTCTCTTAGGCGTCTTACAGTCACGTCAACAGTTCGGACATCACCGAAATAGTCATACCCCCAAACAGTCTGTAATAAATGCTCACGTGTCATAACTTGACCGATATGTTTTGCTAAGTAATGAAGCAATTCAAATTCACGGTGGGTTAACTCAATCGTTTCTCCACGTTTGGAAATAATGTAAGCATCCGGATGAATGGTTAATGAACCAATGGTAATTTCATTATTTTCATCTTCCTCTTGAGCTGTTGCTACTTGATTATGTCTTCTCAAATTAGCTTTTACACGGGCAATTAATTCTCTTGTGCTAAAGGGTTTCGTAATATAATCATCTGCTCCAAGTTCAAGTCCAAGTACCTTATCAATTTCGGAGTCTTTTGCCGTTAACATAATAATAGGCATTTCATATTTTTTACGAATTTCCCTACATACTTCCATCCCATCTTTCTGTGGAAGCATGATATCTAATAAAACCAGGTCAGGGGTAATGGCTTCGACCATTTCCAAAGCCTGATCTCCGTCATAGGCACATTCTACCTCGTATCCTTCTTTTTTAAGATTAAATTGTAATATATCTGCAATAGGCTTTTCGTCATCAACAACTAGTATTTTTTTATTCATCTTTGCATTCCTTTCAATTTCCGTTAGGTAGGAACATGTTTTTAAACTTCCGCTAAACGCTTAATAGATGGATGTTTCCTATTCTACTTTAACATTTTATCGCTTTCCATTCATCCTTTTCAATAAGATGGGTGGAATTGCTACTATAGTTATAGCTATAATTCACTAGAGATATCGATAAAGATTAGAGATAATTGAATTGCGTTTAGTTGGTTTTTAGTCCTGTAATGGAAAACAGGAAAAGACTGATCAGTCTGTTCATTTAAAGAACGACTAATCAGCCTTCGTAACTGTGTTATATAAATAATTCACATCATATTTAAAGGAAATGGCGGTCCGGACGGGACTCGAACCCGCGACCTCCTGCGTGACAGGCAGGCATTCTAACCAACTGAACTACCGGACCATTCTATAATATATATTATATACAGCTGCAGCACCAGAGTGTGTACTAAGGGTACTCTTCCTTGAAGTTACCCCATAGGAACAAAAAGCTTTTGTTCCTATGGGCACTTCTGCTTTTCTGATGACCCGTACGGGATTCGAACCCGTGTTACCGCCGTGAAAGGGCGGTGTCTTAACCGCTTGACCAACGGGCCAACTTGGGATGGTGAGCCATGCAGGATTCGAACCTGCGACCCTCTGATTAAAAGTCAGATGCTCTACCGACTGAGCTAATGGCTCCTACTAAATACTTTGTCCTAAAGGTTGATTGTGCTCTTTGTGCGCCAAAAGCCTCTTGCTTTTGTTACAGATCGCAGATTCTTCGAATCGGTGCGATTGCTCTACCAACTGAGCTAATGGCTCCTACTGATGACGACGCTTTTTATATTATCATATAGTTGTAGATTTTGGCAATACCTTTTTATAAAAAAGTTACCAGGTACCTTAAATAAAGAAAGGTACCTGGCACGTCTAAGCACCTGATGGCATCGAAGAATCATCGAATCGCCGCTCGAGATTAACGAATTTATTATATTCCTTAACAAAGGCGAGAGAGACCGTACCAGTTGGACCGTTACGCTGCTTGGCAATAATGATTTCGATAATATTCTTGTTATCAGATTCTTTATCATAATAATCATCCCGGTAAAGGAAAGCCACAACATCGGCATCCTGCTCAATACTTCCTGATTCACGAATGTCTGACATCATTGGTCGTTTATCTTGACGTTGCTCTACGCCACGGGAAAGCTGAGAAAGAGCAATTACCGGTACTTGTAGTTCACGTGCAAGTCCTTTTAATGAACGTGAGATTTCTGAGACCTCTTGTTGACGATTATCAGAATGACGACCACTTCCTAAGATTAGCTGTAAGTAGTCAATCATAATCATCCCGAGGCCACCCTGTTCCTGCTTTAAACGACGACACTTTGCTTGAATATCTTGAATTTTTACACCTGGTGTGTCATCAATGAAAACCCCTGCATTTGACAGGCTTCCCATTGCCAACATAAGTTTACCCCAATCCTCATCATTTAAAGAACCTGTCCGTAATCTCTGAGCATCAATATTTCCTTCCGCACAAAGCATACGCATAACCAGTTGTTCTGCGCCCATCTCCAAACTAAAGATCGCCACATTTTCGCCCGTTTTCGTTGCAACGTTCTGAGCAATATTTAAGGCAAAGGCCGTTTTCCCCATTGATGGACGAGCACCCACAATAATTAAATCATTGCGCTGAAATCCAGCTGTAATTTTGTCAAGTTCGGCAAAGCCCGTTGCGATTCCAGTCACATCTCCGGCCCGATTATGCAATGTTTCAATATTGTCATAGGTTCGCACAAGAACATCTTTAATATGATGGAAGGATCCAGCTTTCTTTTTCTGTGAAACTTCTAAAATGCTTTTTTCTGCTTCACTTAATAGCGTTTCAACCTCGTCTTCCCGTGTATAACCATCCTGGACAATATTGGTTGCCGTCCGAATTAAACGACGGAGAATCGACTTTTCTTCAACAATCTTAGCGTAATATTCAATATTAGCAGCGGTTGGAGCCGAACCAGCAAGCTCTGTTAAATAACCAATGCCACCCACATCTTCTAGAATATTGGCATTTGATAATTCCTCTGTAACCGTAATTAAATCGACAGCCTCACCTTTATCATTAAGGCTAATCATGGCATCAAAAATACGTTGATGGGCCCCCCGATAGAAATCATCAGGAGTTAATATTTCAGATGCAGTCGTTAAAGAAGAAGGCTCAAGGAAAATTGCCCCTAACACCGCCTGCTCAGCTTCTACATTTTGCGGTGGCAGATGCTCTGTCATAATATCACTCATTCAATGTGACCTCCCTTAATAGAAAAGCGTAAGCGGAAGCGCCTTATCCATATATCTATAAAAAATCTAATCTACAAAACCAGGAATCTACTTTTTATAAAAATAACATTCAAAAATAAAAAACCCTGTTTCAACTAATAAACATTTACCACATAAACATGATCTATGTGATTTTGCTTAAACATCGAGTGAAAGAGGGAACAAAAATATATATATTAATGAATTTCAAACAGTTTAAGAAATGTGACCAGAGTGAATCTGATCACATTTTCATTCCTCTATTATGATAACATGTTTATTTTAAAAAGAAACTTCCAAAATTAGTAATCCTTAACCTATACTTCTTTAACATGAACATTTAACGTTGCCGTTACTTCTGGATGTAGCTTTACAGGTACCTTTGTATAGCCAAGTGCGCGAATGGCATCTACTAGTTCAATTTTGCGTTTGTCGACTTTGATCTTATGAGTCTTTTGTAATTCTTCTGCAATTTGCTTACTTGTAATCGAACCGAATAGACGGCCACCTTCACCAGATTTAGCCGTTAATTCAACGGTCGTTTTATCCAATGTGTCCTTTAATTCCTTCGCTTGGGCCAATTCTTCAGCAGCTAGTTGTTCTTCTTTTTTCTTTTGGGCATTCAACGAACTAATATTTGCTGCATTTGCCTCCACTGCCAATCCCTGTTTGAGTAGGAAATTATGGGCGTAACCATCTGCTACATTCTTTACCTCGCCTTTTTTTCCCTTACCTTTCACATCTTTTAAAAAGATTACCTTCATTCTTGCTGTCTCCCTTCCATATATTCATCAATCGCCAATTTTAATTGTCCCTCAGCCTCATCAGTGGAGATCCCTGATAATTGAGTAGCAGCATTCGTTAAGTGGCCGCCACCACCAAGAGCCTCCATGATCAATTGCACATTGACATCCCCTAAAGAACGGGCGCTGATCCCAATTAGATCATCCGAACGTTTAGAGATTACAAATGAGGCCTTTATTCCATCCATTGTCAATAGCGTATCTGCCGCTTGTGCAATTAAAACTTGATGATATATTTCATCATCGTTTCCTTTTGCGATGGCAATTCCCTCATGATACGTTATAACATTTTCAATTAATTTGGCTCGCTTAACATAAGTCTGAATATCCTCTTTTAAAAATTTCTGTACGAGTACCGTATCAGCCCCACGTGATCGAAGATAAGAAGCCGCATCAAAGGTTCTCGATCCCGTTCTAAGCGTAAAACTCTTTGTATCGACAATAATACCAGCTAAAAGAGCGGTTGCCTCTAACATCTCAATTTTACCGTTTTGAGGCTGATATTCAAGCAATTCGGTAACTAGCTCTGATGTCGATGAGGCATAAGGTTCCATATAAACCAATAATGGTTGGTGAATAAATTCCTCACCGCGACGATGGTGGTCAATAACAACCACATGGTCAATGCTTGATATTAATTTCTCTTCAATCACCATGGAAGGTTTGTGGGTATCAACAATCACAAGTAAAGATTCATTGGTTGCAATCTCTAAAGCCTGCTCTGGAGAAATAAAGCGTGAAAATAAAGCCTCATTTTTGCGAATTTCATCCATTAATCGCCTTACCCCTGTATCAATATCATTAAAGTCAATAACAATATAGCCTTCTCGATCATTGGCTTGAGCCACCTTTAAAATCCCAATTGATGCGCCAATTGCATCCATATCAGGACTTTTATGACCCATGATAAATACCTTTTCACTTTCAACTACTAATTCTCTCAGAGCATGTGAAATGACCCTTGCTCTCACCCGTGTCCGCTTTTCAACCGGGTTGCTCTTTCCTCCAAAGAATTTCACCTTTCCGTTCGTTTGCTTGATGGCTACCTGATCTCCCCCTCTTCCTAGGACCAGGTCCAAGCTTGATTGAGCCAGTGCTCCTAATTCTGGAAGCGATGTCACTCCAGAACCTACCCCGATACTTAAGGTAAGAGCAATATTTTGCTTAGCTGTAACTTCACGAACTTCATCTAAAATAATAAATTTCCCTTTTTCTAATTCTTGAAGAATGCTCTCATTAAACACAGCCACTAATCGATCGGATGAAACGCGTTTAAGAAATATGCCATTCTCCTGGGCCCATTTATTTAATACCGAGGTAACTGAGTTATTTAAACTACTCCTTGTCGCATCATCAATTCCCTGTGTAACATCATCATAGTTATCAAGGTAAATCAGTGCAATGACCGTTTTTTCCTCTTCATACAACTTTTCCGTCTCGGCTTGTTCTGTAATATCTAAAAAATAGAGGAGTTTTTCTTCACGCTTATGGATGACACGGAATTTCCGTTGGTGTAAGGTAATAATTTCAGTATCTACCTCTTGTTTTATTAATGGAACAAGTGACTCCGCAACATCGTACAAAGATCTGCCAATTAATTTATCCTCGGAAAAGCAGGAGGAAATAAAAGGATTTGCCCACTCAATGTAATAATCGTCATTAATCAAAATAATTCCAATGGGCATTTCCATTAATGCCTCTTCGCCCACCTTTTTTACGCGGTAAGACAAAGTCGCTATATAATCTTCTATTTGCCTTTTTTCCCTTTGGTCAAAAATAAAGATAAAAGTAAAGGGAATAGCTACTAAGATACCCCCTATCACACCTAATAGCCAATTATAATAAGCTAATACTCCAAGAAGCACCACTGTTATCCCTATTAATCCATATAAAAAGGAATAAAAAGGTTTTTTATTTAAATTAAACGGCATATTTTCAGCTCCCAAACAGTAGTGTTATTAACGTGTCAATTTGTTCCTTAAATCGAGACCTAAATCAATTATACCTAAAATCCAGACAATATAAAGCACTATAGGTATGAGCATTATAGAGATAAGTGCTAAGATCGGAACAGCCTTTGGCCACTTTTTCTGATAAGATATGTACGTTATGAAGGAAAAACCTTGTATGATTATTAGTAATTGTAATATATACGAGATATTTGATAAAGCCAAATGAAAATAACTTCCACTATCAGGTTGAAAAATGAGACTGGCTAAAAAGGCAAGGATGAAAAGGTAAAGAATGTTTCTTGGCAACTTTAGATTTCGAAACGGCTCACCCACTACAACCTTCATTCCAAGTCTTTTTAAAATTGGATATGATACAAGTTGAATGATAAATACAGCTATAAAAGAAAATAACACAAACAGAGAAGGGGTCAGAGTATGAAGGAGTTCAACCGCAGCATATAATTGCTGAATCATTGCTTCATCCGGTTCTCCTAATAAACTTAGACTTGAAACAATCTGAGTTGATTGTTCAATGCTTTCCCTTAATAATTGTATACTATCCTCAATAAAGTTAATGCTTAAAAAAACAACTGTAACTACATATACAATGACAAGGTTAAATAGAAAAACAATTGAGCCGGCAATAAATGCCGTATTTCTTGGTTTTCCGTTTCGAATGAAATCACCTATTACGATACCAGTCAAACCAAAAGCAAGTGTCAGCGGCAAAGCCAGAAACGTACCAATGATTAAGGAGATGAGCAGCGATGCAATTAGGAAAACAGCAGCATCTTTTCGCTTATTTTTCGCCGCAAATATCATAAAAGGTAAGGATAGAAAAAAGTTAACAACCGTTCCTAAGATTGGTACATATAGGGTAATTCCTAACAGGATCGCAAAAAGGGCTAGTAATATTGCTCCTTCTGTCAGTCGATGGACATTTCTCAAAATGACACTCCTTTTATTATTATTCTATGCTTATATTTTAACGACCAAGGCTAAGAGATTCAACTTTTATAGAACGACATAAAAAAAGGACACCATATCAAATATGATGTCCTTTATCATAATTATTCACCTGATACATATGGTAATAATGCCATTGTACGAGAACGTTTGATTGCAATTGTTAATTTACGTTGGTATTTAGCACTTGTACCAGTCACACGACGAGGTAAAATTTTACCACGTTCAGAGATGAATTTTTTTAGTAAATCAACATCCTTGTAATCAATGTTAGTGATTCCGTTTGCCGTGAAATAGCAAACTTTACGACGTTTTGCACGTCCGCCTCTGCGTCCACCCATTGCCATAGTGATTTCACTCCTTTACCTATTTTTATCTATTACGTTCAAGTTATTATTAGAATGGCAGATCGTCGTCAGAGATATCAATTTGGCCATCGTTGGCAAATGGATCCTCATCTAGACGAGTATAGCCTTGGTTATTATTTCGATTCGGACTCTGTGGTTGATTCTGATAGTTTTTTCCAAAAGGTGCTTGTTGTGGTGCTGCTTGTGGAGCTCCACCAAAAGAAGCTGCATAATCGCCTCTTCCACCTGAACTACCTTTAGGTTCAAGGAATTGAACACTTTCCGCTACAACCTCTGTCACATAGACACGCTTCCCATCTTGTCCCTCATAATTACGTGTTTGAATCCGACCATCAACACCAGCAAGACTTCCCTTTTTAAGAAAGTTTGCGACATTTTCTGCTTGTTTTCTCCAAACTACGCAATTTATAAAGTCAGCTTCACGTTCACCTTGTTGATTAGAAAATGGACGATTCACAGCCAACGAAAAGGTAGCGACGGCTACTCCGTTTGGAGTATAGCGTAGTTCAGGATCCCTTGTTAAACGACCAACTAAAATCACTCGATTGATCATCAGAATCAACTCCTTCCTCCAAATACATGTTTTAACGGAAAACATGCAAAATCGAAATGATCTATTTTAATACTTATTTTTCTTCTTTAATTGCGATTTGGCGAATGATATCTTCGTTGATTCTAGCTAAACGGTTGAATTCTTCAACAGCTGCTGGTTCAGCATTCACCTTGATTAGTTGATAGTAACCATCACGGAAATCATTGATTTCATAAGCTAAACGACGCTTACCCCAATCTTTTGATTCCACGATTTCCGCACCATTTTCAGTTAAGATTCCGTCAAAGCGCTCAACTAGAGCCTTCTTTGCTTCTTCTTCAATATTTGGGCGGATGATGTACATAATTTCGTACTTTCTCATCACGTTCACCTCCTTTTGGTCTAAACGGCCCGAATCCCGGGCAAGGAGCAATTTTCATTACTCACAAGATGAAATTATACCACATCAAATGTAGATAATCAATGTACCGTTCATTTTTTTCAAAGCATAACTTCTAAATTACACATTAAAACGGAACAACATAACGTCTCCGTCTTTTACGATATACTCTTTTCCTTCAAGTCTTACCTTTCCTGCCTCACGAGCGGCGTTCATGCTTCCATATTGGACAAGGTCATCATATGAAACGGTCTCTGCGCGAATAAACCCTCTTTCAAAGTCAGAGTGAATAATCCCGGCACATTGAGGAGCTTTCATGCCGTTACGGAAAGTCCAGGCACGAACTTCTTGAACTCCAGCTGTAAAATAGGTAGCTAGTCCAAGTAGACTGTAGGCAGCGCGAATTAATTGATCCAGTCCGGACTCTTCAATTCCTAATTCTGAAAGGAACATATCTTTTTCTTCCCCTTCAAGCTCAGCAATTTCAGATTCAATTTTTGCACAAATGACAATGACCTCTGCACCTTCTTTAGCAGCATAGTCTTTAACAATTTGAACATATTGGTTTCCAGACGGATCTGCTACATCATCTTCCCCAACATTTGCTACATATAGAACAGGTTTAATTGTTAATAGGTGAAGGGCTTTAACAAACTTCTCCTCTTCTTCTGTAAATTCAACCGTTCTTGCTGGTTTTTCAGCTTCAAATGCCTCTTTTAACTTTTCGAGTGCACCAAATTCAATAACAGACTCTTTATCTTTTTGTCTTGCTAATTTCTCAACACGGCTCATTCGCTTCTCAACCGATTCCATATCCGCAAGAATTAACTCAAGATTAATGGTTTCAATGTCATCAATCGGGTCTACCTTCCCAGCAACATGGGTAATATTTTCATCCTCAAAGCAACGCACGACTTGACAGATGGCATCTACTTCACGAATGTGGGCTAAAAACTTATTCCCTAAACCTTCCCCTTTGCTTGCCCCTTTAACAATTCCAGCAATATCTGTAAATTCAAATGTCGTTGGTACTGTTTTCTTTGGTACTACAAGTTCCGTTAATTTGTTCAAACGGTCATCAGGAACCTCCACGACTCCCACATTCGGGTCAATCGTACAGAAAGGGTAGTTAGCAGATTCTGCACCTGCTTGCGTAATTGCATTAAATAACGTAGATTTCCCCACATTCGGTAAACCTACAATTCCAGCTGTTAAAGCCATCTATGTCACTCCTCAATTGAAAAGCGGAAGCGCCTTGCTCAGGCGGCCTATGGACTGCCTTGCACAGGATGTGCTGTCATCGACGTTAGCAACAGGACGTTGCGGCTTTTTGTCGATATTCCTTCCATAAATTTAAGAAATTACGATGAACACCAGTATGAATCACTGTTAACGTAATCGTTGCGGAAGGGTGGGAAGTCCATTAGACGCTAGGCGCTGCAGCTAGACCACTTTTCTTATTTTAAGATTATATAAAATTAAACTGTATCTAGTAAAATGAATATAAACCACACATCATTATAGTTTTTTTACCTTAAAAGCGCAAATCCCCATTCCGATTATTCTTCATGTTTCACTAAGACTTTCTTCATTTTTCGAACGAATTCTTTTCGAGGAATTAATACACTATGGGAGCAACCTTCACATTTAATTCGAATATCCATACCAAGACGAATAATTTTCCAGCGATTTGTTCCACAAGGATGAGCCTTTTTCATTTCAACAACATCATTTAAACCAAAATCTTTTTCTTCCACTTTAAACTCCTCCTTTTATATTTTTTGCCCTTTGGAGAAGACTTCTCCGCTTATCTTACCTATATAATAAACAAAATCATGGGAAACACATAACCTTTTACCTAACTGTTCAACAGCAAATTCGCTCAAAATTGATTTATCAGTAAAACCCCCAACTCAAGACTCTGAGAACAAAAAAGGATAGGTGGGGGATGAAAGACCCCCACTGACTGATGGTAGTTTCACTTTATTTTTAATTTAGTATAGCAGCTATGTATAGAAAATTGAAAAAAACCGTATACTAATAGTAAACCATAAGAAGCGGTTTATAGTTGCGCTTGAAACATACAGAATATTTAATAAATATGATGGCTAGCTTCTAACAATAGGGGTGAAGTGCTTGTTTAATTTAAATAATCGTTTTTTTAATAAATTAAGAAATGAAGAAATTAGAATTCATCATGATGAGCCAGATGCGGGACTGCAAGTTGCACAAGGTTTATTTGCACAGTTGCCTTCGACTTTGAGTCGTAGACCCATTGTCTTTGTATGTATTGGAACAGACCGATCAACCGGTGACTCTTTAGGACCTTTAATCGGGACATTACTCAAAGATAAAGAGCCTCATCCCTTTCATATTTATGGGACATTAGATGATCCCATCCATGCCTTAAATTTGGCTGACAAAATAGAAGAGATTAAGAAGTTGTACACCAATCCTTTTATCATTGGAATTGATGCCTGTTTAGGAAGAATGAAAAGTGTTGGAATCATTCAAATCGGGAATGGACCGGTTAAGCCAGGTGCTGGGGTGAATAAGGAGCTTCCTGAAGTTGGAGAGATTCATATTACAGGAATCGTCAACGTTAGCGGGTTTATGGAGTACTTTGTTTTGCAGAATACAAGGCTTCATCTTATTATGGAGATGGCAAAAACCATGGCTGATGGAATTTACCAAGCTAGTTTACTTTATGGACGTAATTCTTCATTTGTCGATGTTAAACATCGTATCAATCAAGAACAGGGAAAAATTAATTAACCATAGCCGCTTTCTAACAAGAGAAGAAAGCGGCTATTTCTGGCCTTAACCAACATAATATAGAAAAGTCACAATTATGGCTGTTACTAAAATTCCCGGAAGTAAATTTGCCACCCGGATTTTCGTTAACCCTAGAACATTTAATCCGATGGCTAAAATCATTACTCCGCCTGTGGCCGTCATCTCTGTGATAAATTGGTCCATTAAAGGGCCTGGAACCATTTGATTAATTTTTGTTGCAAACAAAGCGATTAAACCTTGATATAAGAAAACAGGGATCGCTGAAAACAATACACCTAATCCCAATGTCGTTGTTAAAATCAAAGCGGTAAACCCATCAAGAATTCCCTTTGTATAAAGAATATCATGGTTTCCCCGAATTCCACTATCTAAAGCACCTAAAATCGCCATCGCACCAATCAAAAAGATCAATGTAGCAGAAACAAAGCCTTGAGAAATACTTCCTGACCCTTGCGATTTTGATCCTACTTTCTTTTCCAACCACAACCCAAGGTTATTTAATCCGTCATCCAGTCTGATTAATTCCCCAATAATCGCACCAAAGACAATACTTAAAATGACAATGAGAAAGTTCTCACTTGCAAAACCCATTTGCAATCCCATAACAATAACAGCAAGTCCAATTCCACTCATAACCGTATCTTTTATTTTTTCAGGAATTTTATAAAGAATTCGGCCTAAAAAAGAACCTGCAATAATTAGTACACTATTGACAATAGTACCTAACAAAACCATCGTTCCACCTCATCACTATTACAAAAAAATCAAAAATAATATCAACATCTTACCACTGAACAAAAAAAATAACCATCACATTTAGGATGGTTGCAAAAGGTTATTCATTCTCTAACAATTCTAAAATTCGATTCAAGTCTTCTGTTGAGAGAAATTCAATTTCAATTTTTCCTTTTTCTTTATTATTTTTACTTTGTTTAATATGAACCGTTGTTCCGAATCGATTGCGAAGGGTTGATTCTTGCTCTTTAATGAAAATATCCTTTTCTGGATCTGTTTTTTTTGTTTCACGTGAAACAGGCTCATTTAATTGATGGATTAATTTTTCTAATTGGCGAACATTTAGTCCATCTTTAATTATTTTATCAACAACAGAAGGGAGCGCTTCTTTTTTACGTAATCCTAAAAGAGCACGACCATGTCCCATTGAAATCTTGCCGTCAGAGATCAGTTCTTGGATTCTCACTGGGAGAGAAAGCAGTCGAACATGGTTGGCTATATGGGGACGGCTTTTCCCTAGTCTTTTTGCCAATTCTTCTTGAGTAATTTTTAATTTTTCCAATAACAATTGGTAGGCTGAGGCCTCCTCAATTGGGGTTAAATCTTCTCTCTGCAAATTTTCCAGAATGGCGAGTTCCATCATTTGCTGCTCTGTTAGTTTCCGGACAACGACAGGGACCTTCTCTAACCCCGCCTCCTTGGCCGCCCTAAACCGTCTTTCGCCAACGACAATTTCATACCCTTTGATTGACTGTCTTACAATGAGCGGTTGGAGGATCCCATGCTCAATAATCGATTGTTTTAACTCTTCAATCGCGGTTGGCTCAAAGATTTTTCTTGGTTGATAAGGGTTGGGTCTACATTCTGAAGTCTTGACCTCTTTAATAACCTCTTCCTTTCCAACCTCGGGAATATCCGTTTTAGAAAAAATTGCATCCAGTCCTCTGCCAAGACCTTTAGCCATTTGTGACCACTTCCTTTGCCAAATCTAAATACATTTCTGCACCGCGAGATTTTGGATCATAGACAATTATCGGTTCTCCATGGCTAGGAGCTTCACTTAACCGAACATTTCTCGGAATAATCGTCTTATATACTTTATCTTGAAAATACTTTTTCACTTCTTCAATCACTTGAAGTCCTAGATTCGTACGGGCATCAAGCATCGTTAAAAGTACACCCTCTACTTTTAATCCCTGATTTAAATGCTTCTGAACCAGTCTTACTGTGTTTAACAGCTGACTTAAGCCTTCTAATGCGTAATACTCACATTGAACAGGAATCATAACTGAATCTGATGCGGTTAGTGCATTAAGTGTTAATAAACCAAGTGAAGGAGGGCAATCGATGATTATGTAATCGTAATGAGTTTTTACCTTTTCTAATGCCCTTTTCAAGCGGACTTCCCTTGAAATCGTTGGAACTAATTCTATTTCAGCTCCGGCTAATTGAATGGTTGCCGGGATGCAATCCAAGTTTTCAACAGATGTGGGACGGATGACAGTATTCGCCTCGACATCATCAACCAATACATCATAAATACATTGATCAACATCCGCTTTTTCAATGCCTATCCCACTAGTAGCATTTCCTTGTGGATCAATATCAACTAACAACACGCGATGCCCAATATTAGCAAGGCAAGCTCCTAAGTTAACTGAAGTTGTCGTCTTGCCAACACCGCCTTTTTGATTGGCAATTGAAATAATTTTACCCATGCTATCACCTACCTTTATTTCCATGGAAATGATTTTGCCTAATGATCTATGATTTTGCAATTATATTATTAGTAATCATGTAATCTATTCTATCATGAAAAGTAGATTATAAGCGTTTTTTGGTTAGAAGAATCGGGTAAAAAAAGAAAGAAACTAAAGCTATAGTCGTTTAGTTTCTTATCGATTGAAAATATATATATAAATAAAGACATAGAATAATAGGTTGCTGTTAAGACTTTTTCTTTGGTATCTTAATTGTAAATTGGTAATAATCATCAAATTCTTCTTCTTCTGAATCTAAATTGATGCCGCTATCAGAAACCATTGATAAGGATTGGCGAATTGTATTAACGGCAATTCTCATATCTTTACTGAAGGCTTTTCGTTTTGGTTTTGGCTTTTCATCTTTTTGTTGAAGGTATTTGGCTACACGATCCTCAGTTTGTTTAACGTTGAGGTTCTTCTCAATCACTTCCTGCAGCAGTCTGACTTGTTGTTCAGGATCTTTTAATGGAATAAGTGCACGTGCATGTCTTTCGGTGATCGTTTTATTTAAAAGTGCATCTTGAACTTCTTGTGGAAGCTTCAATAAACGAAGCTTGTTGGCGACCGTTGATTGGCCTTTACCTAACCGTTGAGCTAATGCCTCTTGTGTAAGGTCATGTAATTCAAGAAGCTTTCCGTAAGCAATCGCCTCTTCAATCGGTGATAGCTCTTCCCTTTGTAAATTTTCAATTAATGCGACAGAAGCGGTTTCGGTATCGTTAAAGTCTTTAATAATCGCAGGCACTAGATCCCAGCCCAACTTCTTCATCGCCCGATATCTTCGTTCACCAGCAATAATTTCAAATGAGTTTGCTTCAAGTTCTCGGACTACGATCGGCTGGATAATCCCATGCGTATGGATTGTACGAGCTAATTCATCAATTTTTTCATCATCAAAAACCGTTCTCGGCTGAAAGCGATTGGGAACGATTTGTTCTATCGGAATTTTATTGATTTCATTTTTTTCTACCATTTCTTCTAGTTCGGCAGATTGAACTGGTTCTTCTACTGGTTCCACTACTGTTTCGTGTTCTTCCTTTTCACCGAGTCCAAAAAATCGTGAAAAAGAATTTCTCATCACCCTGCACCACCTTTATGAAACTCCCTATTTATTTATTCTCGAAAAAAATAACAAACCCTTCTATCACATTCCTATTTATTCTGAGCATTTATGATATTTTAATCGGAAAAACGACATTTATCTATCCTTCAAAGTGGTCTAGCGCAAGGGTCTATATCACTTAATGGAAGTCCCTTGCGCTATTCACTTTACTCAATAGGTGTTCGATTCGGGGTTCCAGGTTTTCTCGGGTATTTCTTCGGAGTTGGTTTCTGTTTTTCTATGTGGTAAATATTTCGCTCACTTTCTTCTACTGGCAGGGTAAACGAATAAGATTCTTTTAATCTTCCCCCTAATAAGGCAATCGCCTTTTTACCAGCTTGCAGCTCATCTTCGCCTCCTGCCCCTTTCATCGCGATAAAGACTCCGCCCTGCTTGACAAGAGGAAGGCAAAGCTCACTTAAAACAGACATTCTTGCAACTGCCCTAGCTGTTACTACATCGTATGATTCTCGATGTTCTGGTAAGCGACCAAAGGTTTCTGCACGGTTATGAATAAAGTGAACGTTTTCCAATTGTAATTGTTTTGCTAAGTTTTCAAGGAATTGAATCCTTTTATTAAGAGAGTCCACAATGGTAACTTCTATATTTGGAAAAGCTATTTTAAGTGGGAGACTTGGAAATCCGGCACCCGCCCCAACATCACAAACTTTTAACAGTTTGTCAAAGTCGAAGTAAAATCCGGCTGTGATCGAATCATAGAAGTGTTTTAAATAAACTTCTTCTTTTTCCGTGATCGCCGTTAAATTCATTCTTTCATTCCAATCAACTAACGTTTCATAATAGGTTTCATATTGTTGCAATTGTAACGGAGTAAGAGTAATCCCCTTTTCCGCCAATTGATTTATAAACTGTTCCGTATTCATAGCAATCCTTTCTAACAGTCGACTAAACTGTAAATCAAATTCGTCCCACAGAATTTGCTCGGATTTTTATCACGCTTCAGAAAGCCACACCCTGTGGTTTTCACCTGACTAGGACGTCCTGTCCGTCGTCGAGCTTGCCCGATAAAAAATCCGAGGCATCCGCCGGAGGCTTGTTACTCGTTCGATACTTTAGCAATTTTCCCTTGCTCTAAATAGACGAGTAAAATGGAAATATCGGCCGGATTTACACCTGATATTCTTGACGCCTGTGCCAAGGATAATGGATGAATTTTTTTCAGCTTTTGTCTAGCCTCTGTCGCCAAGCCATTTATGGCATCATAGTCAATGTTTTCAGGGATCTTTTTATCCTCCATTTTTTTGAGCCGCTCCACTTGCTGCAAGGACTTCTCAATATAGCCTTCATATTTAATTTGAATTTCGACTTGTTCTTTAATTTCTTGATCAAGTTCTATATCACTTTTCGCTACTAATTCAATATGTCCATAATTCATTTCAGGACGTTTTAATAAATCTGAAGCCCTAATTCCGTCTTTTAGCTCACTGCCGCCAACACTTTTAATTAAACCTTGTACTTGCTCATTTGGTTTGAGAATGAGATTCTTTAATCGTTTAATCTCTGCCTCGATTTCAGCCTTTTTCTTTTTAAATTTTGTATAACGTTCTTTAGAAATCAGGCCAATTTTATAACCATATTCGGTTAATCGTAAATCACAATTGTCATGACGTAATAGCAATCTGTATTCCGCTCTTGACGTTAGTAGACGATAAGGCTCATTCGTTCCTTTTGTGACGAGGTCATCAATTAGAACACCGATATATGCCTCTGAGCGGCTTAAAATCATTTCCCCTTCACGACCTAAAGCAGTTAGTCCAGCATTGATTCCTGCCATTAATCCTTGAGCAGCAGCCTCTTCATATCCAGATGTTCCATTAATTTGTCCAGCTGTATAAAGATTTTTAATGAGTTTCGTTTCTAATGTCGGCCATAACTGTGATGGTTCCACTGCATCATATTCAATTGCATAACCAGGCCGCATCATTTGTGCATTTTCCAGCCCTGGTATCGTTCTTAACAGTCGATGTTGAACATCTTCAGGCATACTTGTTGATAAGCCTTGGACATAAACCTCTTCCGTATTTCTTCCTTCAGGTTCAAGGAAAATTTGATGCCTTGGTTTATCACTAAAACGAACAATTTTATCTTCAATTGAAGGACAGTAACGGGCACCTGTTCCTTTCACCATTCCCGAGAACATCGGAGCTCGATGAAGATTGTCATTAATAATCGAATGGGTGTCCTCATTTGTATACGTAAGCCAGCATGGCAGTTGGTCTGTAATATATTTAACGGTTTCATAGGAGAATGCACGTGGTACTTCGTCTCCTGGTTGAATCTCTGTTTTACTATAATCAATCGAGTTACTGTTTACTCGTGGAGGTGTACCTGTTTTAAATCGAACTAAATTAAAACCTAACTCCTGTAAGTTTTCAGAAAGCTTAAGGGATGGTTGTTGGTTGTTAGGACCACTCGAATACTTTAATTCACCGAGGATGATTTCGCCGCGTAAATAAGTTCCCGTCGTAACAATAACGGTTTTAGCACGGTAGACAGCGCCTGCTTGCGTAATGATCCCTTTACAGACTCCCTCTTCCACCACTAGTTGTTCAACCATTCCTTGAACCAGTGTAAGATTCTTTTCATTTTCAAGAGTTTTTTTCATTTCGATTGAGTATAGTGACTTATCCGCTTGCGCCCGAAGTGCTCGAACAGCAGGGCCTTTCCCTGTATTCAACATTCTCATTTGGATATACGTTTTATCGACAGTTTTAGCCATTTCACCACCGAGAGCGTCGATTTCCCTGACGACAATTCCCTTTGCTGGACCGCCAACAGATGGATTACATGGCATAAACGCAACCATATCTAAATTGATGGTGACCATTAATGTTTTGGCACCGAGGCGAGCAGCAGCAAGCCCTGCCTCACAACCAGCATGTCCCGCACCAATGACGATCACATCATAATTACCTGCATCAAATTGCATCGAATAACCTCCTTACAAAGTAAATATTATTTTCGTATCGTGAGTTCGGAACCTTCCGAATCCCTTCTGAATAGGTTCCGAAACGTTATTTTCCTAAGCAGAATTGAGAAAACAATTGATTGATTAAACTTTCTTGAACCGTATCCCCAATAATTTCTCCTAGTAATTCCCAGGTTCTCGTTAAATCAATTTGTAAAATATCGATCGGTGTTCCGAAATCTATTCCTTCTAAAACATCACTTATGGCTTTATGGGCCTGATTTAATAGAGCCACATGACGACTATTTGAAACATATGTCATATCACCTGCGTCAATATTTCCAGTAAAGAATAAGTCGGCAATCGCTTGTTCCAGTTCATCTACGCCTTTTTCCTCAATAATCGCGGTCGTGATCACTTTATATTGACCTGCAAGCTCATAAACTCGGTTCATGTCAATTTTTTGCGGCAAGTCGGTCTTATTTACAATGACAATTACGTCCATCCCTTGAACCGCTTCAAAAAGGTTCTCATCTTCAGCAGTTAAAAGGTCAGAATAATTTAGAACCAAAAGAATTAAATCTGCTTCTTTTAAAACTTTTCTAGACCGCTCAACACCGATGCGCTCTACAATATCTTCTGTTTCTCGAATTCCAGCTGTATCCAACAAACGAAGTGGGACCCCGCGGACATTGACATATTCTTCAATGACGTCCCTAGTTGTACCTGGAATATCAGTTACAATTGCTTTATTTTCTTGAACTAGACTATTTAATAGAGAGGACTTCCCTACATTTGGACGTCCAACAATTACTGTTGACAAGCCCTCCCGAAGAATTTTTCCTTGTTGGGAAGTTTGTAATAACTTCTCAATTTCTTTTTTTACATACGTCGATTTCTCTGTAAGCATCCGATGCGACATTTCTTCTACATCATCGTATTCCGGATAATCTATATTAACCTCGATTTGAGCTAATGTCTCTAGTATTTCTTGACGTAGCCTTTTGATCAGCTTGGATAATCGGCCTTCCATTTGCCCTAAAGCCACATTCATCGCACGATCGGTTTTCGCCCGGATTAAATCCATCACAGCCTCAGCTTGTGATAGATCAATTCTTCCATTCAAAAATGCCCGTTTTGTAAATTCACCGGGCTCTGCTAGTCTTGCTCCGTTATTTAAACATAACTGCAAGACCCGATTCACAGACACCAGACCCCCATGGCAGTTGATTTCAACAACATCTTCTTTTGTAAACGTTCTAGGCCCTCTCATGATCGATACCATGACTTCTTCAGCCACTTCTTTACTTACAGGATCAATCATATGTCCATAATGAATCGTATGGGAAGGCTCCTCTGTCAGTTCTTTACCACTTATACTTTTAAAAAGCTTTTCAGCGATTGAAAAAGCTTCATCTCCGCTTAATCGAACAATTGCGATCGCTCCTTCACCCATTGGTGTCGAGATCGCTGCTATTGTATCAAATTCCATTTCTACACCTACCTAAAAAAGACCATAAGTTACATTGTATTTATATATCGTAATCTAGTCTAGTCATTAATAATTCATTATCCACATCAATCGATATTGTTATTATTCTATTTTAACTTATCCACATGTGAATAACAATAAAGCACTTATCAATTATCCACAATATTGATCTTACTCATACCTGATGAAATCATAAATAAAGAAAAACGAGGCAAAAAAAAAAACTCCTGATATCTAATCAGAAGTTTTTTTGTCACTTTATTTCGGTGCAATCACAATATGCCTATGTGGATCTTCACCGTTAGAGTACGTTTTAATTTTTTTATTCTCAACTAAAGCAGTATGAATAATTTTTCGCTCATAGGAAGGCATTGGCTCTAAAGCAACTTCTTTCCCTGTTACGATCGCCTTTTGTGCAAGCCGCTGGGCTAATTGTATTAATGTTTCGTTTCGTCTTTCTCGATAATCTTCGGCATCTAGCGTCACATTTAAGTAATGGTCAGAAAAACGGTTGATTACTAGTTGAGTCAAATATTGCAATGAATTTAAGGTTTGTCCCCTTTTTCCAATTAGAAGGGCAATCTTTTCACCTGATAATAGAAATTTAACTTGTTTTCCATTTTGCTCAACATCAACTGTAATGGAACCTGCCCCCATTTTGTCGCTAACTTCTTGTAAAAAGTTTCTCGCCTCTTCAATCGGATCGATTTTGATTGAAACATTGACAACAGCCGGACGTGAACCGAAAATTCCTAGAATGCCTCTTTTGCCTTCGTCCACAATAGAAATTTCCGCACGATCCTCTGTAATTTGTAACTGAGCTAAAGCTGATTCCACTGCTTCTTTGACAGTTTGTCCTGTAGCAGTAATCTGTTTCACTTACTTTTTCGCTCCTCCCGCGTTAGCAGCTTGTTTTGCCTTTTTCATATCTGGACCTTTAATTAAAGCGGTTTGTACAATCATAAATATATTCCCCACTACCCAATAAAGAGCAAGTGCAGCTGGGAAGTTAATCGCAAATACAACAATCATGATTGGCATTAACCATAGCATCATCGTCATTTGCGGATTATTCTCCATACCTACCATTGTAATCTTTTGTTGAATAAAAGTTGTAATCCCCGCAATGATTGGAAGTAGATAATACGGATCAGGAGCCGCTAAATCAAACCATAAGAAGTTTGCATGTTGTTGCAATTCTGGTGTTCTCATAATGGCATGATAGATTCCGATTAAAATTGGCATTTGAACAAATAATGGTAAACATCCAGCCATTGGATTGACGCCATGTCTTTGAAACAATTCCATCGTTTCCTGTTGCAATTTTTGCTGTGTCTTTTGATCTTTTGAACTATATTTTGCCTGAAGCTCTTTCAATTCTGGTTGAATCGCCATCATGGCTTTTGAACTTTTCGTTTGCTTGATCATCAATGGCAAAAGCACAAGTCGAATCAGAATCGTTACAATGACAATGGCTAAACCAAAGCTTCCACCTGCAAACTCAGCTATTTTTATAATTAAGAGTGACAATGGATAGACAATATACTGATTCCAAAATCCATCACTCTCAGAAGTGATCGGGTCATTTACCTCTGTGCAGCCTGCCAAGAAAGCTACAATAAGAATAAGACCGATGATGAACGTCATTCGCTTCTTCAAACGTATTTTCCTCCTTAAAAACATGGATTAATATAGATCATATAATAATCAAATTCGCGCCCCGAATTTGCGCCATAATTTTTTAATAAAAAAATCGCAAGGCTCGCCGGAGGCTTCCCTTCATTCACTAAATGGAGGGGAAAATAGCTATTTTAAATCTCGTTATTCCATTCTACCATCTTTTACTAGGAAACGCCTTTAAAAATGTGAAAATAGAATAAGAAATTGTCTACATTTTATTTATTGTTTTTACCTACTTCTACAGGTTTCGAGCGCCCTTGCGTTGCCTTCTTCATAACACGAGCTAGACGCAGTACATGTGTCAGACTTTGCTTTACCTCAAAAAAGTCCATGTCTGCTGTTGGTTTACGTGCAATAATAATATAGTCCCACTCATTATGTATTTGTCCATCAAATTCGTGGAATGCTTGTCGTACGTATCGTTTAATTCTATTTCTAGTGACTGCATTGCCAATTTTTTTACTAACTGAAAGACCTATCCGGAAATGAGGTTGATCGGGCTTCTTTAATAGATAAAGGACAAATTGCCGATTTGCAACCGATCTGCCATTTTTAAATGCTTCTTGAAAGTCTTTATTTTTTTTAACTCGATATTCCTTTTTCATCTAGAATACACCTTCATTCGATCTTTAAGTAGAAAATTGCAGAGGTTAGATAAGTAGAGACAGATGCAAATTTACTACTTCCATGCCATTTTAGCCTTTGATCTGCTCGAACACAAGATTTCCATATAGAAAATAAGTATTGCCATAAAGTCAAGCTTCCATAATCCCCTAAAATATGTATTTACCTTGGAGTAAAAACCGGAAAAAGCGAGAAAAAAAAGCCACTGAATTTTCAGTGGCTTAAGCTGATAATACTTTTCTTCCTTTACGACGACGACGAGCAAGCACGTTACGGCCGTTTGAAGAACTCATACGTGCACGGAATCCATGTACTCTTTTATGTTTACGTGTTGACGGTTGGTATGTTCTTTTCATATATGACACCTCCTCGAGGAATTCGCTTCTCAAAACACAGTATTAATATTATATAGACTTTCAACAAAATTTGTCAACCACTGTTAAAAATTATAATCAAACTTTCTCCAAAATAAAACCAACATTTTTATCCATAGGAAAATTCTATAGATCCATTTTTCCATTCTAATTAAACACATTTAATATGTTGTGGATATTTTTCGACAAAAAAACTTAATATCCACAACATATATTGACAGGTTTTACACAAACCCACTACCTGTGGACATTTATTAATCACAATATGTTAAGGTTGTGGATAAAGTGCGAAAACCATTGCTAACCTCGGTTTTATTTGATATTATATTTGTGTTTTCACCTTAATAAGTTATCCACATTAAACTTTTATCCACAAATTGTTAATAACCTGTGGATAAGTTATCCACGTGAGTTAATAAAATTTGTCCACAATTGGTGGATATTGTCTAAATCTGCTTTTTATCCTTATTATATAATTATCCACACAGATTGTTTCGTGTAATGTTGTAGATTAGGTTGTACTACGTGTATAACCTATTGTTTTTTATGCGAACACCAGCAAAAGGAGGGGCATAA